>DASQUK010000201.1:0-29804 GCA_035641315.1 Acidimicrobiales bacterium | reverse complement strand
CCTGGCTGACGGCACGACGCAGGTGGTGGGCACCGGCGCCGACGGCACCTGGCGGGCCCATGCAGCCCCCATCCTCGCCAGCGGCATCTACGACGGCGAGACCTACGACGCCCGGCTCGAGCAGCCCGGCTGGTCGTCGCCCGGCTTCGACGACGACCACTGGCGACCCGTCCACGCCGTCGAGCGCGACCTCGGCACGCTGGTGGCCCGCACCGGCCCTCCTGTGCGGCGGATCGAGGAGCTGCGGCCCGTCGCCGTGACCGCCTCGCCGTCGGGCCGCACCATCGTCGACTTCGGCCAGAACCTCGTGGGCCGGCTGCGCATCGCGGTCGACGGCGAAGCGGGGACGGCGGTGACCCTGCGCCACGCCGAGGTCCTCCAGGACGGCGAGCTGTGCATCGAGCCGCTGCGCCAGGCGGCAGCGACCGACCGCTACACGTTGCGGGGCGCCGGCCCGGGGACGTGGGAGCCGCGTTTCACCTTCCACGGGTTCCGGTACGCCGAGATCGGCGGCTGGCCGGCGGACGCACCGCCCGTGGCCGAGGGCGTGAACGCCGTCGTCTGCCATTCCGACATGGAGCGCACGGGCTGGTTCTCGTGCTCCGACGAGCGGATCACCAAGCTGCACGACAACGTGGTGTGGGGCATGCGGGGGAACTTCCTCGACGTGCCCACCGACTGCCCCCAGCGCGACGAGCGCCTGGGGTGGACGGGCGACATCAATGTCTTCTCGCCCACCGCCTGCTTCCTCTACGACTGCGCCGGGTTCCTGGCGTCGTGGCTGGCCGACCTCGCCGCCGAGCAGCAGCCGGACGGGGTCATCCCGCTGGTCGTGCCCGACGTGCTGGCGGTGACGTTCCCGGCCGCGGTCTGGGGCGACGCCGCCGTGGTCGTCCCCTGGGTGCTCCACCAGCGGTTCGGCGACGTCGGCTTGCTGCGCGACCAGTACGCCAGCATGTGCGCCTGGGTCGATCACGTGGTGGACCTCGCCGGCGACAACCGGCTGTGGGACGAGGGCTTCCAGTTCGCGGACTGGCTCGACCCCGGCGCCCCCGAGGACCGCCCCCAGGAGGGCCGCACCGACCCCCACCTGGTGGCCACCGCGGCGCTGTGCCACTCGCTCGACGTGCTCGCCCAGGCCGCCGAGCTGGTCGGCGAGCCCGACGACGCCGCCCGCTACGGGGGTGTCGCCGCCGAGGTGCGCGCCGCCTTCGCCCGTGAGTACGCGGCGCCCAGCGGCCTGCTGGTGTCGGACTCGCAGACCGCCTACGCCCTGGCGCTGCGCTACGCCCTGCTGCCCGACGACGACCAGCGGGTCCGGGCCGGTCGGCGCCTGGCCAAGCTGGTCCGGCGGGCCGGCTACCACATCGCCACGGGCTTCGTGGGCACGCCCATCGTGTGCGACGCCCTGTGCGATGCCGGCGAGGCGGCCTCCGCCTACGAGCTGCTCACGCAGACCGAGTGCCCGTGGTGGCTGTACCCGGTGCTGCACGGCGCCACCACGGTGTGGGAGCGCTGGGACGGCATCAAGCCCGACGGCTCGCTCAACGGCACTCGGATGAACTCCTTCAACCACTACGCGCTGGGCGCGGTGGCCGACTGGCTGCACCGCACCGTCGGTGGCCTGGCCCCGGACGCGCCCGGCTACCGGCGCCTCCGCATCGCGCCGGTGCCGGGCGGCGGGCTGTCGTGGGCGACGAGCCGGCACCGCACGCCCTACGGGCTGGCCGAGGTGTCGTGGCGCATCGAGGGCGACGAGATCGAGGTCACCGCCGTGGTGCCGCCGAACACGGCAGCGGAGGTGGTGCTGCCGGGCACCGGTCACGGCTCCACCGAGGTCCTCGAGGTCGGCGCCGGCCGGCACGCCTGGCGGGTTCCGGATCTCACGGCCGACGACCAGCGCCCCGAACAACCCGGCGGCTTCTCGCTGGCCGCTCACCACGGTCACCACCAGGAGACGTGATTGCGTGCGAGCGGGTTGTGTGAGTTAATGTTAGAAACAACAATTGCGAACGGCAGACGGCCAGGGGGGTGCTCGTGGTCCGTTCGGTGAGTGTCATGGCGTGCAGCGGGCCGGGGTGGGCCCCATGAGCGACAGCGACGCCGCTCCGGTCCTTGCGATGCGTGGGATCTCCAAGCGGTTCGGGGCCACGCGGGCGCTCGACGACGTGTCGTTGGAGCTACGCCGCCGCGAGGTCCACGCCCTGGTGGGCGAGAACGGTGCCGGCAAGTCGACGCTCATCAAGGTCATGACGGGCATCTATCCGCCGGACGAAGGCAGCGTTGTCGTCGACGATGAGCCCGTCTCGCTGCGCAGCGCTGCCGATGCACAGCGCCTGGGGATCGCGGCCATCTACCAGGAGCCGCTGATCTTCCCCGACCTGAGCGTGGCCGAGAACATCTTCATCGGCCACCGGGACCAGGGCCGAGTGGTGCGGTGGCGGCAGACGTGCGCCGACGCCGAGGCGATCCTGGGGCGGCTCGACGTCCACATCGATCCCCGGATGCCGGCAAGCGGCCTGCCGGTCGCCGTCCAGCAGGCGATCGAGATCGCCAAGGCCATCTCGCTCGATGTGCGCGTGCTCATCATGGACGAGCCCACGGCGGCGCTGTCCGCCCACGAGGTCGAGCGGTTGTTCCGCCAGGTGCGCCAGCTCCGGGACTCGGGCGTGGCCGTCCTGTTCATCAGCCACCGGCTCGACGAGGTGTTCGAGATCGCCGACCGCGTGTCGGTGTTCCGCGACGGGCGCCACGTCGCGACGCACGCCCGGGACGACGTCACCCGCGCCCAGCTCATCACCGCCATGGTCGGGCGCCAGGTCTCCGACTTTTACGCGCGGCAGGATCACCATGCCGGCGAGGTGGTCCTGCGGGTACGTGACCTCGGGCGCACGGGCAAGTTCTCCGGCGTGTCGTTCGACGTGCGGCGGGGCGAGGTCCTCGGGCTGGCCGGGCTTGTGGGCGCTGGCCGCACCGATGTCGCGCTGGCCTTGTTCGGGATCGCGCCGGCGGAGACCGGGACCATCGACGTCGACGGTCGGCCGGTCGAGATCGCCACCCCCCGCCAGGCCCTGGATCACGGGATCGCCTACCTGTCCGAGGATCGCCGGCACGTCGGGCTGTCGCTGCCGCAATCGGTGACGGCCAACATCACGCTGCCGTCACTGCGGCGCTACGTGTCGAGGTTCGGGCTCGTCGACGGCGGCGCCGAACGTTCGGCTGCCGAGCGGTTCCGCCGGCAGCTCAGCATCCGCACCGCCGGCCTGTCGCAGCCCGTCGGGCTGCTCTCGGGGGGCAACCAGCAGAAGACGATGCTCGCCAAGTGGCTCAACACCGGGCCGGCCGTACTGATCCTCGACGAGCCGACCCGGGGGATCGACGTGGGCGCCAAGGCCGACGTCCACAGGATCATCGATGAGCTCGCTCGCTCGGGCATGGCCGTCGTGCTCATCTCCTCGGATTTGCCCGAGGTGCTGGCCGTGAGCGACCGCGTGCTGGTCATGCGCGAGGGCGAGCAGACCGGCTTGTTCGACCGGGCCGAGGCCACCCAGGAGCGCGTCATGACCGCGGCCGTGGGCGTGGCGTGAGAAGGCAATGAGCGCGGCCACCGACGTCGCTCGCCTCGACCGGGTACGGACACGTCCCGTCCGCACGGCGATCTGGATCCGGCCGGAGCGCGTGAAGGAGCTCTCGCTGCTGGGTGTGATCGTCGTGGCGCTCCTGGTGTTCGGGTTCCTGGTCGACGATTACTTCAGCGGCCGGATCTTCAACCGGGTGACGACCAGCGTGGCGATCACGGCGGTGCTGGCCGTGGCGCAGACCACCGTCATCATCACCCGCAACATCGATCTGTCGGTGGGATCGATCGTGGGTGTGACGGCGTATCTCACCGGTCAGTTCGCGTCGTCCCATCCCTCGACGTCAGCGGCGGTCGCCATCGGGGTCGCCGTGGGGCTCGGAGCTTTGCTGGGTGCGATCAACGGCCTGATCGTGGCCTATGGACGGGTCCCGGCCATCATCACCACGCTCGGCACCCTCGCGATCTACCGGAGCTGGCTGATCTCCCACGGCGAGGGGAGGACGATCACGGCCGATTCGTTGCCGTCGTGGGTGGTGGATCTGCCCACCCGCACGGTGTTCGGTTTGGGCGGTCTCGACATACGCGTCGTGTTCGCGGTCGTGGTGGTCATCGTCGCGGTGCTGCAGATCGCGATGCTGCGGCTGCGGTGGGGACGCCGGCTCTACGCCATCGGCTCCAACCCCGATGCTGCTGCGCAGGCGGGCCTGCCCACCCGGCGCCTCGTACTCGGTGCCTTCACCGCCTGCGGCGCCCTGTCGGGGTTCGCCGGGTTCCTGTTCCTCGCCCGCTTCGGCAACATCACTGTCGTTGCCGGCCGGGGCCTCGAGCTGGACTCGGTCGCAGCTGCGGTGGTGGGTGGCGTCAGTGTCCTGGGCGGCTCCGGCACCCTGGTCGGGGCGTTCCTCGGCGCGGTCCTGATCGACGTGCTCGACCAGAGCCTGGTGCGGGTCCCTCAGGTGACCGAGTTCTGGCGCAACGCCATTCTCGGCGCGCTGATCCTCGCCGCTGTGGTCGCAGACGTGGTGATCGGCAGGCGGTTCCGGCGGCGATGGTCGGCGGAGGCCCGTCCGCACACCAAGGTCGAGGACGGCTCGGCCCGCGGGCCCGACGAACCCGAGGCTCCGGCGCTGACCCCCGCGGCGCGAGGTGGGGAGGTGAGCGATGCCTGAGTGGGCGCGGGTGCGCAGCTGGGAGCTGCTGCTGGCCGTGATCCTCGTCGGAACGATCGCCTATAACGCCACGCAGTCACCCGTCTACCTCGACGTCGACAACTTCGTGAACATCTTCCGGCTCTCGATCGAGAAGGTGATCGTGGCCGTGGCCATGACGTTCGTGATCGTCAACGGCGAGATCGACCTCTCCGTCGCCTCGGTCATGGCCTTCGCCGCCTGCGTCCTCGCCGCCGCCCACGAGTCCGGCGTGCCGTTCGGTCTGGCCATCGTCATCGCGCTCGCGGCCGCGGCGTCAGCCGGCTTTGTCCAGGGGCTGGTCGTCGCCAAGACCGGGATCTCGTCGCTGGTGGTCACGCTCGCCGGCCTCATCGGCTTCCGGGGGGCCGCACGGATCCTGTTGGAGGACCGGTCGATCGGCGACTTTCCCGACTGGTTCGGCAACCTGGGTCGCGACGACTTCCTCGGTCCGCTGCCGTTCGCGCTGGTGCTGTTCCTCGTGCTGCTGGTGGTGGGCGGTGTCGTGCTCCACCGGTCGGCCTTCGGTCGCCGGGTGTACGTGATCGGCAACAACGCCGACGTCGCCCGCTACTCGGGTATCGACGTGGCCCGCGTCAAGCTCTTCCTGTTCACGACATCGGGCCTCGTCGCCGGTGTGGCGGGCGTGCTGTTCGCGGCCCGCCTGGGCTCGGTGCGGGCCAACATCGGGGAGGGCTTCGAGCTCGACATCATCACCATGGTGCTGTTGGGCGGCGTCAGCATCTTCGGTGGGTCAGGGACGCTGCTCGGCGTCGCCCTCGCCGTATGCATCGTGCTGAACCTGCGCAACGGGCTGGGCCTGGCGAACGTCGAGGCCAACACCCAGACCGGCGTCATCGGCGCGCTGCTGATCGTGTCGGTGCTGGCCCAGAACCTGCTCGACCGCCTGCCCCTCCGACGCCGCGAGGTGGAGGCGGAGACATGACAACAACCAGACCTGCGTCGAGGGCACCCCTCGACGAGAAGGAGAGGGGACGATGAGACCTCACAAGCTGATGGCAGTGATGTTGAGCCTGGCGCTCTTCGGCGCCGCCGCGTGCGGTGACGACGACGACACGGAGTCCGGTGGTGCGCCCGAGGACACCGGCTCCGAGGGCGGTGGTGCCGCCGGGGAGGCCGTCACCATCGAGGGTGGCGACGACATGAACGCCATCCTCCTCCCGAAGTGCACCGGCATCGCGGTGTTCGACCAGGCCAACGAGGGTGCGCAGGAGGCGGCCGAGGAGCTCGGCACGTCGGAGCCCGAGTTCCTGGGCCCCTCGACGTGCGAGGATCCCACCGGGCAGATCGAGACCATGACCAATGCCGCCACCCAGGGGGTCGACGCCGTCATGATCTCGAACAACGCTGGCGAGCAGATCCAGTCGGGCGTCGATGCTGCGACCGACGCCGATGTGGCCGTCGTGAGCTGGGACTCGCCGATTCCGTCGGGCGAAGGCGAGAGCTTGTTCGTCGCCCAGGTGGACTTCGACGAGACCGGCGTCGTCATGGCCGACATGGCGCTCGAGATCCTGGGTGAGGACGGAGGGCAGTTCGCGATCCTGTCGGCCTCGCCCGATGCCGCCAACCAGAACGCCTGGATCGCCGCCCTCGAGGAGGCGCTCCAAGACCCGCAATATGCCAACCTCGAGTTGGTCGACACGGTCTACGGCAACGACGACTCCGACGAGTCGTACAACCAGGCGTTGGGCCTGATCGACTCGCACCCCGACCTCGAGCTGATCATGGCTCCGACCACGGTCGGCATCGCCGCCGCTGGCAAGGCCATGACCGACGAGGGGCTGTGCGACCGGGTGAAGGTGTCCGGCCTGGGCCTGCCCGACGAGATGCGCGGGTACACGCAGAGCGGGTGCGCGCCGCAGTTCGCCCTGTGGAGCTTCGTCGACCTGGGCTACCTCACCTACTACGCGACCTATGGCATCGCCACCGGTCAGATCGAGGCTGCCGAGGAGCAGACGTTCACGGCCGGGCGCATGGGCGAGTACACGATCGAGGCGGATCCGACCCGGGATGACGGGCTGCGCATCGTGATGGGGCCCTTCACGGTCTACACCGAGGAGAACATCGACGAGTGACCACGGCACGTGGCCGAGCGGGGCAGGGCACCCAGCCCCGCTCGGCTGTGCCTCGGTGGTAACGCCCAGGAGGACGCGCCCGTGAACCGGTTCGGATTCAGGTTGAAGATCAGGCCCGAGATGGCGGCCGAGTACCGGCGCCACCACGCATCCGTGTGGCCGGAGATGCTGGACGCGCTGCGTCGGACGGGCTGGCACAACTACTCGCTGTTCCTGGGCGGCGACGGCACCCTGTTCGGGTACGTCGAAACATCCGGCACCCTCGACGATGCCCGCGCCGCCATGGCGTCCGAGCCCGTCAACGAGAGGTGGCAGGCGCTGATGGCGCCGTTCTTCGAGGGCACGGGGCTGCCCCCCGACCAGATGATGCAGGAGCTCGAGGAGGTCTTCCACCTGCCATGAGCGACCCAGCCGCACCCCCGGAGGTCAAGGCGCTGATCCAGCGTTCGCATGCGCTGGGTGTCGACCCGCGGGTGACCAACTATGCCGGGGGCAACACGTCGTGCAAGGTCATGGTCACCGACCCCGTCACCGGCGCGGCGACCGATGTGCTCTACGTGAAGGGCTCGGGTGGCGATCTTGGCACCCTCCAGCCCGACGGCCTGGCCACGTTGCGGCTCGATCGCGTGCGCGCGCTGCGGGGCGTCTACCGGGGCGTCGAGCACGAGGACGAGATGGTGGCGGCTTTCGAGCATTGCCGATGGGGCACGGGGGGCGCGGCGCCATCGATCGATACCGCCATGCACGCCTTGGTGGATGCCCGCCACGTCGACCACCTGCACCCCGACGCCGTGATCGCCCTGGCGGCTGCGGCCGACGGTGAGGCTTTGACCAAAGAGTGCTTCGGCCGCGAGGTGGCCTGGGTGCCATGGCGCCGACCCGGCTTCCAGCTAGGGCTGCAGATCGCCTCTCTGGCGGCCGACAACCCGGGCCTGCGCGGCGTGGTGCTCGGGGGTCACGGGTTGACGACCTGGGCCGACACGTCCGAGGCCTGCCAGGCGATTTCGTTCGAGGTGATTCGCCGGGCCGAGCAGTTCATCAGCGACCGCGGCCGGCCCGACCCGTTCGGCGCAGTGCGCCCCGGCTTCGAGCCGCTGCCGGCCGACGAGCGCCGGCGGCTGGCCGGGGAGCTGGCGCCCCACATCCGGGGCCTGTGCTCTACCGACCGCCAGGTCGTCGGCCAGCTCACCGACAGCGGGCTGGTGCTCGACCTCCTGGCCAGCGACGCCGTGGTGCGGCTGGCGCCGCTCGGCACGTCGTGCCCCGACCACTTCATCCGTACCAAGGTGCGACCGCTGCTGCTCGACCTGCCACCCACCGCGCCGGTGGGCGACCTGGTCGCCCGGCTGCGGGAGCTGCACGCCGCCTACCGCGAGGACTACGCCGCCTACTACCAACGTTACGCCCGGCCCGACTCGCCACCCCTTCGGGGCGCTGACCCGGTGATCGTGCTGGTCCCGGGCATCGGGATGTTCAGCTTCGGGCCCGATGTGCGGTCGGCCCGCATCGCCGGCGAGTTCTACGTCAACGCCATCAACGTGATGCGGGGGGCCGAGGCGCTGTCGACCTACCAGCCCATCCCCGAGTCAGAGAAGTTCCGCATCGAGTACTGGGAGCTGGAAGAGGCCAAGTTGCGCCGGCTGCCTCCGCCCAGGCCGCTCGCGGGCCGGGTCGCCTTCGTCACCGGCGCCGCCTCCGGCATCGGCCGCGCCATCGCCGCCCGGCTGGGTGCCGAGGGCGCGGCCGTAGTGCTTGCCGACCGCGACACCGCCGGTGCCCAGACCGCGGCGGAGGAGTTGGGTGGCGCAGACGTGGCGGTGGCCGTGGAGGTCGACGTGAGCGACGAGAGCGCCGTGGCGGCGGCCGTCCGTGAGGCCGCGGCGACGTTCGGCGGCGTCGACCTGGTGGTCAACAACGCCGGACTGTCGATCTCCAAGCCGCTCGCCGAGACGACGGCCGCCGACTGGGACGTCCAACATCGGGTCATGGCGCGGGGTTCGTTCCTGGTCAGCCGCGAGGCCGCGAAGGTCATGGAGGCGCAGGGGCTGCCCGCCGACATCGTGTACGTGGTATCCAAGAACGCCGTGGTCGCGGGCAAGGGCAACGTGGCCTACTCCGCTGCCAAGGCCGATCAGGCCCACCAGGTGCGTCTGCTGGCGACCGAGCTAGGGCCGCTCGGCGTGCGGGTGAACGGCGTGAACCCCGACGGTGTGGTGCGGGGCTCGGGCATCTTCGAGGGCGGCTGGGGCGAGGAGCGCGCCAAGGTCTACGGGGTGCCACCCGAGGACCTCGGAAAGTTCTACGCCGGGCGTACGGTGCTCGGTCACGAGGTGCTGCCGGAGCACGTGGCCGCGGCAGTGTTTGCGTTGTGCTCCGGCGACCTGGCGCTGACGACCGGAACGATCGTTCCTGTGGACAGCGGAGTGCCGATGGCGTTCCTGCGTTGAGAGGAGAAGTCGATGGTGATCGACCACAGCCGCATCGGGGAAGAGAACCAGATCCGCCTGGCGTGGCACGAGTCAGACCTGGCCCACGCCATGGACGTGGTCGAACGGACGGGCGTCGACGCTGAGGCGGTGGTGGCCGAGGTGGCCCGCTTCAGCGCCGCTGCCCCCTCGTGGGCCGTGGGGACCGGCGGGACGCGCTTCGGACGTTTCCCCGGCGGGGGCGAGCCCCGCGACACGTTCGAGAAGATCGACGACATCGCGGCGCTGAACGCCCTGACGGGCGCCAACCGCACGGTGAGCCTGCACGTGCCGTGGGACGATCCCGGCCTGGGGGACGGGGCGACGGCGTTGCGGCGCCACGCCGGGGAGCGGGGCATCGGCTTCGACGCCATGAACTCCAACACCTTCCAGGACAACCCGTCGACCACCCGCGCCGGCGCCGTGTCCTACAAGTTCGGCAGCCTCGCCAACGTCGACGACAGCGTGCGCCGGGCTGCGATCGAGCACAACCACTACGTGATCGACCTGGGCGTCGAGCTGGGGTCGCGGGCGCTGACGGTGTGGTTGGGCGACGGGATGAACCACCCGGGACAGGCCAGCTTCCGGGGCCAGTTCGAGCGGGTGCAGGCTGGCCTGCTGGAGATCTACGCGCATTTGCCGGCCGACTGGGAGATGTACACCGAGCACAAGCCCTACGAGCCGGCGTTCTACTCGTCGGTCAACAACGACTGGGGCACGTCGCTGCTGCTGGCCCAGGGCACGGGCGACCGGGCCAAGTGCCTCGTCGACCTCGGCCACCACCTGCCCAACACCAACATCGAGCAGGTCGTGTCGCGCCTGGCGATGGCGGGCCGACTGGGCGGGTTCCACTTCAACGACTCCAAGTACGGCGACGACGACCTCACCGTCGGCTCGATCACCCCGTTCCAGCTGTTCCTGATCGTGGGCGAGCTGCTGGAGGCGGGCGGGGGACGCATGCCCGACGCCGCCTACATGATCGACGAGAGCCACAACCTGAAGGACCCGCTGGAGGACCTCGTGCAGGCCACCGACGCCCTCCAGGTGGCCCTGGCCCAGGCGCTGTGCGTCAACCGGGTGGATCTCGCGGAGGCGCAGCAGGCCAATGACCCCGCGCGGGCGGCCGAGGTGCTGCACCGGGCGTTCCGCACCGACGTGCGCCCGCTGGTGGCCGAGGCCCGCCGCCGCAACGGCGCCGCGCTCGACCCGCTCGCCACCTACCGGGCCGTGGGCTACCGGGCGCGGGTGACCGCGGAGCGGGGCTCCGACACCGTGGCCACGGGGTTGTAAGGGCGTCTGGCCGTGGCCGTGACCGCCGTCGTCGCCGTCGACTTCGGGGCGTCGTCGATCCGCGTGTGCCGCGTGGACCTCGGCGAGCGGCCCCCGGCGCTGCGCGTCGTGCACCGCCACATGCACGGACCGGTGGCCGACCCGGCCGGGGTGCTGTGCTGGGACTGGCCCCGCCTGGTGGCGGAGATGGAGAAGGGTCTGGCCGCGGCGCTCGAGGCGGGGCCGGCCGCCTCGATCGGCGTCGACACCTGGGGCGTGGACTACGGGCTGCTGGACGGCCGGCGTGAGCTGGTGGCACCGCCGGTGTCGTACCGGGACGGCCGCACGGGCCGCTACGAGGCGGTGGTCACCCGCCTGGGCGGCGCCGAGGCGCTCTACCGCACCACCGGCGTGCAGTTGCAGCCGTTCAACACGGTGTTCCAGGTGGCGGCCCACGACGCGGACGAGCTGGCCCGGGCCCGGCACCTGTTGATGCTGCCCGAGCTCCTCGTCCACCACCTGACCGGCGAGATCGTGGGCGAGCGCACCAGCGCCGGGACCACCGGCCTGGTCGACATCGCGTCCGGGGACTGGTCGGCGCCGCTGGTCGCCGCCATCGGCCTCGACGCCTCGGTCCTGCCGCCGCTCCTGCCGGCCGGCACCCGGGTGGGCACTTGGCAGGGCGTCCCCGTCCACCTGGTCGGGGGCCACGACACGGCCTCGGCCGTGGTCGCCATGGGCGCGGCGCCCGGGCCGGGGTCCGCCTTCGTGTCCACCGGGACATGGCTGCTGGTGGGACGGGAGCAGGCAGGGCCCGATCTGAGCGACCGGGCCCGGCGGGCCAACTTCAGCAACGAGATCGGGGCGCTGGGCGGGGTCCGGCTCCTCAAGAACCTGGCCGGGTCGTGGCTCGTCGAGCGCTGCCGGGCGGCGTGGGCCGACGCCGTGGGCCCGGGCGGGTCGGTCGGCGAGCTGCTGGCCGCCGCCGAGGCCGCCGAGCCGCCGCCGGCGCAGCTCGACGTCGCCGACCAGCGCTTCCTCAACCCCACCGACATGCTGGCCGAGGTCACCGCCGCCCTCGGGCTGCCGGTCGACGCTCAGCCGCGGGTCGTGGTCCGGGGCATCGTCGAGTCCCAGGCCGCCGGCACCGCCGCGGTACTCGGCGAGCTGGGTGGCGTCACCGACGTGCATGTCATAGGCGGCGTCGCGCAGGCCGGCCTGTACGCCCGGCTGCTGGCCGAGCAGGCCCGGCTGCCGGTGCACGCGGGCCCCGTAGAGGCGACGGCGCTCGGCAACGCCCTCGTCCAGGGCGTGGCGCTCGGCGTATACGCCGACCTGGCCGATGCCCGGCGCCACCTGGCGGGCGATCCGGCTGAGGAGGCGTCGTGAGCATCGACGCCCTCGACCGGTTGCGGGAGATCGAGACCCGGGTCCAGCGCGAGGGCCGGGTCAAGGTGGGCGACCTGGCTGCCGCGTTCGCCGTGAGCGAGATGACCATCCGTCGGGACCTCGACATGCTGGCCGAGCAGGGCGTGGTGCAACGGATCCGGGGCGGTGCAGTCGCCATCGGGCCCCAGCCGTTCGCCGAGCGCTTCGGCCGCCACGTCCGGGCGAAGGACCGCATTGCCGCCAAGCTCTCCGGGCTGGTCGGCGACGGCGGCGCCATTGGGCTCGACGCCTCGTCGACCGTGCAGCGCCTGGCCGTGCACCTGGGCCAGGTCCGCGACCTGACCGTGGTGACCAACGGGCAGGACACGTTCGCCGCCCTGCAGGGCAAGGGCGGCGTCACGCCGCTGCTCACCGGCGGCCAGCTCGACCCGCGCACGGGCAGCCTGGTCGGGCCGCTCGCCACCCGCACGGCGCACGAGCTGTTGCTGCGGCGGCTGTTCGTGTCGGCGGCGGCGTTGCACCCCGAGCACGGCACGTCCGAGGCCACTCTGGAGGACGCCGAGGTCAAGCTGGCCCTCGCCGACGTGGCGGCCGAGGTGGTGGTGGCCGTCGACGCCAGCAAGCTGGGCCAGCGGGCGCCCGCCCGGGCGCTGGGCCCCGAGCGGGTGCACGTCCTCGTCACCGAGCTGGACCCCCGCGATCCCCGCCTCGATCCCTACCGGGAGCGCTGGGAGGTTCTGTGAGGAGGCTGAGCCGCTCGGTCGAGACGCTCCGCTCGGTGCTGCGGTTCGGGCCCCTCGAGCGCGACCCGGTAGCACGGCGGCTTGCCCGGGCGGCCGCGGTCGCCGACCTGCGCGCCATCGCCCGGCGGCGCCTGCCCCGGGGGGTGTTCGACTACATCGATGGCGGCGCCGAGGACGAGCGGACGCTGGCCGCCAACGCCGCCGCCTACGCCCGGGTCACCTTCCGGCCGCGCGTGCTGCGCGACGTGGGCACCGTCGATCCCTCGACCACGCTGCTCGGGCGCCCGTTGCCGCTGCCGCTGGTCCTGGCCCCCACCGGCTTCACCCGCATCGCCGACCCCGACGGCGAGCTGGCCGTGGCCAGGGCTGCCGCCAGCGCCGGCCTGCCCTACACGCTGTCGACGCTCGGCACCCGGTCCATCGAGGAGGTGGCCGCCGTCAGCGCGGGGCCGAAGTGGTTCCAGGTGTACATGTGGCGCGACCGGGGGCTGGTGAAGGAGATCGTCGGCCGGGCCGCGGAGGCCGGCTACGAGGCCGTAGTCCTCACCGTGGACGCCGCGGTGCTGGGGCGGCGGGAACGCGATGTCCGTCGGGGCTTCACCCTGCCGCCCCAGATCGGGCTGGGCACCCTCGTCGACGGCGCGCTCCACCCGGCGTGGACCTTTGCCTTCGTGCGGTCCGAGCCGATCCGCTTTGCCAACGTCACCGGGCGCGAGGTGAGCGACGGCAGCAGCGCCGTGTCCCTGGCCGACTACGTCAACACCCAGTTCGACCCCGCCCTGTCGTGGCGGGACGTCGAGTGGCTGCGCTCGGTGTGGGGCGGCCCACTGGTGCTCAAGGGCGTCCAGACGGTGGCGGACGCCCGCCTCGCTGCCGACGCCGGCGTCGAGGCGGTCGCGCTGTCCAACCACGGCGGCCGCCAGCTCGACTCGGCCCCGGCGCCGCTCGACCTCGTGGCCCCCGTGGCCGACGCGGTTGGCGACCGGGTCGAGATCATCTGCGACGGCGGCGTGCGGCGGGGGAGCGACATCGTCAAGGCGGTGGCGCTCGGCGCCCGGGCGTGCATGGCCGGCCGCGCCTACCTCTACGGGCTGGGCGCCGCCGGGGAGCGGGGCGTGGACCACGTGCTCCGGCTGTTCGACGCCGACGTGCGCCGCACGATGGCCCTGGTCGGCGCTCGCACGGTCGGGGACCTCACCCCCGACCTGGTCACGTTGGGCTGACTGCGGCGCAGCCGGGCCGCCGCCGGGCCCTGCGTGCGCCACCGGCCACTGGGGGCGGTGCGGTCCGGTACCCTTCACGTGATGCCCGACCAGACGCTGCTGTCCAACCTCCGGGAGCAACTCGAAGGGGAGCGCGCCCGGCTTCGAGGCCAGATCTCGGCGCTCGACAGCGGTGGCGGGACGCTGTCCTACGACGAGAACTTCGCCGACTCCGGCCAGGTGGCCGCCGAGCTGGGCGAGAACATGGCGCTGCTCAACCAGCTCAACGAGCAGCTCGACGAGGTGGAGCACGCGCTGGCCAAGTTCGACCAGGGCACCTACGGCCTGTGCGAGCGCTGCGGCGAGCCGATCGCCGAGGCACGGCTCGAGGCGATCCCGGCTACCCGGTTCTGCGTCAAGCACGCCTGAGGACGCACGCTGCGCGGTCGGGACCACCTGCGGCATCTGGTCCGCCGGTTCTTCGGGTCGCTGCGGCCGGGTGGTCCCTCGGCCGGCGACGCCGCCTGGGCGGTCGCCCGGATGAAGCCCGGTGAAGCCGCCCTGTGGCGGCGGATGAGCGCGCCGGACCGGCGCCATGCCGTGGGCGTGGCCCGCCGGGTGGACGTGGCGCTGGGCCCGGATGCAAGCCGCCCGGTGCTGGCGGCGGCGCTGCTCCACGACGTGGGCAAGATCGACAGCGCCTTCGGCCCGGTCCGCCGGGCGCTGGCCACCGTGGCGGGGATGGCGTGGGGCTACGACCGCGCCCGGGGCTGGCGGGAGCGGGGCGGCATGGCCGGCCGGGTGGGCCGCTACCTGTGCCACGACGAGATCGGTGCCGAGCTGCTGGCCGCTGCGGGCAGCGACCGGGTCACCGTCGCCTGGGCCCGCGAGCACCACCTGCCGCCCCAACGGTGGACCGTCGCTGCCGAGGTGGGGGCGGCGCTCAAGGCCGCCGACGACGATTGAGGGGCAGCGAACCGGCGCTGGCCGGCGGTGGCCCGCAGCGCTCGGTCGGTGATGGTAAGACTCCGTTACGTCCGGATCGGGGCGAGTCACGATAGGGGGCGCAGGCGATGGCACCCAACGGCAGATTGCTGGCAGCCGGCGGCGTGCTCCTGTTCGTAGGCGGCTGCTGGGCCGGCATGCGCTCCGAGACCTCGGGGCAGCACTACTGCGTGGTGGTCCCTGAGACGGCAGCCGCCCACCCCGGGTCGACCCCCGGCCAGCTCGTCGAGGAGCCCGAGGGCGGATGCCTCCCGGCCGAGCACGAGGTCTGCGGCCAGTTCGAGGGCAGCGACGAGGACCGGCGGTTCGAGTCCGAGAGCTGCCCGTAACCCCGCGAGGCCGCTGCACACGGCCTCAGGGCAGCAGCAGGCCCAACCGTTCCCGCACCAGGGCCAGCTTCGGGGCCGCCATGGCCCGGGCCTTCGCCGCGCCGGTGGCCAGGATTCGCCGCGTCTCCGCCGGGTCGGCCGCCAGCTCGGCGAAGCGCTTCTGCAGGGGCCGGAAGAGCTCGATGGTGGCGTCGGCGGCGTCGTCCTTGAGCGGCCCGTACTGGCTGTACTTGTCGGCCAGCGCCTCGGGTTTGTCGTCGGTGGCGGCCGCCAGGATCGACAGAAGGTTGGCCACGCCCGGCTTGGCCTCCGGGTCGTAGCGGACCTCGGTCTCGCTGTCGGTAACGGCCCGGCGGAACTTGCGCCGGATCACCTCCGGCTCGTCGAGCGCCAGCACGGTGCCGAGCGGCGAGTCGACCGACTTGGACATCTTTCGCCCGGGATGCTGCAGGTCCATCACCCGGGCGGCCACCGGGGCGATGGCGTGCTCGGGCACCACGAACGTCTCGCCGTAGCGGTTGTTGAAGCGGATGGCGAGGTCGCGCGCCAGCTCGATGTGCTGGCGCTGGTCGTCCCCCACCGGCACCTTCTCGGTGTCGTAGAGCAGGATGTCGGCCGCCTGCAGGGCGGGGTACGCGAACAGCCCCGCCGACACGAAGTCGGCCTGGTCGGACTTCTCCTTGAACTGGACCATGCGGCGCAGCTCGCCGAAGGCGGCGGTGCACTCCATGACCCAGCTCAGCTCGGGGTGCTCGGGCACGTGGCTCTGCACGAACAGCGTGCACAGCTCGGGGTCGAGCCCTGCCGCCACCAGGATCTGCGCAGTCTCGATGACCTTGGCCCGCAGCACGGCCGGGTCCTGGGGGATCGTGAGCGCGTGCAGGTCGACGATGCAGTGGATGGCGTCGTCCTCGTGCTGCGCCTGCGCCCAGCGCCGGATCGCGCCCAGGTAGTTGCCGAGGTGCACCTCGCCGGTGGGCTGGATGCCGGAGAACACGCGGGTCATGAACGGCGATGCTAGAGGGTGAGGTACATGTCACCCCACCAGATCCCCGGGGAACGACAGGGCTGTGATTATCATCGGCACGATGCCCTACGAGGTGCAGACGCCCGTCTTCGACGGCCCGTTCGACCTGTTGCTCCATCTGATCCTCCAGGAGCAGGTCGACCTCTACGAGATCAGCCTGGCCACGATCGTCGACGGCTACCTGCGCGAGCTCGAGCGCATGGAGCAGCTCGAGCTCGAGATGGCCAGCGAGTTCCTGCTCATCGCCGCCACTCTGGTGGAGCTCAAGAGCCGGCGCCTCCTGCCCACCGCCGACGACCTCGACCTCGACGAGGAGCTGGCGGTATGGGAGGAGCGCGACCTGCTGCTGCACCGACTGGTCGAGTGCAAGACGTTCAAGGAGGCGGCCATCGCCCTGCAGGTGCTGGCGGGCGAGGCCGGCCGCAGTCACCCCCGCACCGTGGGCGTCGACGACCGCTTCGTGGGCCTCATGCCCGACCTGCTGGAGGGCATCGACGCCGAGGACATCCGGCGTGCCTACCTGCGGGCCATGGTCCCCCGGACGGTACCCCGCATCGACCTGGACCACGTGGCCCCCATCCGCGTCTCGGTGACCGACGCCATCGGTGAGCTGGTCCAGGAGCTGCCGCAGCTCGGGCGCACGACCTTCCGGGCGCTGACCTGTGAGCTGGTGGAGCGGCTGCAGGTGGTGGTGCGGTTCCTGGCGGTGCTCGAGCTGTTCAAGAAGGGGCTCGTCGACATCGAGCAGCCCCGCACATTCGGCGACATCGAGATCGTGTGGCTGGGCGAGGACGGGGCCCGCGAGCTCGGTGATCTGGGCGGGTTCGACACTGTCGACGCGTACGACGGGTGACCCCCATGCCCGCGAGCCCAAACGAGGACGCCCGGCGGGCGATCGAGGCCATCGTCCTCGTGACCGAGGACCCGATGGACACCAACCTGCTGAGCCAGCTGCTGGAGCTGCGACCGGCGGTCGTCGAGGAGCTGTGCCGCGAGCTGGCGGCCGAGTACGAGGAGCAGGGCCGGGGCTTCCAGTTGGTGCGGGTGGCCGGGGGGTGGCGGTTTCAGAGCCACCCCGACCAGGCGCCTTATGTCGAGCGGTTCGTGCTCGAGGGCCAAGGCGCCAAGCTCTCGGCGGCGGCGCTGGAGACGCTCGCCATCGTGGCGTACAAGCAGCCGATCTCGCGGGCGCAGGTGGCGGCGATCCGGGGCGTCAACGTCGACGGAGTGATGCGCACGCTGCAGCAGCGGGGCTACATCGCTGAGGTCGCCCGTGACCCAGGGCCGGGCCAGGCCACGCTGTTCGGCACCACCCGGGCGTTCCTGGAGCAACTGGGCCTCGATGGCCTCGAGGAGCTGCCCCCCATCGCCGATTTCGTGCCCGGCGCCGATGTGGTGGAGCAGCTCGAGCAGGGCCTCCGGCCGGACGCGGAGCTCCTGACGGCCGAGGCCGCCGAGGCCGCCGTGGAGGACTCCGACGGCACGTGAGCGGTTGCAGAAGATCCTGGCCCGCGCCGGTCTCGGCAGCCGCCGCGCCTGCGAGGAGCTGATCGCCGCCGGGCGCGTGCGGGTCAACGGCGAGATCGCCACGCTGGGGGACCGGGCCGATCCCGAAGCCGACCGCGTCGAGGTCGACGGCGCCGTCGTGGGCGTGCGCCCCGGGCTGGTCCACTACCTGATGAACAAGCCGGCCGGGGTGGTCACCACCGCCGCCGATCCCCAGGGGCGGCCCACGGTGGTAGGGCTGGTCCCCCCGGAGCCCCGCGTGTTTCCGGTCGGGCGGCTCGACGTGGACACCGAGGGCCTGCTGCTCCTCACCAACGACGGGGAGCTCGCGCACCGGCTGTCTCACCCGTCGTTCGGCGTCGACAAGGAGTACCTGACCGAGGTCGAGGGCCGGCCGGCCCGGGGTGCGCTGCGCCGGCTGCGGGAGGGGGTCGAGCTCGACGACGGTCTCACGGCGCCGGCCAAGGTGTCGGTCGTTGGCGACGGGCTGCTGCGGATCACGATCCACGAGGGCCGCAACCGGCAGGTCCGCCGCATGTGCGATGCCGTGGGCCATCCGGTGCGGCGGCTGGTGCGCGTGCGCATCGGCCCGATCGCCGACCGCCGGCTGGCGCCGGGGCAGTGGCGGCCGCTGGCGCAGGACGAGGTCCGGGCGCTCGAACGAGCCACTGCCACGAACCGGCGGTGATCTCTCGCGAGTACCGCAAGGAATCACCGCCGGAACGGGTGGTCGTGGCAGTCGCCACTAGTCTCGATCTGCCATGAGCGAGCGTCCCGGAGGGCGAGAGAGCGAGCCCGGCCCGAGCGGCCGTGGGAGCGGGAGACGACGCGTCGACAGCCCGCGCGGCCCGGCCGAAGGCCTAGAGCGGGAAGCAAGGTCCACCGCCGTGCGGGCCCTGCGGGGCGCCACCACCATCGACGTCGACGACAGGGACCACCTGTTCGAGCGCGTGATCGCCCTGCTGGAGGCGCTGTTCGAGCGCAACGGGATCCATCACGACGACCTCATCAGCGTGCTGTTCACCGCCACGGGCGACGTCCGGTCGGCCTTCCCGGCCGAGGCGGCCCGCAAGTTCGGGCTGGGGGACGTGCCGCTGATCTGCGCCCAGGAGCTGGACATCGAGGGCGGGACGCCGCGCTGCATCCGGGTGATGATCCACGTCACCTCGGACGTGCCCCGCGACCAGCTCCACCACGTCTATCTCGAGGGCGCGCGCAACCTGCGCGACGACCTGCCCGACTGAGCGAGCGTGGTGCTCGGACGCCCTCCCGAGCCGGGGCGTGCCGTCGTGGTCGGCACCGGCCTCGTCGGCGGCTCGATCGGCATGCGGCTGCGGCGGGTCGGCTGGCACGTCACCGGCCGCGACCTCGACGACGACTGCGCCAAGCGGGCGCTGGGCCTGGGTGCGCTGGACGCCGTCGGTGACGACCCGGCTGCGGCCGTCACGTTCGTCGCCACCCCGGTGCGCACGATCGCCGGCGAGGCCCGGCGGGCGCTGGCGGCCGGGCCCGGGTTGGTGACCGACGTCGGCTCGGTCAAGGCGTCGATCGTCGACGCCGTGGCCGACCCCCGCTTCGTGGGTGGGCACCCGATGGCCGGATCGGAGCAGGAAGGGATCGACGGCGCCACCCCCGACCTGTTCGAGGGCGCCACCTGGGTGCTGACGCCCACCGCCGGCACCGACGCCGCCGCCTACGCCCAGGTGCGCCAGATCATCGGGACGCTGGGCGCCGACGTGGTTGCCCTGCCGCCCGACCGCCACGATGTCCTGGTGGCGATCGTGTCGCACGTGCCACACCTCACGGCTGCGACCCTCATGCGCCTGGCCGACGCCCGCAGCGAGGAGCACCGGGCGCTGCTCCGGCTCGCAGCGGGCGGCTTCCGGGACATGACCCGCGTCGCCGCGGGGCACCCGGGCATCTGGCCGGACATATGCAGCGACAACCGTGGCGCCATCGTCGAGGTGCTGGACGACCTCACCGACGCGCTGGGGCAGATGCGCTCGATCGTGGCCGAGGGCGACCGCAGCGGGCTGCTGGAGGCGCTCGAGCGGGCCCGCGCCGCCCGGGTCAACCTCCCGCCCCGGCTGCGGACGGCCGAGGACCTGCGCGAGGTCCGCGTCCCCGTGCCCGACCGCCCCGGCGTGCTGGCGGACGTGACCACCCTGGCCACCGACCTCGACGTCAACATCGTCGACCTCGAGATCGCCCACTCGAGCGAGGGGGCCCAGGGCGTGCTCATCCTGCTGGTCGAGTCGTCGGCGGTCGATGTCCTGCGGGGCGGCCTGGCGGCGCGGGGCTACCGGCCGTCGGTCCATCCGGTCGAGCCCCCGGTGCTGTGAGGCCCACGGGCGCCGCCGTGCGGGCTGTCGAGCCGATCGACGGCCCGCTCGACGCCACGGTGACGGTGCCGGGGTCGAAGAGCCTGACCAACCGGGCGCTGGTGTGCGCGGCGTTGGCCGATGGCACCTCGGTGATCGAGGGCGCCCTGGTGGCCGACGACACCGAGGCCATGGTCGAGGCGCTGCGCCGGCTGGGTGCCGGGATCGTCGCCGGCCCTGTGCCCGATCGCCTCACTGTGACCGGGACCGGCGGGTCGCTGTCGGCCGGACCGGTGGAGCTGGACCTGCGCCTGTCCGGCACGACCAGCCGCTTCCTGCTGCCGGTGGTGGCGCTCGGCCGCGGGCGCTACCGGCTGGATGGGCGGGCGCCGCTGCGGGCCCGCCCCATGGGGCCGGTCCTGGCCGGCATCGAGGCGCTGGGGGCCCGGGTCGAGCCGCATGGTCGGCCAGGCCATCTACCCGTCACGGTGGTGGCACCGGGTGGGCTGGCCGGCGGGCGGGTCGACGTCCCGGGCGACGCGTCCAGCCAGTACCTGTCCGGCCTGCTGCTGGCGGCGCCCTACACGCCCGGCGGCCTGCGCCTGCGCGTGACGACCTCGCTGGTGGGGCGCCCGTTCGTCGACATGACCGCGGACGTGATGGCGGCGTTCGGCGTGGACGTCGAGATCGATGACGCCGAGTTCACGGTCCCGGCCGGCCGCTACCGGGCGACCGACTACCGCGTGGAGGCCGACGCGTCTGCTGCCTCGTACCTCTTCGCCGCCGCCGCCATCTGCGGCGGCCGGATCACCGTCGAGGGCCTCGGGAGCCAGAGCCGGCAGGGTGACGCCCGGTTCGCCGACCTGCTCGCTGCCATGGGAGCCGACGTGTCGCGGTCGGCCAAAGCCACCACGGTGGCCGGGGCCGGTCCCCTGCGGGGGCTCGGCGACGTCGACCTGTCCGACATGCCGGACATGGCGCAGACCCTCGCGGTGGTTGCCGTGTTCGCCGACGGGCCGACCCGGGTGCGGGGCGTCGGCTTCATCCGGGGCCACGAGACCGACCGCATCGCCGCCGTGGTACGCGAGCTGCGGCGCTGCGGCATCGACGCCCGGGAGGAGCCCGACGGCTTCGTCGTCCATCCCGGGACCCCACAGCCGGCACGAGTGGCGACGTACGACGATCACCGCATGGCCATGAGCTTCGCCCTGCTGGGGCTGCGTGCTCCCGGGATCGAGATCGAGGACCCCGACTGCGTCGCCAAGACGTTCCCCGGCTATTGGCAGGCCCTGGACGAGCTGCGTGCTCACTAGGGTTGCCGGCTCGTGAAGGTCATCGCCATCGACGGGCCCGCGGGCTCCGGCAAGTCGACGGTCGCCCGCCGCCTGGCGGAGCACCTCGGGCTCGACTACCTCGACACCGGGGCGATGTACCGGGCGGTCACGTTCGCGGCCCTGCGGCGGGGGATCGACCCCGCCGACCGCGGCCCGGTGGCCGAGCTGGCCCGCGCGGTCGACCTCGACGTCAGCATCGACCACGTGCGGGTCGACGGAGTCGACGCCACCATCGAGATCCGGGGCCCCGAGGTGTCGCGGGCGGTGTCGCTGGTGGCCGCCAACCCCGAGGTGCGGGTCGAGCTCGTGCGGCGGCAGCGGGAGTGGGCGCACGAGCGGGCCGGCGGGGTCCTGGAGGGGCGGGACATCGGCACTGTGGTGTTCCCCGACGCCGTGCTCAAGGTGTACCTGACCGCCCGCCCCGAGGTCCGGGCCGAGCGGCGGGCCGCCGAGGTGGCGGATCTCGACTACGAGACGGTGGCGGCCGACATGGCCCGGCGCGACGCTTACGACCAGGGGCGCGAGGCCGATCCGCTGCGCTTGGCGGACGACGCCATCGAGCTCGACACCAGCGACATGACCATCGACGAGATCGTCGCCGACCTGGCCGGGAGGATCGATGAGTGACGCCGCAACCGACCCGGCCAGCCCGGCGGCCCGCGCTGCTCCCGCTACCCCGCCGACCCGCCGTGTGGAGGCTGTCGACGTCCACCCGCCGACCCGGCTCGAGCGCTTGGCGTACGGGGCCATCCGGGGCCTGTTCGCCGTGCTGGCCCGGCCGTACTTCCGGCTGGAGATCCACGGCCGCGAGCACGTGCCGAGCCACGGGCCGTTCGTGTTGGCGCCGGTCCACCGGTCCAACCTCGACTTCATCCTGGTTTCCACGCTGACCCGCACCCGCATGCGCTATATGGGCAAGGCGTCGATCTGGAAGTGGAGCTGGGGCGGCAGGTTCGTCTCGATGCTGGGGGCGTTCCCCGTGCATCGTGGCTCGGCAGACCGTGAGGCGCTGCACACCTGCCTCCACGTGATCGAGAACGGCGAGCCGGTGGTGATGTTCCCCGAGGGCACGCGCCGCTCGGGCCCGGTCGTGGAGGCGCTGTACGAGGGGCCCACCTACGTCGCCACCCGCACTGGCGTGCCCGTCGTCCCCGTGGGCATCGGCGGATCGGACAAGGCGATGCCCGTTGGGTCGAAGCTCATCAAGCCGCACAAGATCGTGCTGGTGGTGGGCGAGCCGCTCGTCCCCCCGGCCGGGGACGGGAGCGGCCGCGTGCGCCGCCGGGTCGTCCGGGAGCTGACCGAGCAGCTCCAGGCCAGGGTCCAGACCCTGTACGACGAGGCCCGCCGCTTGGCCGGCTGAGCGACAGGGGATGCCAGGGAACCGGCGCTCGCAGGAACTGGTCGACTACGAGCAGGTGGCGGAGCTCTACGAGGAAGGCCGCGCCCTGCCGCCCGAGGCTCTCGCCCGCTGGGGGGAGACGGTTCGTCCCCACCTGCCGTCTGGTACGCGACGGGTCCTCGATGTGGGCGCGGGCACCGGCATCTTCGCCCGGGCGTGGCCCGCCTGGGCACCGGCGGCGGTCGCGGCAGTCGAGCCGTCGGCCGCGATGGTGCTGGCTGGCATGCAGGCGGATTCTGGAATCCGGTACCTCCGGGCGGTGGCCGAGGCGCTCCCGGTCCGGGACGGGACCGCCGACGTGGTGTGGATCTCGGCGGCGCTGCATCACTTCGGCGACGTCCACCGAGCGATCGACGAGCTCGGGCGGGTGCTGCAGCCAGCGGGCCGGGTGCTGGTGCGGACGTACGTGCCCGGACGCACGGAGATGACCTGGGTCGACGAGTTCCCGGGACGGGCGAGGTGGCAGGCCCGCTTCCACTCGGAGGAGGACCTCGTTGCGCTGTTCGGCGGGCATGGTTTCCATCTCGTGGACGTCCGCGACGTGTTGGAGTGGACCGAGACCTATGCCGAATCCGCACGGTGGGTGGCGCGCATGAGACACGCGGACTCGATCCTCACCGCTCTCACCGACGAGGAGATCGGCGCAGGGCTCGATGTCCTGCGCTCTCAGCCGTCCAGGCTCGGCCGGATGGAGGTCACGTTGTTCGTGTTCGGGCGACAGTGACCCGGGGTCACCGACCTCAGCGGGACAGCGCCTCGCGCATGCGGTCGAGCCACTGGTCGTCGAGGTTGGCGTAGACCAGCGTGGCGCCGCCGAAGCGCCCCAGCTCGGTCACCAGGGCGTCGCGGTCGAGGTCTTCCACCAGGAGCGCCAGGATGGTCGAGCCGGGCTGCACGGTCTGACGGAACCACCCGACCCACTCGTCGCTGACGCCGTGATCGATCACCTTCGCGGCCACGGCGCCCGTGCCGGCCCCGACGCCCGCGCCGACGGCCCAGCCCACGGGACCGCCGAGGATCAGGCCGAACAGACCGGCCCACACGGCGCCCGAGAGCGCCGAGCGCCCCGGCGCCAGGTCCACCGTCTCACGGACCGTCGTGCGCCCCGACTCGTCCTTGCTGACGAACACGGCGTCGAGCAGCCGCAGCCGCCCGTTGGCCGCGAGCCGGGTGGCTGCGGTCAGGAACTCCTGGGCCCGGAAGGCATCACCGAACGACACGCCCACCAGCGTGCGCTCCTTGCCCTCTTTCGGCCGCTCCACCGGTGTGTCGCTCACGCCCCCAGCCTGGCACGTCCACGTCGGGATCAGCTCGCTCTAGACGCCCTCGTGTTCTCGGCTCACCGCTGGCTGGCGAGGACGCAGACGACGGGTGGGTCGAGGTCGAGGGTTTCGACGTGGGTCAGCGAGAAGCCCGCCTCGTGCAGCAGGGCCTCGATCTCTCGTGCGGCTTGGGTCGACGTGTCCTTCGTGGCGCCTGGACAGCGGGGCTGTGCGGCGATGGCCATGCGTCCGCCGGGCCGGAGCAGGGCGCGTAGTTCGACGAGCCGTTCAGTCGGCTCTGGCCAGAACCCGAGGGAGTTGACGGCGAGGATAGCGTCGAGCGGCTCGTCGAAGGGGGGCAGCTGCTCGACCGACGCCCGGACGAGGTGTACGTGCTTCGCCCGGACCGCGGCGGCGTTGCGCTTGGTCGCCTGCTGGAGCATCACGTCGGAGTGGTCGATGCCGTAGACCGTCCCACGGGTGACGCGGCGGCTCAGTTCGGCGATCGCGAGGCCGGGGCCGAAGCCGATCTCGAGCACGCGGTCGCTGGGCTGCACGTCGAGCAGGGACACCACCCAGCGGTTGCGCCGCCGGTTGGACGAGCGATGCGCCATCACCCATCCGGCCAGCCGTCCGCCGATGCCGTGGGGATGACCGAACTGGCGGACCACCGCCGTGATCGCACGCTTTTTGATCGCCATGCCGAGCACCCAACGCCTTCAAGTACGCTTGAAGTCAAGATGGTTGACCAGCACCTGACCATCGGCGAGCTGGCGAAGCGGACTGGCGTCGCCACCTCGGCCCTGCGCTACTACGAGGAGCTCGGCCTGATGCCGGCGCCCATCAGGGTTTCGGGTCAGCGGCGCTACCCCGAGTCGGCGGTCGGGCTCGTCGGGGTGATCCTGTTCCTTCGAGACGTCGGGTTCTCGCTCCGCGAGTCGAAGGCGCTCCTCGCATCGCGTGCCAGCGCCGTCGACGGCTGGCGCCAGCTCGCCCACCGCAAGCTCGCCGAGCTCGATGAACAGATCGCCAAGTCCCAGGCGGCGCGGGAAGCCATCTCCCACGCGCTGAGCTGCCCACACGAAGACATCGCCACGTGCCCCAACTTCGCCAGCGTCGTCGCCGGCTGCCTCGCCGGCAAGCCGCTGAAGGAAGCCCATACGCACTGAGCTCCGGACCTCACGACCGATCCACTGAGAGGTCACGCAGGAGCCGGCCGGTGGGGTCCCCGCCACGGCCTCTAATCTCCCCCAGTGCGCACGGGGCTGTTCCTGCCGATCTTCGGTGAGCTCAGCGATCCCCGCGTCACGGCGACGCTGGCGGCGGAGGCCGAGGCGGCCGGGTTCGACGGGGTGTTCGTGTGGGATCACGTGCAGTACCGCGCGCCGGCCAGCCACGTGGCCGACGCCTGGATAACGCTGGCGGCCATCGCATCTGCGACCGAGCGTGTGCGGATCGGGCCGCTGGTCACGCCGCTGCCCCGACGGCGACCCCAGGTGGTGGCCCGCCAGGCGGCCGGTGTCGACCAGCTGTCCGGCGGCCGGTTCGTTCTGGGCGTCGGCACCGGGCGAGACTCGGCCCGGGAGCTGTCGGCGTTCGGGGAGGAGCTGGACGCTGCGGCCCGCGGCGCGATGCTCGACGAGGCGCTCGACGTGATCGAGGCGCTGTGGAGCGGCGACGAGGTCCGGCATCGCGGCGATCACTACCTGGCCGACGGCGTGACGTTCCTGCCAGCGCCCGTGCAACGGCCGCGCATCCCGCTGTGGGTGGCGGGACGATGGCCCAACCGCAAGCCGCTGCACCGGGCCGCCCGCTACGACGGCTACTTCCCGATCGACCTCGACGAGCCGGCGCAGCTCGGCGAGCTGCTGGACGAGCTCGGCGAGGTGCGGGAGGGCGACGGCGGCCCGTTAGAGGTCGCCATCGAGGGTTGGCCCGGCGACGATCCCACCCCCTGGGCCGCCGCAGGAGCGACCTGGTGGCTGCTCCGATTCTCGCCGTTCGACGTCACCGCGGCCGCGGTCCGCGCCGTGGTTGCCGACGGCCCTCCGCACTGATCGACCGGAGCGACCCTCAGGCGAGCATCGCCAGCACGTCGCTGGCCCGGAGCTGGCGGTCCTGGACCTCCGGCCGGTCCGGGACCGATCCGCCGAAGCCGAACGTGGCGACCACGTCCACCCCGGTGAGCAGGTCGCGCAGCTCGCGGGGCGGCGGGAAGTACTCGTCCTCGTCGGTGATGCGCACCTCGTCGACCCCCTGGGCCGGCGCCAGGCGGGCGATCACGGCGTCGACCAGCTCCTCGGGGGCCGACGCGCCTGCGGTGACGCCGACGGTGCCGGTCAGGTCGCCGGGCAGCTCCTCGGCACCGTTGACCCGGTAGACCCGGGCGCAGCCCGACTCGTGCGCCAGCTTCTCGAGAGCCCGGGTGTTGGAGGAGTTGGCCGATCCGATGACCACCACCGCGTCGCAGCGGGAGGCGATCTCCGCCAGCGCCGACTGGCGGTTGGTGGTGGCGAAGCACAGGTCGCTGCGGCCCGGGCGCCACAGGCCCGGGAAGCGCTCGGCCGTGCGCTCGGCGATGGCGGCCCAGTCGCGGTGCGACAGCGTGGTCTGCGCCAGGAGGGCGACCGGCTGGTCGGTGGCCGGCAGCGCGTCGACCTCGGCCACCGACTCGACCCGATCGATGGCCTCCGGCGCCACCGCCATTGTGCCCACTGCCTCCTCGTGGCCCTCGTGGCCCACGTAGACGATGCGGTAACCCTTGCCCGAGCGCACCTTCACCTCGTGGTGGACCTTGGTCACCAAGGGGCACACGGCGTTGACCACGTAGCTCCCCCGGGCCTTGGCCGCCGCCACCACCTCGGGGGCGGACCCGTGGGCCGACAGCATGATCGGGCGGCCCTCGGGCACCTCGCCGATGTCGTCGACGAACACCACGCCCAGGTCGCGGAAGCGGTCGACGACGAGCCGGTTGTGGACGATCTCGTGGTAGCAGTACACGGGCGGCTCGAACGCCCGCACCATCCAGGCCAGCGCCTTGATCGCCATCTCGACGCCGGCACAGAAGCCACGGGGCGCGGCGAGGAACACCTTGTCGACGGAACATGCTTCCCGCTCTCGGCCTCCGGCCGGGCCGCTCGGGCCACGCTCGCTCATTGCCCTCCGGGACGCTCGCTCAGGACCCCAGCGTACCGATGCAGGGACCGCCGGCCGTCAGGCGGGCGCCGACCGCCCGGCCAGTAGACTCTCGTGCCTGTGTCTGCCCCCCGTGTCGTCGCCGTCGCGCCCGGATCGCCGGCCGCGCGTGTCGGGCTGGTCGAGGGCGACGAGATCCTGACCGTCAACGGCGAGGCGCCCCGCGACCTGCTCGAGTGGCGCCGGCTCGTCGACGACGCCGCCTTGGCGGTCGAGGTTCGCAGGGGCGGCCTGGAGACGCTCGTCGACATCGACAAGCGGGCGGGGGAACCGCTCGGGGTCGAGGTGCACTCGGCGCTGTTCGACAAGGTGCGGACCTGCGACAACCACTGCGAGTTCTGCTTCATCTACCAGCTGCCGCCCCGCCGGAGCGGCGGTGGGAGCGGGAAGCATGGCCTGCGCCGCAGCCTGTACCTCAAGGACGACGACTATCGCCTGTCCTTCATGTACGGGAACTTCACCACCCTGACGCGGTTCACCGAGGCCGATCTCGAGCGGGTGGTCGCCGAGAAGCTGAGCCCGCTGTACGTGAGCATCCACGCCACCGACCCCCAGGTCCGGGCGGAGATGCTGCGCAACCGCCGGGGCGCCACCAGTCTGCGCTGGCTGCGGGCGCTGCTCGACCACGGCGTCGAGGTCCACGGCCAGGTGGTCGTGTGCCCGGGCGTCAACGACGGCGCCGTGCTCGACGACACCCTGGCCGGCGTGCTGGACCGATATCCCGAGCTGGCGTCGCTTTGCGTCGTGCCGCTCGGCGTGTCGCGGTTCAACACCGAGGCGCGCATGCGGCCCCACACCCGGGCCGAGGCCATCGCGGTCGTCGACACCGCGCACGACTGGCAGGAGGTGTTCGCCGCGGTGCTGGGCCACCGCATGGTGTTCGCCGCCGACGAGTACTACCTGCTGGCGGACCGCCCGCTCCCCCAGGCAGAGGCCTACGGCGACTTCCCCATGTACGAGGACGGCATCGGCATGGCCCGCGCCTTCGAGTCCGAGCTGTTCGACAACGGAGTGAGGGCGCAGGACGCCGACCGCGGCGGGTTCTTCCGCTCGGCCGACTGCGACGTGTCGGGATCGTCCGACGCCGAGTACGAGCCGTACCGCGGTGTGCGGGCCACCGGCGACCAGCTGCTGCGCATCGGTCCCCGGCGACAGGCGCCGGTCGGCATCCTCACGGCCCCGTACGGCGCCCGGGTGCTCGGCCCGCTGGTCCACCGCCTCGACCGCCCCGACGTGCGGATCGTCACCGTCGACAACCAGTACTTCGGGGGCAACGTGGCGGTGACGGGCCTCATGGTGGGCGCCGACCTGGCCCGGGTCCTGGCCGCCGAGCCCCGTGGTCACCGCTACCTGCTGCCCGACGTGTGCCTGACGCAGGGCCGATTCCTCGACGGCACCGATCCCGCCGACCTGCCGCACCCGGTCGAGATCGTGCCCACCGACGGCCGCTCGCTCCGGGCAGCCCTCTGGCTCGGGACCGGGCCCGGGAACTGACCGTGGTCGAGCTTCCTCGGGGGCTGCGCCCCCGCACCCCATCGACGTCCGGCTCCCTGGCTTGTCGACCCAACTATCCGCCCGTCTCGCGGCGACGAGGCGAGCAGGCTCTAGTTGGGTCGATCGCACGGCCGTCGGTTCACGAGCTGCGCTCATGAACCTCCCCGTGGTCGCCATCGTGGGGCGGCCCAACGTCGGCAAGTCGACGCTGCTCAACCGGATCGTCGGCCGCCGGGCCGCCATCGTCGAGGAGCAGCCCGGGGTCACCCGCGACCGCAAGGACGTCGACGCCGACTGGCTGGGCCGCCCGTTCCGCCTGGTGGACACCGGCGGTTGGATGGCCGCTGGCAGCGACCTCGACGCCAAGGTGAGCCAGCAGGCGGAGCGGGCCATCGTGGAGGCGGACGTGGTCCTGCTCGTAGTCGACGTGACCACGGGGGTCACCGAGGAGGACAGCAGGGTCGCCGAGTTGCTGCGCCGCTCCGGCAAGGCCGTGCTGCTGGTGGCCAACAAGGTGGACGACGTCAACCGTGAGAGCCAGGTGTGGGAGCTTCTGAGCCTGGGCCTCGGCGAGCCCTACCCAGTCAGCGCGCTCCATGGCCGCGGCACCGGAGACCTGCTCGACGCGGTGGTCGAGCGGCTGCCCGCACCCCCAACGGTCGAGGACCAGGACCTCGCCGACGCTGCCGTTCCCAAGCCGGACGAACAGATCGCGGTCGCGATCGTGGGGCGGCCCAACGTCGGCAAGTCCACCCTGTTCAACCAGCTCACTGGTGACGAGCGGTCGGTGGTCCACGACCTGCCCGGCACCACCCGCGACTCCATCGACACGCTCATCGAGACCGATCTCGGCCCCGTCCGCTTGGTCGACACCGCAGGCATGCGCCGGCGCTCGAAGATCGACGAGGGTACCGAGTACTACTCGCTGGTGCGGGCGCTGCAGGCCATCGACGACGCCGACGTGGCGCTGATGGTCATCGACGCCACCGAGGGGGTCA
>DASQUK010000200.1:0-6218 GCA_035641315.1 Acidimicrobiales bacterium | reverse complement strand
GAGCCGGCCTCCTCGCGGTCGGGCGGATCGGTCCAGGTCACCTCGTCGAGGTCCACCAGGTCCACCGCGCCGCCGCCCGCGAGGAACGGATCGCCCTCGGCGAACACCGCCCGCGGGCCCACCAACACGCCGGCGCCGAAGGGGGCGTACATCTTGTGCCCGCTCCAGGCCAGGAAGTCGGCCTCGGTGGGAAGGGGGCGGTGCGGCGCGAGCTGGGCGGCGTCGACCAGCACCGGGACGCCGCGCTCGTGGGCCGCGGCGATGATGTCGTCGACCGGCGGGAGCCAGCCGGTCACGTTGGATGCGCCGGTGACGGCCAGCAGCCGGGGGCGGGGTCCGTTGTCGAGGGCGGCGGCGACGTCGGCGGCGGTGAAGGTGCCGTCCGGAGCGCACTCCACGAACCGCCGACGGCACAGCCGAGCCCACGGCAACAGGTTGGCGTGGTGCTCGACCACGGTGGTGACCACGACGTCGTCGGCGGCCAGCCGGAGCCGGTAGGCCAGGTGGTTGATGGCCTCGGTGGTGTTGCGGCAGATGATGGCCACGTCGCCACCGCCGGGCGGCCGGCCGGCGAAGCCCAGGGCGGCGGCCCGTGCCGCCTCGTAGGCGTCGGTCGACCGCTGCGACTTGTAGCCCGCGCCCCGATGCACGCTCGAGTACCAGGGCAGGAAGTCCTCGACTGCGCGTGCCACAGCTGGCAGCGCGCTGGTCGACGCCGCTGCGTCGAGGTTGAGGTACGGACGGTCGCGCCCGTCGACGCAGGGGACGGGCAGACCGTCGCCCACCAGGGCGACGGTGCCGGCGCCGGGGTGGGGCTGGATGGTCATGTCGCTCGTGCGTCGTCAGGGGAGGCCGACGTAGCCATGCCGAGCCTTCCACAGGAAGTACTTCTCGAAGGCGAGCTTCATAGCGTGGGATTGGGGGCCGGGGATGAGCAGGCCGTGCTTGCGGGGCGGGAGCATCTTGTCGGCCAGGATGAGCACCCCGTTGTTGCCGGCGTCGAGCACGCACACGGCCGGGATGTCACCGAAGGCCTTGTGCGCCTGGGGTTGTCCGCCCTTGATCTGGGCGGCGATGTTCTTGGCCGCCACGTGCGCCATCCGCTCGGTAGGCAGCCCGGTCTTGGGGATGCCGACCGCGTGGGCGGTCTGCCAGGGCACGTCGACGGCGGCGGCGATGCCGACCGCGTAGACGTCGTCGTACGGCTCGGTCTGGTAGGTGTCGCGGACCCTGACGTAACCCTTGGGGTCGGCGATCTCGGTCGTGCGCCGGATCACCTCCTGGCCCAAGAAGGGCGGGACGATCATGGCGTAGGCGAACTCGAGCCCGGTGCCGTCCTCGAGCACGAGCTTCCCGTCGTCGACGTGGTCGATGGCGGTGTTGATCACCGAGGCGATGCGCTCCTTGCGCATGAACATGCCGAGGAGCTCCTCGCCGTGGGGAAGGCCACCGATGCCGAAGTGGCCGAGCTCGGGCTCGGGGGTGACGTATGTGAGCTTGACGCGCTTCTTGAGCCCGGCCTTGCGTAGCTGGTGGGAGACGTTGAAGAGGTACTCGTAGGCGGCGCCGAAGCACCCGGCGCCCTCGGCGGCACCGACGACGATGTCGCCGGGTTCGTGGAGGAAGCGGCGCCAGCCCTCGCCGGCGTGGATGGCGTCTTCGAGGGTGGTGATCGTGTGGGCGTTGCCGCCGGGCCCGAGGCCCTCGACGGCGTCGAAGTCGTTGCGGTAGCCGGTGGCGATGACCAGGTAGTCGTAGTCGTGGGCGCCCACACTGCTGTGCACCTTCTTCGCCCTCAGGTCGAGAGCGGTGGCCTCCGCGTGGACGAAATCGACGCCGTGCACGTCGAAGGTCGGCGCCAATGGGAACGTGATGTCCGAGGGCGCCCGTTTCCCGAACGGCAGCCAGATGAGCGAAGGGTTGAACAGGAACCGGTCCGACGCCGACACCACCGTGACGTCCACATCGCCGTGCAGCTCGTGCTTCACCGCTAGGGCGGCGGTCAGGCCGCCGAAGTTTCCACCCAGCACCAGGACCCTCTTGCGTGACATGTTTCGTTCCTCCCGATCGCTGCACTGTGTGGTCTACGGCGACGCCGGGACGATCGGCAGGGACCTTCGGCCCGATTCGTGGCCTCGTTCGGCCCTCGGCGTGGGGCGGTAGGTTGCTGCGTGCAAGGTCGCGTGCGGTCGGGCCGGCGGACCACCTCGGTTCAGGTCGGTCGGTTGGCCGAGACCCGAAGGGAGCTGCGATGCATGCGCTTCAGCTCACCGCCTGGAAGTCCGGCCCCTAGTTTCGGGAGGTATCCGATCCCACCCCGGAGCCGGGTCAGGTCCTGGTGCGGATCGCGGGTGCCGGCGCCTGCCACTCGGACCTGCACCTCATGCACGACTTCGACCCTGGGCTGTTGCCGTACACCCTGCCCCTCACCCTGGGGCACGAGAACACGCACGTGTCGGTCGTCGGCGGCGGGAGCTTCGGCTTCGACTTCTTCTCCCTGCCCTACGAGGTCTCGCTGGCCACCACGTACTGGGGCACGCTTCCCGAGTTGAGCGAGGTGCCCGACCTGGCCCGTCAGGGCCTCGTCAAGGCCCACATCCAGCGCTTCGGGCTCGACGACGCCACCAACGCGTACGACGCGCTCAGCGCCGGTCAGTTGGAGGGACGCGCCGTCATCGTCCCGTGGCCAGTCATCGCAGCCGGGTTCGCGACGAGGTCCCGGAGCTCGAGGCTCGAGGGTTGACCCCGTGCCGACGGCGAGGACGCGGATCAGGTCGGCCAGGACCAGTCGCCGATCTCGGGCAGGTCCTCGCCGTGCTCGCGGACCCAGAGGTGGTGCACGGTCCGCTTGTCGACCATGGCCTGGCGCAGCTGCGCCGCCCGCTGACCGAGCGTGGGGACGCGGTCGATGACGTCCATCACCAGGTGGTATCGGTCGAGGTCGTTCATCACCACCATGTCGAACGGCGTCGTGGTGGTGCCCTCCTCCTTGTAGCCCCGCACGTGGAGGTGGGCGTGACCGGCGCGCCGGTAGGTGAGCCGGTGTATCAGCCACGGGTAACCGTGGTAGGCGAAGATGATCGGGCGGTCGGTCGTGAAGATGGTGTCGAACTCGCGGTCGGGCAGGCCGTGGGGGTGCTCGGACTCGGGCTGGAGCCGCATGAGGTCGACAACGTTGACCACCCGGACCTTGAGGTCGGGCAGGTGACGGCGCAGCAGGTCGGCGGCGGCGAGCGTCTCGAGGGTGGGGACGTCGCCGGCGCAGGCCAACACCACATCGGGTTCGCCGCCGTCGTCGCTGCTCGCCCACGGCCAGATGCCTAGGCCGCGGGTGCAGTGCAACACGGCGTCGTCCATCCCCAACCAGGTCGGCTGCGGCTGCTTGCCGGCCACGACCACGTTCACGTAGTCACGGCTACGCAGACAGTGATCAGCCACCGACAACAGGCAGTTCGTGTCCGGCGGCAGGTAGACCCGGATGATGTCGGCCTTCTTGTTGACGACATGGTCGATGAAGCCGGGGTCCTGGTGCGAGAAGCCGTTGTGGTCCTGCCGCCACACATGCGAGGTCAAGAGGTAGTTCAGCGACGCGACCGGCCGGCGCCACTCCAGCGCGCGGCTCACCTTCAGCCACTTGGCGTGCTGGTTGAACATCGAGTCGACGATGTGGATGAACGCCTCGTAGCACGAGAACAGGCCGTGCCTGCCGGTGAGCAGGTAGCCCTCCAGCCAACCCTGGCAGGTGTGCTCCGACAGCACCTCCATCACCCGGCCCTGCCGGGCAAGGTGTTCGTCGACGTCGAGCGTGTCGGCCTCCCAGACCTTGTCCGTCGCCTCGAAGACCGCGTCCAACCGGTTGGACGCGGTCTCGTCGGGGCCGAACAGCCGGAAGTTGCGCCGCTCGGCGTTGAGTCGCAGCACATCACGCAACCACGCGCCCAGCACCCGGGTCGGCTCGGACACCGGCTCGCCCGGCGCATCGACCTTGACCGCGTAGTCGCGGAAGTCGGGCAGCTCCAGGTCGACCCGCAGCCGCCCCCCATTGGCATGGGGATTGGCGCCCATGCGGCGGTGGCCACGCGGCAGCCAATCGACGACCTCGAGCCGGGGCCGCCCCTGGGCGTCGAAGAGCTCGTCGGGGCGGTAGCTGCGCATCCACGCCTCGAGCGCGGCCCGGTGGGCGTCGTCGGTCCGCACGCGGCCCAGCGGCACCTGATGCGACCGCCACGTCCCCTCCGTCGGAAGACCGTCTACCTCCCCCGGGCCCGTCCAGCCCTTGGGGGTGCGCAGCACGATCATCGGCCAGCGGGGCCGGCGCCGATCACCGTCGGCGCGCGCCCGGCCCTGCATCGCCGCGATGTCGTCGAAGACCACGTCGAGCGTCGCCGCGAGCTGCTGGTGCACGGCCTCGGGTTCGTCGCCATCCACCAGGTAGGGCGTCCAGCCGTAGCCCTCGAACAAGGCGGTGAGCTCTTCGTCGCCGATGCGGGCCAGCACCGTGGGGTTGGCGATCTTGTAGCCGTTGAGGTGCAGGATCGGCAGGACCGCGCCATCCCCCACCGGGTCGAGGAACTTGGTGCCGTGCCACGCCGTCGCCAGCGCCCCGGTCTCGGCCTCGCCGTCGCCCACCACACACGCCACCACCAGGTCCGGGTTGTCGAACGCCGCCCCGAACGCGTGGGCCAACGAATAGCCCAACTCCCCGCCCTCGTTGATCGACCCGGGCGTCTCCGCTGCGACATGGCTGGGGATGCCGCCCGGGAACGAGAACTGCCGGAACAGCCGGGCCATGCCGGCCGCGTCCCTGGTGATCGTCGGGTACGTCTCCGAGTACGTCCCCTCGAGCCAGGTGCTGGCGACCAGGCCCGGTCCGCCATGGCCGGGGCCGGTCACGAAGATCATTTCCAGATCACGGGCCGCGATCACGCGGTTCAGGTGGCTGTAGACGAGGTTCAACCCCGGGGTCGTCCCCCAGTGGCCCAGCAGCCGAGGCTTGACGTGCTCCGGCGCCAGCGCCTCGGCCAGGAGCGGGTTGGCCAGCAGGTAGATCTGCCCTACGGACAGATAGTTGGCGGCGCGCCAGTGGCGGTCGATGCGGGTGAGTTCGTCGGCCGACAGCGGGGTTCCCTCAACGGTCTTCATCCGCCCAGCATCACCCACCTTCGGCATCATGAGAAGACGCGGCTACCCGGGGACGCGATGATCGCCGGGTCGTTGGACCCGGCGATCGTCCGCCTCCGGTTGTGCCCGGCGACGCCGGACGCCCGGGGTCAGGCCTTCGAACGGCGCAGATGCACCAGCCCGGCGACGACCAGGGCGGCCATCACGGCGGCACCGGCGAAGGCCACCCAGGCGGCGATGGCGGCGATCCTGCCGATCGTCGACCAGGCGTAGGTCGACAGCAGCAGGCCACGAAGGGTCTCGCCCCTGAACAGCGAGTCGCGCTGGGCCTTCAGCTCACCGGCGGTGGCCTCCAGCTCGGCGATCTTGGCCTCGCCAGCGCCCGCCTCCCGGGCGTCGACGACTGCCTGAGCGGCACCACGGTCGTCGATCTCGGCGTAGGTCTTGCCGTCGGCGATGCCCTCCAGATGGCCGGCGATGTAGCTGGCGTAGGCCTCGGCCTCGCCTCCGGTGGTCACCTGCTCGTCGGCGTACTTCACGAGATCGTCACGCCCCTCCTCCCGGAGGCTGGCCTCATCGGGGAAGAAGACGCGCTGCGAGGACAGCTCGTCGTGGACGTGGTCGTCGGCGAAGGTGGCGCCCCAGGTGAGCAGGCCTCCGGCGACGGCGAACACGATGGCCGCGATCGCGCCGAACCCGATCAGGAGCTTGTCGATCCGTCGCCTCGGAAGCCGGACGACGTCGTGGTGGCCGTTGCTCGTCGTGAAGGGACGCGCTTCGATCGCAATGCTCATCTTGGGTTCCTCCCCTTTCGTACCTGCGGATCGGACGATCCGGTCACGATGACCGTACGAATCCACCCGTACGCTCAGTAGGGTCGAAGGTCCCACCGAACGACTCTCCTTAGGCACATACAGCGAGCGGTACCCTGCACCGCGCCGCACGGTGGCCGACCCGTGCGGCGATGGAGATCGTCGTGCAGAGGGCCCGGCGGTCACCCCGGACACTCCTGTCCATCGTCACGTGGGCGATGGGTCGGTTTAGAGCTGTCGGGCGATGTAGCGCTTGAGGCAGCGCTCGATCTCTTGGTGAGCGCG
>DASQUK010000199.1:0-7466 GCA_035641315.1 Acidimicrobiales bacterium | reverse complement strand
CCACCCCGGATGTCCTGGTAGCGGGCCGGCGTGAACTTGTCGGCGGCCGGGAGGTTGACCCACAGCTGGATGCCGTGGAACAGCCCCCCGCTCGCGACCAGCTCGTCGGGCGGGCGCTCGATGTGGAGGATGCCGGCCCCGGCGGTCATCCACTGGGTGTCGCCGTTGGTGATGAGGCCACCGCCGCCGGTCGAGTCCTGGTGCTGGAACGTGCCGTCGATCATGTAGGTGACCGTCTCGAAGCCACGGTGCGGGTGCCAGGCGGTGCCCTTGGGCTCGCCCGGGGCGTACTCGACCTCACCCATCTGGTCCATGTGGATGAAGGGGTCGAGGTCAGTGCTCGAGACGCCGGCGAACGCCCGGCGCACGGGGAACCCCTCGCCCTCGAAGCCCGACGGTGCGGTGGTGATCGACCGGACGGGCCGCTCGGCCGATGCGGTCGGGTCGGGCTCGGCGACGGCCGGCAGCGTCAGCGGATCGGCGACGGTGATGGCGGGCATGTGCGTTCCTCCTGGTCGCATGGTGCAACAACTTGCGCGAACAAGTATTCCGGCGCTACACCCCCTTCCTCCACAGCCTCTTGACCTCAAGTTAGGTTGAGGTCGTAGCTTCTTGAAGCATGACCCTCGCGCTCGAGATCATCGTCGGCAGCACCCGGGAGGGCCGTGCCGCCGATCGCGTGCTGCCCTGGCTGGTGGAGCGGGCCGAGACCCATGGCGCCTTCAGCGTCGACCTGCGGGACCTGCGCGATTGGCCGCTGCCCATGTTCCAGGAGACGTTCGCCGCGCTGAAGGATCCGACCGGCAACGGCTACTCCGATCCCGTCGTGCGCCGCTGGAACCAGGTCGTCGCCGGTGGCGACGCGTACCTGTTCCTGACGCCCGAGTACAACCACAGCGTCCCCGCCGTGCTGAAGAACGCCATCGACTCGGTGTTCGGCAGCTTCGGCTTCCGCAACAAGGTGGCCGGCTTCGTCGGGTACAGCGGGGGGCTGGTGGGCGGGGCTCGGGCCGTCGAGCACCTGGCGCACATCGCCATCGAGGCCGAGCTGGTCCCGCTGCGCAACGCTGCCCTGATCGCCCAGGTGTACCAGGCGTTCGACGAGCACGGGCGCCCCCGGGACCCGGTCACCGACGCCTGCCTCGCCGTGCTGCTCGACGACCTCGCCTGGTGGGGCAACGCCCTGCGGCGCGCCCGGGACGCCGGCGAGCTGCCGCCCGCCCACGCCCGTCGGGCCGCGGCCGCTCCACCCCGGGCACCGGCGGTCGCCTGATCCATCCACCCGCCAGGGGTGCGCGCGGCGGCGCTCTCCTGGCGGGTGGTGTTCCTCCCAGCTATGCCTGCGGGGATGATCCGGCCGGCCCAATCAGCCGACGTGGCGGCCATGCAACGGGTGAGCGCCGCCGCGGGGCGGCGGTTCGCCGAGATCGACGATCCCCGCGTTGCCGCCTGCGCCGACGATCCACCGCCCACCGCCGATGCGCTCGCCGCCTGGATCGCCGCCGGCCGGGCCTGGGTGGCGGCCGACGGAGACAACGGCGGCGACGCGATCGTCGGCTTCGTCGTCGTCGACCTGCTCGACGGCAACGCCCACGTCGAGGAGATCTCGGTGCTGCCCGAGGCGGGGGGCCGGGGACTGGGCACGGCCCTGCTCGACGCGGTCGGCGCCTATGCCCAGCGGGCCGGCCACCCGGCGCTGACGCTCACCACGTTCGCCGACGTGCCGTGGAACCGTCCGTGGTACGAGCGCGGCGGCTTCGTGGCAATGGCGCCCCGCGAGATCGGTCCCCAGCTGGCGGCGCGGGTGCGGGACGAGGCCGAGCACGGCCTCGATCCTGCCGTCCGCGTGTGCATGCGCCGTCCGACCTGACAACCTGCGGGGAGTACGTCCGGGGGGAGGGGCCGATGATCCGATCGGGTGGGCGGTGGATGCGCCTGTTGGCCGTGCTGGCCCTGGTGGCCGGGGCGGCGGCGTGCAGCGGCGACGACGGGGACGGCGGTGACGCTGCCGCGGACGACGCCGCCGGCGAGGACGTCGGCGAGGTGGTCGGGAGGGGCGACACCTATGAGGCCACGATCCGACGCACCTCGGCCGGCGTCCCCCACATCACGGCCGACTCCCAGGCCGGCCTCGCCTTCGGGCAGGGCTGGGCCAGCGGCGAGGACCGGGCCTGCGATCTGGCCGACCAGATCGTCAAGATCCGGGGCGAGCGGGCGCGGTGGTTCGGCCCCGGCGAGGGCAACGCCAACCTGAACTCCGACATCGCCTGGAAGGCCATCGGCATCTTCGAGCGGGCGTCGGCCGACTGGGAGGACGCCTCGGACGAGGTCGTCGAGCTCATGACCGCCTTCACCGCCGGCTGGAACGCGCAGCTCGACGAGGTCGGCGTCGACGGGCTGGCGGGCTGGTGCGCCGGCGAGCAGTGGGTCCGCCCGCTCGAGCCGGTGGAGGCCTACGCCTACGCCCGCTCCATCGCCTTGCAGGCCAGCGGCGGCGCGTTGAGCGACTTCATCGCCACGGCCCAGCCGCCCGGGGCGGCGAGCAGCGGCGTCCAGACCGGGACCTCGGGCGACCAGGCCGCCGGGCCGATCGTGCCGCCCCCCGAGGACATCGGGTCCAACGGCTGGGCCATCGGCACCGACCGCTCGGCCGACGGGGGCGGGATGCTGGTCGCCAACCCCCACTTCCCGTGGGAGGGCGAGCTGCGGTTCTGGGAGGTGCACCTCACCATCCCCGGCGAGCTCGACGCCTACGGCGCGCAGCTCTCGGGCCTGCCCGGCATCGGCATCGGCTTCACCGAGAACTTCGGCTGGACGCACACCGTGTCGGCCGGCAACCGCTTCACCGCCTACCGGCTGGATCTGGCGCCCGGCTCGCCCACGACGTACCGGTACGGCGGCGGGTCCCGGGACATGACGTCCCGCGACATCACCGTCGAGGTCCGGGCCGAGGACGGTTCCGTCGACGAGGTGACCCGCACGATGTGGTCCAGCCATTACGGGCCCATCATCGATTTCCCCGGCTTCGGCTGGACCGATTCCGCCACCATCACCTACCGCGACGCCAACATCGACAACGACGAGTTCATCGACCAGTACCTGGAGATGCTGCAGGCCGACGACCTCGACGACTTCATCGAGGTCCACGAGGAGATCGCCGGCGTGCCGCTGTTCAACACGATCGCGGTGTCCGACGACGGGCGGGCCTGGTACGCCGACACCTCGGCCACGCCCAACCTGTCCGACGAGGCGATCACCGCCTACCAGGCGTCGCTGGAGTCCGACCCCATCGTGGCGATCGCCGCCGACAACGGGGCGGTGCTGCTCGACGGGTCCGACCCGGTCAACGAGTGGATGGACGAGGCCGGCGCCCGCGACCCCGGGCTCGTGCCCGCCGCCGACATGCCGATGGTGGAGCACGACGACTACGTGTTCAACGCCAACGACTCGTTCTGGCTGCCCCACGCCACCGTGATGCTGGAGGGCGACTACTCCCCGCTCCACGGGCCGCAGCGCACGGCCCGCTCGCCCCGCACCCGCGAGAACGCCGTGGTGCTGGGCGACACGACCACGGCCGGGCCGTCCGGCGAGGACGGGGCCTTCACGCTCGAAGAGCTGGCCGACGCCGCCCTCCAGAACCGGGGCTACACGTCCCGCGTGCTGCTCGAGGCGGTCGTCGAGCGCTGCCAGGGCGTGACGGCGGTGGACCTCCCGGCGCAGGAACCGGGGGACGGCGATGGGGGCACGCCGTTGCCGGCCGCGACCGTCGACGTGGCGCCAGCGTGCACGGTGCTCGCCGGTTGGGACGGCGTGTACGACGTCGACCGCGCCGGCCCGCCGCTGTGGCGGGAGCTGCTCACCCAGGTGGACTTTGCCGACCTGGAGCGGGCCGGGGCCCTGTGGGCCGATCCGTTCGACCCCGAGCGGCCGGTGGACACGCCCGCCGGGCTGGCCCCGCCCCCCGGCGGCGGCGCCCCAGACCCGGTGCTGGTGAACCTGGCTCGCGCCGTCCAGTCCGTGGAGGCCGCCGGCTTCGGCGTCGACGCCACGCTGGGCGAAGTGCAGTTCGCCTGGCGCGACGGCCAGCGCATCCCCATCCACGGCGGCAACGCCCACGACGGCACCACCAACATCGTGGGCTGGGGCTCGGGGGCGTCGATACTCGATCCGGCGTTGACGGAGACCAAGCACGAGCCGCTGGTGCCGGGCTCGTCGCTCGCCCGGGTGGACGGCGAAGCGGGCTATCCCATCAACAACGGCACGTCGTTCCTCATGGCGCTGGCGTTCACCGACGACGGGCCGCAGGCGCAGGTGTTCCTCACCTACGGCGAGAGCGAGGACCGGTCGAGCGACATCTACACGGAGGCCACGGAGGCTTTCTCTGCCAAGGAGTGGCGCACCGTCGCCTTCACCGATGACGAGATCGAAGCCGACCTGGTCGAGATGAAGACGGTCCGGGGCTGAACGTGGCGAGGGTGTCGTGACCGCCGTTGAGCTTGTGCTCGGCTGTCGCAGCGGGTCGTTGGCTGGACGACAATGGATGTGTGCGGCCTCGGGGTACGAGCCCTCGGTTCGTGGGGCGGGTGGTTGAGCTCGCGCTGTTCGATGAGCTCGCCGGTGAGGCGCGGGCGGGGCAGCCGGTCACGGTGTTCGTCTGTGGGGAGGCCGGCGCCGGCAAGTCCCGTCTGATAGCCGAGGTCATCGCCGCAGCCCGCGCTCGGGGGACACCTACGTTGCTGGGGTCTTGTACGACCGTCGGGCGCGGGTCGTTCGCTTTCGCGCCGTTCGTGGAGGCGCTTGGTCCCGTCGTTCGGGAGCCTGCCACGGTTGGAGGCGACGGTGGGAGTCCGGTCGGGCCTGGGCTGGCCCGTCTCGTGTCGGGACCGGGGGGTGGAGCGGCGGATCGGGACCCGCCGGATCCCGGCCCGTTTGGGATGTCTGCCCAGCTGCGGCTGTTCGAGGAGGTGCTCGACACCTTGGAGTGGGCCGCCGTGCCCACCGGGCTGCTGGTCGTGATCGAGGATCTGCATTGGGCCGATCCGTCGAGCCGGGGCCTGTTCGAGTTCCTCTCCCGTAGCCTGCGTGCTGCGGCGGTGGTGCTGGTGGGGACGGTGAGGACCGACGAGCCCGATGATGCCGGGTTCCTGGCGTGGCTGGCTGAGGTCCAGCGGGGTCCGCGGGCGGTCCGGGTCGATCTCGAGCCCTTCGGTCGGGAAGAGCTGGCGGATCTGGTGGCCGGGGTGCTGGGCCGGCCGCCGTCGGCCGAGCTGGTCGGCCGGGTGTACGAGCGGTCGGGCGGCAACGCCTTCCTGGCCGAGGAGCTGCTGGCCGCGGGTGAGCGGGGTGTGCTGGTGCCGACCACGGTGCAGGGTCTGGTGCTGGCCCGTATGGCGGGGTTGTCGACGCCGGCTCGGGGCCTGGTCCGGCTGGCGGCCGTGGCCGGAGTGCGGGTGAGTCACGGCATGCTGGCCGCTGCCGGCGGTCTCGGCGACGACGCGCTGCTGCCTGCGGCCCGGGAGCTGGCCGAGCACCACCTGCTGGTGGCCGATCCGTCAAGGCCGGGGTACGTCTTCCGGCACGCCCTCACCCGTGAGGCGGTCTACGACGACCTGCTGCCGGGTGAGCGACAGCAGCTCCACCGGGCCGTGGCTCGGGCGCTCACCGATGACCCGGCACTCGGGCCGCCGGCTGTGTGGGCGGTGGCCGAGGCGGTGGCCGAGCACTGGTTCGCGGCCGGCGAGCTGGACGAAGCGTTGGCGGCTTCGGTGGCCGCCGGGGACGCCGCGCGAGAGGTGGCCGCCGTCGCCGACGCGCTGGGGCACTACGAGCGGGGGCTGGAGCTGTGGGATCGGGTGGCCGATCCCGAGACGCAGGCCGGCATCGGACGACCGGTTCTGCTCGAACGGGCCGCCGAGGTGGCCAGCGGTGCCGGCGAGCATGACCGCGCCATCAGCTACATCGATGCCGCCATCGGTGAGCTGGAGGACTCCGCCGCCGCGCCGATACAGATAGGCCTGCTGTGCGAGCGCAAGGCCTGGTATCTCGGGTGGGCTGGCCGCTGGGGCGAGTCCACGGAGATTGCCCGGCGCGCCGCGGCGCTCGTCCCGCCCGAACCGCCGACCCCGGCACGCGCCCGCGTCCTGGCCTCGTACGCCCTGGCTCTGAGCGTCGGGGAGCGTTACGAGGAGGTATCCCGCGTCGCGGCAGCCGGGCTTGAGGCGGCGCGCCGGGCCGGTTCTCGCAAGGACGAGGGCCAAGCTCACGTGCACCTTGGTGTCTGTCTTCTCATGACGGGCACCGATCCACAGGCGGCGATCGATGAGTTCGAACAGGCGCTCGCCATCGGCCGCGAGATCGGCGACGCCGGGGCGTTTGCCCTTTGGTCCGCCAATCTCGTCGACGCCCTGATCAGGCTCGGTCGACTCGACGAGGCGGCGGCAACCGCCCTCGTGGCCGTCCCCATGGGGATGCAGCCGGGGGTCCTCCGCAACGAGTTGGGATTGGCCCTGTCCAACGGGGCCGAAGCCCTGTTTCTCGGCGGACGCTGGGACGAGTGCGAACATCTCCTCGAGCGGCTGCCCGACAAGCGCGTCGGCGGACTCACGGAGTGGTTGGGGCTCGCGCTCGCTGCGCTTCTCCAGGCGTCGCGGGGAAGAAACGACGCCGCCGCGGCGGCAATTGCCACCGCCGCCAGCCTTGGCGTCGATGACCCCCAAGCCGAGGGCATCCTGCGCGCCGCTCAGGCGCAGGTGGCCCTGAACACTGGCGACATAGACGCCGCCCGCCGGGCGGCGCTCGACGGGGTCGACACGCTGGCCGGGTCGGAGTCACAACAGGAGGTTGCGTCTGTCGTCGCCCTGGCGTGTCTCGGGCTGCGGATCGAGGCCGACCGGGCACAGGTCAGTCGCGCTCGACACGACCCGAAGGGGGAACAGGCCGCGGTCGAGTCCGCCCGAACCGTTGCGGCGCGGACGCTCGCCCTGCGGGTCGGCGCCGCCGCCGCGGCGCAGCGGCCGGAGGTCACGCGCACCCACCAGGCGCTTTGTGAGGCAGAGGTGGGCCGGGCGGAGGGACGGTCCGACCCCGACACGTGGCACAGGGCCGCAGACGCCGGCTTCGCCGACGGGGAGCCATATCGGACGGCGTACGCGCAGTTCCGCGAGGCCGAGGCGGTACTGGCCTCCCGCGGCGACCGCGCTCGCGCTGTCGACGCGCTGACCGCCGCCCATGCCACCGCCAAACGGCTTGGGGCCGAGCCGCTCCGCCGGGAGATCGAGGGCCTCGCTCGCCGCGCTCGGATCGAGCTGACGGACGAGCCGTCGCCGGTGACGCCCGCGGCCCCGGCCGAGCGCGGGCTGGCCTCGCTCGGGTTGACGTCGCGCGAGCTCGAGGTGTTGCGGTTGCTCGCCGCCGGATACACCAACCCGCAGATCGGTGAGGCGCTCTATATCAGCCGCAAGACCGCC
>DASQUK010000198.1:0-3328 GCA_035641315.1 Acidimicrobiales bacterium | reverse complement strand
ACGTCGGCGGCGGCGGCGATGTCCTCGCACGTCGTGGCGTCGTAGCCCCGCTCCTCGAACAGGCCGAGGGCGGCCTCGATGATGTCGTCGCGCGTGCGCGCCCTGTTGCGTGCGCGCAACCCGGTCGGGCTCATGGCCAGGAGCCTATCCGGTTCTGGCAGGAGTTGACAAGCTAACAGTGACTGTCATAAAGTCAGAACTTGACACAAGTCCCGGAAGGAGCCAAAGATGCCCCCGATCACCCTGGCGCGCCTCATGCCGCTCACCGGCGCTGCCTTCTTCGTCCTGATCCTCGTCGCACTCATCATCGAAGGCAGCCCACCCGCCGCCGATGACGCGACCGAGGAGGTGGTCAGGTGGTGGACCGACAACGACTCGAGGAGCCTCGCCGCCGCCCAGCTCGGCGGCCTCGCCTCCGCACTCCTAGTCTGGTTCGGCGGCAGCGTGCGGGCGACGCTGCGGCGCGCGGAGGGCGAGCCCGGGCGGGTCGCCGCCATCGCCTTCGGCGGGTTCCTGATCGCCGCGATCGGGAATGCCTCGCTCTTCGGGTTTTCCTTCGCCGCCGCGGAGACCGCCAGCGACGTCCCCGCCGAGGTCACCCACACCCTGTCGGCGCTCAGCGAGCTGTTCGTCATCCCGTTCACCATGGGCCTGCTCGTGGCGCTGCTCGCCACGGCGGTCGTCATCCTGCACCACGGCGGGCTGTTACCGCGCTGGCTCGGCTTCGTCGCGATCGTGATCGCGATCCCGTTCCTTGCGCCCATCGGCTTCGTCGCCGCGATCCCCGCGGCGTTCTGGATCCTGTACGTCTCCGTACTGCTCTACTTGCGCGAGGAGCCGGCCACCTCCCGGGAGGCCGGACCGGCGGGATGAGGCGATGGAGCAGCCACAGCAGCGGGGGACCCCGCGCGTCGAGCTCGAGCTGGCGCCCGGGCGCCGAGCCGATCGAGGACTGTGGGCGGACAGCAGGATCTGCCCAGCGAAGGCTGCCCGCTCACGGCACCTCATCACCCAGCGTGCTGCTGCCCGGTCGCGCGACGCATGGGCCGGACTGTCATCCACCGGCACGTATCTGGAGTCCTCGTGGGGGTGTCCACGACGTAGCCGACGAGGGGTTCGAGCTGCGTCGTGGACGCGTTATCTGGAGTGTGTCCACGACGTACACGACGCCGCCCACACCCACCGCGGAAGGCATCGCCATCGACCGAGATCGCTCGGTGAACAGTCGCTCGCCAACGCTGTCTGCCCGCGAGCCCGCGCTGCGCCCACGAGCTCCCTGGCGGCGCTGGCCACCTGCTGTGCCCTCGCCGACCCGGCGGCAACCCTCCTTCGGGAGCGCCCGCGGTCGCGTGCTCAACACGGAGCCCGCCGCGCGCTCGCTTGCCGTGCGACCCGCCTCGCTCGTCCGGCGACGGGCGGTTGCGTCGCGGACATGTCCACGACGCAGACACCCAAGTCACCGGCTCGCAGGCGACACGGACTCGAGATAACGGCACTTCGGCCACGCTCCCCGCTATAGCCGGCCGAGGATCATGGGCGCAGTCCTGGGAACGCTTCGTCGTCGTCGCTGCGCAACCTGAGCCGTCGATCGGCACGCGCCGCCGCGTGCCAGGAAGCGCGGCAGGTAGGGAGCCACCGGGGAGGCGCCATCGACCCGGCGTTTCCGGTCAGTCGGACCGGCGCCGATCTGGGTCGGGTGTGGGGCGGCGTTGGAGCCGCTTGGTTGAGGGAGACGCGTTGCGATCCGGCACCGGGCGGAGGGTCAGACGGGAAAGATGTTGGAGAAGTAGTCGGCAAACGCGCCGAGTGTGATGAACCATGCGCCGACGAGGATGAGGATGCGGCCGCCCCAGGCCTTGATGGTTGGGGCGCCGTCCTTGATGGTGTCGACGAGGCCTTCGCGAGCGGTGGCGAGGAGCACGGCCAGCGTGAACATCAACGCGACGATGGCGACACCCGCGACGAGGAAGGCGATTGCTGCGGCATCGGTCCCGCCGGCGGTGAGGGCTTGGCTGGCCAGACCGGCCAGGATCGGGCCGGTTCAGCCGAACCCAGCGAGCAGGTAGACGAACCCGAAGAGCACGAGCCCGGCGAAGGGGCGTCGCCGCCGCAGCGTTGCTTGCTTGCGCAGTACGCCGTGGAGCGCGGGCTCGAAGCGCCGCAAGTTGACCTGGATGCGGTTGAGTTGGACGAGACCGAACAGGATGAGGACGGCGCCGACGACGATGCGCAGGGCCCGGCCGGTGCTGCTGGTGAAGGTGACATCTTTGATCAGCGATCCGGCGCCGAGGGCGAGCGCACCGCCGGTGAGGACCAAGAATCCGGCGGCGCCGACGGACAGGGCGGTGGCGTACCCGAGCGCTCGGCGAATCGGTCGCCCGCTGGGCGCACTGGTGGTCAGGGGCCTGGCGAGCATGGTGACCAGCAGCGGGAACGAGCATGGCGAGAAGAACGAGGCGACACCCGCGGCGGTGGCCAGCACCAGGAGTCCGGCTCCGGCTCCGGCGGGCAGGTCGAAACGCGGGTACAGGACGTAGCCGACGTAGCCCGCGAGCCCCAGGACCATCGCCGCCACGGCCCAGGCCCAGTAGCGGGTCTTTTGGGTGACGGGCGCCGAGTCGGTCATGGTGGCGAAGGTAAGGGTTCCGGCTGTGGGAAGGTCAAGGTCGTGCAGATCAGTGAGGCCGTCGAGGTCGTTGGCCTGAGCGCCAAGACGATCCGGTACTACGAAGCCGAGGGCGTCATCCCGGAGGCGCGCCGGTTACCAAATGGATACCGGGTCTACGACGACCGAGATCTGCGGCGCCTACGAACGGTCGCGGCGGCGCGAGCGCTCGACCTGTCCCTCGATGACATCCGTGAACTCATCGAGCTGGCATCGAATGGCCACCGCCCATGTCCACGGTTGCGCACCGTGGCCGAACAGCGACGTGACCTGGTTCGTCAGGCCATCAACGATCTGGTTGCGCTCGAGGAGCGGCTCACCGAAACCATCGAACGAAGCCGCCAAGTCGACGAGAACCGCTCTCTCGAGCCGTCGACGATCTGCCCCGTCCTCGAAGCTGCCAATGAGCGCAACGGATAGCCGGCCAAGGCCTCGCCCGAAGCGCCCGATGAGCGCACCGACGGCCGGTGACCCATAACGCGAGGCAAACGGCTCGGCGAGCTGCCCGCCTGCGTCCTCAATGTGCCGTACGGCAATGGTCGCGGGCGACGAGCAGCGAACGCTCAGCGTGGCTGGCCACCACTGCCCTGGGAGTCGCCTCCTCCCGGCGTTCCGGGGCAGGCTAGGACGGCCGAACGCGGGGAAACCGAGTCGTAGCCCTGA
>DASQUK010000197.1:0-25375 GCA_035641315.1 Acidimicrobiales bacterium | reverse complement strand
GGGCGAGCTCACGCCTGCCGGCGGTCGCTGGTGCGCACAGCGGTGAGCGTTTCCACCGCCGGGATCAGCGACCAGACGCTCACCGACGTGAGGACCGCGAGCACCACCACGTAGGCGACGGCCGGGAGCCCGCCCCAGTCCAGTTCGTCGCCGTGGCGGGCGAGCGCTACGACCTGGAGCACGCCGAAGGCGACGCCCGTGATGCCCAGCGGTCGCAGCGACGCCCGGTCGTCGAGCAGCCGGGCGTGGGCGGCGGCGGTGCCGAGCCCCACCAGCCACGCACCGACGGCGCGGCCGGTGAGCGGTGTGAGGGTCCACGGCCACGCCCCGTCGGCCCAGCCGGGAGCCACGAGCAGCGCAATCCCGAGCCCGAGCAGCACCGCTGCCAGCGCCACGAGGACCGCTCGTACAGCCGCAGGAAGACCACTGGCGGCCGGGACCGCCAACGAGTGGCGCCTCTGGCCGATCCATGCCGCAACCATGAGGACCGGCACAGCCGTGTAGATGCCCAGCCACGCCCACGTGACCAGCTGCGTGCGGAGGGGATGATCGTCGCCCAGATGGAAGTTCTCGAGGTGCACCAGGGTCACCACGAGGGTCAGGGACGTGAACACGAACACCGCCGGCACCGCGATCCGGGCACCGGACCACCGGCTCGCGCGGGCGGCGCCCACCTCCAGTCCCAGCGCCGACCAGTAGGAGGCTCCGAGGAACACGGCGGTCATCGGCGAGTCGATGGTCCAGGCGAAGTAGCGGTCTGTGCGCAGCGGGAACACGAACAGCTGCACGCCGGCGAGGAACACCAGCAGGGCGGCGACGTACAGCAGCCGGCGCATGGCCGGCACCACGCGCGCCGGCGCGAGTTGCGAGGCGGCGGGCAACGCCTACCCGGCCGTCCGGGTGGGGGCCGTCCCGGCGGGGGCCGGCACGCCGGCGAGGTAGTGGTGCACGAGCTGGACGACCGCAGCCCCGTCGCCGACCGCGGTCGCCACCCGCTTGACCGATCCCCGGCGGGCGTCACCGATGGCGAAGACGCCGGGCACGCTCGTCTCCAGCGAGAGCGGCGCCCGGACCGGTCCAGCCAGCGCATCCCGGTCGACATCCTGCCCGACCAGCAGGTATCCGTCGGCGTCGCGCTGCACCGTGCCCTCCAGCCAGGCGGTGTGCGGGGTGGCGCCGATGAACACGAACAACCCGGCGGCCGGCAGGGTCTCGGTCGTGTCGTCGTCGAGGTGGCAGATCTCGATCTCGGCGAGCGAGTCGTCGACTGCGCTGCCCCCGGTTACGGCCACCCGGTGGACGACGTCGACGTTGCGCGTGCTGCGGATCTGCTCGACGAGGTATCCGGAGCAGCTGGCGGCCAGGTTGGGACCCCGGACCAGGAGGGTCACCTGCCGCGCGTACTTGGCCAGGTGCAGGGCCGCCTGGGCGGCGGAGTTACCCCCGCCCACGACGAAGACCGGCCGGCCGGCCATGGCCGGTGACTCCGTGACAGCCGCCCCATAGAAGACACCTCTGCCGACCAGCCGTTCGAGGGCGGGGACGTCGAGCCGCCGGTAGTCGACGCCGGTAGCCACGACGGTCGTCCGCGACCGCACGCTGGTGCCGTCTGACAGGGCGAGCACATGCTCGCCCCCTTCGGTGCGCAGCCCGACGACCTCGCGGAAGAACAGGAACTCGGTCCCGAACGACCAGGCCTGTTGAAAGGAGCGAAACGCGAGGTGGATGCCGCTCACACCGCGGGCGAAACCGGGGTAGTTCCTGATCAGCGAGCTGGTCCCGGCCTGGCCCCCGACCGCCTGCCGCTCGACGACGAGCACCGACAGGCCCTCGGAGGCGGCGTACACGGCGGTGGCCAGGCCCGCGGGACCGGCGCCGATCACCACGAGGTCGTAGACCACATCGCTGGACGGCGGGGTCATCAGGCCGAAGGCGTCGGCCAGTTCGACGTCGGTCGGGTTCACCAGCGTGGTCGGCGGCGACGTGAACTGCAGCATGACCACGGGGAGCTCGGGGTCGTCGAGCTCGGCGCCCGCGAGGAGGCGACGCGCCGCGTCCGACTCGGCCGGGTAGAAGCCGACGGGGATGTGGTTGCGGGCGAACGCGTCGCGCAGTGTGTGGGTCCGCTCGTCCTGGCGGCCGATCAGTCGCACCGCCTCGAAGCCGCTGCCCTGGGCGAGGTGCCAGTCGTCGAGCAGGTCGGTGATCGAACCGTGGAACTCCTCGTCGCGGCGGTGCTCGGGCCGGACGAGCTGGAACTCGGCGTGACCCTCGGCGATGGCCTGGAACACCGGCCCCGAGCTCTCGAAATCGCCCCACTTCACCACCACCGCGCGCTTGGCGGTGGGGTGAACAGACCGGGCCCGGCGCAGGAACGCCAACCCGTCGCGATCGGCGGGGCCGTAATACGAGAACACCATGGCCACCTGGCGCCCCCACCGCCGCAAGCCATCGAGGACCGCCCGGGCGTGGTCGTAGCTGCGGCAGGTGATCACCTCGTAGTCGGTGCCGTAGCGACGTCGCAGTTCCTGGTCGAGGACCGCCCGTGACTCGTCGTCGACGGTCACCAGCAGCATGACCGGCGGCCAGCCCTCCGTCATGACGGTTCCAACATTGGCCGCCACGGGCTCTGGCGCCGCCGTTCGCCACCGCCTCGATCCGCTCGCACGGCCACAGACTGCCCTAAGACGGCTCCCGACCGCACACGCCTTGCCGGGCAGGATGGGCGCCCTCCCCGGGATGGATTTCTCGGATTTCTCGGGTCCGGGCGTGACCCCACGGCGGTTCGCGGCGATCGCTGCGGTGGAGCCATGGGGCAAAGAGATCGGTTCGGCGGCCAGTTCGACGCGGTGTTGGCAGCGGCGCGTACGGGCGCGCCCTGGGCGATCGAGCGGATGTTCATTGCGCTGTCGCCGGTGGTGGAGGGTTACCTGCGCGTCCAGGGCAGCACCGAGCCCGAGGATCTGACGAGCGAGGTCTTCCTGGCCGTTATTCGCAACCTCTCCGGTTTCGACGGCGACGAGCGGGGCTTCCGGTCCTGGGTCTTCACCATCGCCCACCGCCGGCTGCTGGACGAGCGCCGGCGCCTGCGGCGCCGGCCGCCACCCGACCCGCTGGCCGAGGCGCCCGATCAGCTCGCCGCCGAGCTCGTGGCGCCCGACGACGTGGAGGGCACCATCGACCGGGCACTGGGCGCGGACCGCGTGCGCGCCTTGTGCGACCGCTTGGCGCCCAGCCAGCGCGAGGTCTTGCTGCTGCGGCTGCTGGGCGACCTCAGCATCGACCAGACCGCGGCGGCGGTCGGGAAGACGGCGGGCGCCGTCAAGGCCCTGCAGAGGCGGGCGCTGTTGAACGTCGCGCGGCTCGTCGAGCACGAGGGCGTAACCCTGCAAGCGGGCGCGGCGATGACGGATCCGTGATGCTCCGGACCTGGGGACTGGATGACGAGACGATCGAGGCGCTCGTGCGCGGCGATGAGGTCGACCCCCAGTTCGAGCCCCTCGCCCTGTTCGCACGCTCGGCCCGGGCCCTGGGCGACGGACCTCCCCCGACGCCCTCCCCGGCCCTGCGGGCACTCATCGAGAGCGGCGGTCGGTCGGATGGCTTGGGGACCACCACCCGCGTGCTCGCGGCGCGCGCGACGTCCCGCACCCGCGGGCGGCGCGCCGGCATGGGGCTGGCGGCCAAGCTGGGACTCGGGACGGCCGTGGCCGCCGGCAGCATGGCCGGGGCCGCAGCGGCCGGTGTGCTGCCCGACCAGGCCCAGAACCCGGTGCGCGCTGCCATCGAGGCGGTCACCCCGGTCGAGTTCGACGCACCGGCGGACGACGGCCCGGCCAACTTCGGGGAACGGGTCTCCAACGACGCGACGGGGCAGGGCGACGGCGACCCCGGCGTCGACGGCGACACGATCTCGGACGAGGCGCCAGGCGCGGCCCACCGACCGACCGATACCGGCCCCGATCGGGTTGGGGCCGGCAACCCTGGCCTGGATCGGGCGAGCGAAACACCCGCGGCTCCCGAGCTGCCCGATGACGTCCCTGCGTCGCAGGGGACCGCGCCGAACGGTTCGTCCGACCCGACACCGCCGAGCCCGCCGTCCGCGGTGCCCACCACCGTCCCCGACAGCGGAGGCGCGCCCGGAGATCAGCAACCGCCGGACGCGCCTCCGGGACCGCAGGATCAGCCCGGCTAGCGCGACGATCGCTCGGCCTGAGCGGCCGGTCGACAGCTGTTCAACAGGTCGTTGGTCGCCAACGGGGTTCGTCGTAAGGCGCGCCGTGACACTTCTCCCGGGTGCAGGTAACCGGGACGCCGCCCTCGGCGATAGCGGTGGCACCCTCGGGTGAGCACGGGGCGCGCGTGCGCGCCGCGGCTTCCGACGTCGGGGGTCCGGACGGCGGAGGGGGCTCCCCGGTGTCCGTACTGACCGTGGTCGAGGTCCCGTCCGCCTGGGACGGCGCGTCCGTCGTGGGGGGCTCCGCCGTCGTCACCGGCGGCGTCGCGGTCGCGGCAGACTGTGGGCGGCTCGACCCTGGCACCGTGGACGTCGTCGATACGTCTGCGGCTGCGACGCTCTGTTCGTCGTCAGGATCGTCGGCGCTCAACGCCGTCAGCGCCCCGACCCCGGCGAGGGCCACGAGCGCCACCGAGATCAGAGCGCCGAGGCGCGCCCAGCGCTGCCAGGTCCCGTCGGTTTCCCCGGATCCGCCCCGGTCGCCAACGGCGAAGTGAGCGCCGCCCCCGACGGGTGGACCGATCTCCAGCTCCTCGGTCTGGTCCTCCTGGTCCGGCGGGTACCAGCGCGAGTTGGCGGCCTGCCGCCAGCCGGGCGGTGGGCGTCCCGGGTGCCAACGGCAGTTGGCGTCCATCCACCAGCCGAGATGTGAATCCGTCATTCGTCGCGTTCCCCAGGTGTTCGCACTGCATTGCCCGCCAGCGATTTGCGACAACGGTACACCGACACCGGCGACGGCCGGCCGAGCGACGTCGCGGTGCGCCAGTCGGACGGCACGTCGTCGACGAGCCCGTGCAGAGGGCGACGGTCAAGGTCCGCCGTGTCGGCTACGTGCTGCGCGACCAGGGAGTCACCGGGCGGCCGGCGGGGCGGGCACCGAACCTACCCCGCCGGCCCGGTCCCGCCCGGCCGCCGGTGATGGGTTAGCCCGTTGTCGACGTCGTCGTGCTGTCGGGCGGCGTCGACGTCGTGGTGCTGGACGTCGTCGTGCTGGGCGCCGTCGTGCTGGGCGCCGTTGTCGTCGTGCTCGATGTCTTCCCGCCTCCTGTCCTGTCCCAGACGGTGCGCACGGTCTACACGGCGTTCCTGAAGCGAAGCTGAAACTGCTACCGGGTCACGTCGGGCGCCACCGCGTCGAGGGCGGCGGACAGTCGGCGCAGCGTGTCGAGCGTCGTGCCGAAGTCGTCGTGACCCAGCTCGTCGGCCACGCGCTTGGCCGTGGCGGCGTGGGCCGGGTCGATGCGGCGGACCGCGGCGTAGCCCTCGTCGGTGGGACGTAACAGCTTGGCCCGCCGGTGCGACGGGTTCGGCAGGTACTCGGCCAAGCCGTCCGCCACCAAGAGGTCGGCGATGCGCTGGACGCTCTGGCGCGTGATGCCCATGACCCGAGCGATCCCGGCGACCGGCAGCGGTGTGTCGAGGACCGCGCCCAGCACCTGCCAGCGCGCCGCGGTGAGCCCGACCGGCCGCGCCAGCTCCTCGGCGATGCCGAGGAACTGGCCGTTCAGCCGGAACACCGTCAGGGCAGCGCCGCTCAGGAGCTGTTGCTCGTCGGTCATGAGCGCAGCTCTTGACCGGTCGACCGCGCGAGCGCCAGCGAGCCGGGCGACGATGGGGCGCGGGGGCGCAGCCCCCGAGGATGCACGGTCATGACGTGGCGGCCATCAGCTCGTAGTACCCGGCGGGATCGTGCAGGCCGTACAGCTTGTACCAGGCCGCCAGCACCGGCGGCTCGTACACGTCGAGCAGGGCGAGGACCTCCCGGGCGAACTCGACAGGAGCCGTCGCGCTGGCGGTCACCAGCTTGCCGTCGGTCACCGCGGGCTCGTCGCGGTAGTGGTCGCGACCTCCGTAGCCCGTCGCCTCGAGGAACTCCGCGGCGTTGCTGGTGTGGGGCCGGTCGTCGAGCAGGCCCTCGGCCGCCAGTCCGCCGGTGGCGCCGCAGATGGCTGCGACCGGCACGCCGGCTTCGAGGAACTGGCGGGCCTTCTTGGCGAAGGCGACGTTTCCGCCGGTGAGCCAGGTGTCAGCCCCCGGCAGGATGAGCATGGCGCTGTCGTCCGGCCGGAGCTCTTCGAGCACCACGTCGGGGGTGATCCTCACGCCGCCCATGGTGGTGACCGGTTCGGGGCCGTCGCCCACCGTGACAACCCGATAGCGGCCCGGGTCGCGCTGCCAGGCTCCGCTGTTGATGTGGGCGGTGGCGTAGCCGACCTCCCAGTCCGACAGCGTGTCGTAGACACCCATGTGCACGGTCGTCGCCGTCATGTCGATCTCCTCTCGACCCGAAGTACGACAGTATCCTGTCATAATGACAGAATATTGTCAACTGCTCTGGCGACGTGGAACGAATGGCAGCCGTCTGACGTGGGCAATTTCCTCGACCTGTCCTGGTGGACCGCCCGACGTCAGACCCGACGCCGTCACGTCAGGAGCACCGCCGCGCCCGTGACGCGGTCGCCGGCGAGGTCGGCCAGGGCGCGGTCGGCGTGGTCCAGGGGGTAGGGGGTCGTGGTCACGCGCAGGCCGAGTCGGGCGGCCAGTGCCAGGAACTCCTCGCCGTTGGCACGGGTGTTGGCGGTGACGCTGCGGACCTGACGCTCCAGGAACAGGTGGCGCTGGTAGTCCAGGGGCGGGACGTCGGTCAGGTGGATGCCGGCGATGGCGAGGGTGCCACCCCGGTCGAGGGCGGCCAGGGCCGTCGGCACCAGGTCGCCCACGGGTGCGAACAGGATGGCGGCGTCGAGCGGCTCGGGCGGGGCGGCGTCGGCCGGTCCCGCGGACTGCGCACCGAGGTCGAGCGCATGCTGCTGCGCCGCCTTCGCGCGGGTGAGGACGTGCACGGTGGCGCCCTCGGCCAGCGCCACCTGGGCCGCCAGGTGGGCGGACGCCCCGAACCCGTAGATGCCGAGCCGCCCGCCTGGCGGCAGCTCGGCCCGGCGCAGCGCCCGGTAGCCGATGATGCCAGCGCACAGCAGCGGCGCCGCGTGCTCGTCGTCGAAGCCGTCGGGCAGCGCGTACGCGTAAGCCTCGTCGACCACGGCCCACTCGGCGTAGCCGCCGTCGGCGTCCCAGCCCGTGAAACGGGGTTCGGGGCAGAGGTTCTCGCGGCCCCGCCGGCACCAGTGGCAGCGCCCGCACGTGCTCCGCAGCCAGGCGATGCCGGCCCGCTGGCCGATCCGGAACCGGCGGGTCCCCGCGCCGAGCGCGTCGACGGTCCCCACGACCTCGTGCCCGGGGATCGTTGCCGCCCGGCGGGGCGGGAGGTCACCCTCGGCCAAGTGGAGGTCGGTGCGGCACACACCGCAGGCGCTCACCCGGACCCGGATCTCCCCCCGCCCGGGATGGGGGGCCGGGCGTTCGACGACCACGAGGGGCCTCGTGGCCATGGGCCCGGGCGTGTCGACGACCCACGCCTTCATGCCGTCATCTCCTGGTGAAAGACTCGCATCCCGATGAGCCTGCATGACGCCGCCCGATGGTGACGATCGACGACGTCCGCCGGCTGGCGCTCAGCCTGCCCCGAACCGAGGAGGCGCTGGTCCGCGACCGGGTCAAGTTCCGGGTTGGACGGATCGTCTACGTGGCCTTCTCGCGTGACGAGACGCTGATGGGCTTCGGCTTCCCCAAGGAGGAGCGGCAGGCCCTGATCGACTCGGAGCCCCACAAGTTCCTCATGCCGAAGCGCTCTGACCAGCGCTACAACTGGGTGGTCGTCCGGCTCGATGCCATCGACGAGGCGGAGATGCGGGAGCTGGTCCTCGACGCCTGGCGCATGGTCGTGCCCAAGCGGGTCGCTGCCGACCATCTCGGCAACTGAAGTGCGAGCGAAGCGAGGACTGCAGGGCGACGGCGCGGGCGCCTTACGGCTGCGTGACGGCGATGGGTGTGGGGCGCAGCCCCACCAGGGAACTGACAGGCATGTAATACGCGTGTCGTCGCGGGCGCCCGATCGGGGCAGAATCCTCGGGTGACCAACGCTCAGGTGCTGACGGACGCCGGGGTGTCCGCCCGCGAGGCAGACGTCTTGGCCGCCGTCGGCGAGCACCTGACCAACGCCGAGATCGCCGCCCGGCTGTTCATCTCGGTGCGCACGGTCGAGAGCCACGTCTCGTCGTTGCTCCGCAAGCTGGGCATGGCCGACCGGCGCGAGCTGGCCCGCTACGCCGCCGAGGTCGCGGCGCACGCCGACGTTGCGGCGACGCGATCCGGCACCGGGCCGGCGGGACCGGGTGACGCCGCCCGCCCGCTGGCTCAGGCCATTCCCACGCCGCTGACCTCGTTCGTCGGCCGGGCGGCCGAGCGTGAGGCGCTCGCCAAGGCGATCGCCGCGCATCGGTTGGTCACCGCCGTCGGGCCGGGCGGCGTGGGCAAGACCCGGCTCGCCATCGCCGTCGCCGCCGAGACGGTCGGGTTGGGCGGCGCGACCGCAGGGGCCGTGTGGTTCGTCGACCTGGTGCCGATCTCCGATCCGGCCATGGTGGCCGCCGCCGTGGCGGCGGTGCTGGGCGTGGGGGAGCGACCCGGCGGGACGATCGAGGATGCGGTCCTCGCCAGCTTGGCAACGTCGGAGGCGCTGATCGTTCTCGACAACTGCGAGCACCTGGTCGACGGGGTCGCCGTGTTCGTCGAGCGGCTGCTGGCGAGCTGTCCCGAGGTGCGGGTGCTGGCCACCAGCCGCACCCGGCTGATGCTGCCCTTCGAGCACGTCTTCCCCGTTCCCGGCCTGTCGCTGCAGCCCGATGACGACGAGGCAGCAGACAGCGACGCCGTCGCCCTGTTCCTCGAGCGGGCCCGCGCCGGCGGGTTCGAGCCCGGCCGCGGCGACGTCGCTCGCATCGCCCGGGTGTGCCGCTCGCTCGACGGCATGGCACTCGCCATCGAGCTTGCCGCCGCCCGCCTGTCGACCTTGGGCCTCGACGGTGTGGAGTCGGGACTGGCCGATGCGCTGCGGATGCTGTCGGGCGGCTCGCGCCTCGACGAGCGCCACAGCTCGCTGCGGTCCACCATCGATTGGAGCTACGCGGTCCTCGATCCCGCCGAGCAGGCGCTGCTGCGGCGGGTGTCGGTCTTCGCCGCTCCGTTCACCGCCGCGGCCGCCAGTCAGGTCGCAGGCTTCCCACCGGTGGACTCAGCAGTGGCCGATGGGCTGGCGCGGCTGGCCGACAACAGCCTGGCCGTGGCCCGGCCCGGTGCCGAGACGCGCTACCGGGTGCTGGAGACCATCCGGCAGTACGGCATCGACGAGCTCGAGCGCGTCGGCGAGCTCGACCACGTGCGCACCCGCCACGTCCGCTGGTGCGTGGGGTCGGCGGAGGCGCTGGCCCAGCGGGCCAACGGGGACGCGCAGGCGCACATCCAGCGGCGAGGCGGCGACCGGGCGTGGCGCCAGGCGTTCGACCTGGTGGCCGACGACAAGCGCGCGGCGCTGGCGTGGGCCATGCAGCACCCGGAGCTGCGCGGCGACGCGCATCGGTTGGCGTTGTCACTGGCGCAGCTGACGTTCCTGCGCGGCCTTCCCGCCGAAGCCCAGCGCCGCTTCGATGAGGCCGCCGGCCTCACCGACGACCCTGCCGCCCAAGCAACGGCGCTGACGGACGCCGCCGGCGCCGCCATGTCCCGCCATGTCGGCAACGACACGTTCCGGCTGTGGCGGCGGGCCGCCGACGTCTCGGCGGCGGCCGGCGACGGGGTGACCGCGGCCCACAACCTCGCCCTCGCGGCGACGCTGATCAACCGGGGCCCCGGCATCATGGCCGAGGTCCCCCCACCCGAGGTCGTCGACGAGCTGATCCAGGAGGCGACGACGCTCGCGGCGGGATCGCCCCGCGCCGAGCCCTCCATCCTCACGGCGCAGGCGTTCAACGGCGAAGAGCTCGACCCGGTCACACAGGAGCTGGCCGAGCGGGCGGTCGCCCTCGCCCGACGGATGGGCGACCGCTACGACGAGAGCGCGGCGCTCGACGAGCTGTCGGCCGTCCACCTGGCACGAGGCGACGTCCCCGCGGCGGTGGCCACCGTGCGAGCCCGCGTCGAGCTGCTCGAGACCGTGCCGCTCGGTCCCGCCAACGGCATGGAGTTCTCGGACTGCTACGCCATGGCGTCCGAGATCAGCCTGACCGCCGGCGACTTCGTCGCGGCTCGGGCCTACGCCGACCGGCTGGCGTCGTTGCCGTTCGTCACCGAGCTGGACCACATCGCCACCGCCCGCCGCATCAAGGTCGACGCCATGGCCGGCGACCTCGACGCCGTGCTGGCGGCCGCAGAGCGGTTCCGCCGCGGCTGGGAGCAAGCGGGCAGGCCGGTGGCGAGCAACCTGGCGGGCGCGTCTTTGGCCGTGGCCATGGTCCACGGACTGCGGGGCGATGAGGAACGGCGCGCCGAATGGCGCGACCGCACGGTCGCGATCGGCATGACGGCGGAGCGCATCGACGACCCGTTGAGCGGCTACGCCCCGACCTTCGACGCCATCGTGCAGCTCCACGTCGGCGATGTCGACGCCGCCGTCACCCGTTTGTCGGTCGACCCGGATCGGCTGCGCACCTGGTTCAGCGGTGAGTGGCGCCCGTGGTACGCCGCGCTGTGGGCGGAGGCGGCGGTGCTCGCCAACCTCCCCGACGCCGCCGAGCGCAACGAGCGGGCCCGGCTGTCCGTCGCCGCCAACCCCGTTACCGCGGCCATGGTCGATCGCACCGCGGCGCTCGCCGTCGGCGACACCGACGGGGTGGTGGCCGCGGCTGCCGCATTGGAACCCACCGGCTGCCGCTACCAGTGGGCGCGCACGCTGGTGATGGCGGGCGGTGGGCATCGGGCGGCGGGCGAGGCGATGCTCGCGGACATGGGCGCCGCACCGATGCGCCTGCCGGCGTGACTCGCCATGGCTGACGCACTCGAGCTCGGTCCGGTGCTGCGCATCGACGGCGCCGAGGTGCGGGTGGGGACCTGCTCGTGGACCGACCGGACGTTGGTCAAGGAGACCGACTGGTACCCCAAGCGCTCGATGAGCGCGGCCGAGCGCCTGGCCTTCTACGGCGCCCGGTTCTCGGTGGTCGAGGCCGACAGCACCTACTACGGACCACCGTCGCGTCAGCTGACCGAGGGCTGGGCCGAGCGCACGCCCGACGGCTTTCGCATGAACGTCAAGTCGTACTCGCTGATGACCGGCCATCCCACCAAGCCCCAGACGCTGTGGCCCGACATCGCCGAGGCGCTCGACCCGGAGGCCGCCGGCAAGCGGAACGTCTATCCGCACCACCTGCCAGACGACGCGCTCGACGAGGTGTGGGTCCGGTTCGCCGACGCGCTCGGTCCGTTGCACGAGGCCGGGCGGCTGGGAGCGATCCTGCTGCAGTATCCGCCGTGGTTCACGCCCAAGCGCGACAACCGCGACGAGCTGGCCCGTGCCCGCGAGCGCCTGAGCGACCTACCCATCTGCGTGGAGTTGCGCTCGCCGTTGTGGTTCGGCAAGGACGACCTCGACCGCACGCTGGGCTGGTTGTCGGATCACGACCTGACGCTCGTCTGCGTCGACGCGCCCAAGGTGAGCAAGCTCCCGCGCCTGGCGGCCGCGACGACCGATCTCGCGGTGGTGCGGTTCCACGGTCGGGCCGACGAAACCTGGAAGGGACGGGCCACCACTGCCGCCGAGCGCTTCAGGTACCTCTACGATAAGCGCGAGCTCCGGCCCTGGATGAAGAAGGTGCAGGAGTTGGCCGGCACCGCCCGCGAGGTCCACGTCCTCATGAACAACTGCTACCAGGACTACGGTGTCCGCAACGCCGCCGATATGACCGACCTGTTGGCGTCGATCTCAGATTGACTTGACTTTACGTTTGGTAGATCTTGGGTCGACATGGGCCCGGGTCACTAGTCTCCACAGTGCAGGGCGGGAGGCAGGAAGGAAGCTGTGGCCAACGACGCAAGAACGACGGCGGTGCGGTCGACGACGCGGCGGCAGCCGCGCAGCGGCGAACGCAAGCCGCGGGCCAAGAATCACGAGGATCGGTGGGCCGACATCATCGAGCGCGCCGGCACGATCTTCTACCAGAAGGGCTATGAGGCGACGAGCCTTCAAGACATCGCCGACGCGGTCGGCATGCTCAAAGGCAGCATCTACTACTACATCAAGACCAAGGAAGATCTGCTCTACGAGCTGGTCACGCGGGCTCAGGACATGTTCGAGGCCACGCTCGAGGAGGGCGAGGAGACGGCCCAGTCGCCGGCGCCCGTGCGGTTGCGTGCGTTCATCGGCCGGTGGATGGCGCTGACCTCCAGGGAACGCGAATGGGGTCTGGTCGCCGAGCGTGAGTTCACGCGCCTGAGCAGGCGCCGCCTCAAGAGGGTGATCGAGCGCCGCGACGAGTTCAGCAGCTACGTGAAGGACATCATCCGGCAGGGCATCGACGAGGGTGCGTTCGATCCGGCCACCGACGAGTCGGTGGCTGCCACCGCCATCTTCGAGCTGATGAAGACGAGCCATCTGTGGCACCGACCGTCGGGCCCGTTGACGATGGCCGAGCTCGGCGACTGGTACGCGACGTTTGCCATCCGCGGCCTCGGTGGCCCGCGGTGGCGCGGCCGCAAGGGCGGCTGAGCAGAATTGCGGCGATGGATCTCTCGCTGATCCTGCAGATGGCCGCCGACGCAGGGGCCGAGCGGGTGGCCTTCGGCAGCCGAGATACCGGCATGTCCTATCCGAAGCTGCTGGCGCGAGCCCGGCGGGCGGCGGGCTGGCTGAGGTCGCGGGGCGGCGAGCACGGCGTCCTCGTCGACGTCAACTCCGAGGCGGTCCCCCTCGTGCTCTTCGGATCCGCCCTGTCGGGTCGCCCGTTCGTCCCCCTCAACTACCGCCTGGCGGACGAGCAGCTGCAGGCGCTGGTGCGCCGCACGGCACCCGCGGTCGTCGTCGCGGGCGACGGTGTTGCCGGCCGGCTGGGCGGGGTCGAGGGCGTGGATATCGTCGATCGGCTCCTGTTCCTCGAGGCCACGGCCATGGGTCCCGACGATGCCGGCCCGCCGGCCGATCCCGACGACGTCGCCGTGCTGCTGTTCACCAGCGGCACCACCGGCGAGCCCAAGGCGGCCGTCCTGCGGCATCGCCACCTGGCCTCGTACGTGATCTCGTCGGTCGAGTTCATGGGTGCCGACCCCGACGAGGCCGCGCTGGTGAGCGTTCCGCCGTACCACATCGCCGGGATCTCGGCGGTGTTGACGTCGGTGTACGCCGGGCGGCGAGTCGTCTACCTGCCGTCGTTCGACGCCGATGCGTGGGTGTCGGTCGCGGCCGAGGAACGGGTCACCCAGGCGATGGTCGTCCCCACGATGCTGGACCGCATCCTCGACGCGCTCGACGCGACCGGCGCCTCGCTCCCGGCGCTGCGGACCCTGTCGTACGGCGGTGGTCCCATGCCCCAGGCGGTCATCGAGCGGGCCCTCGACCGCCTGCCCCACGTCGGTTTCGTCAACGCCTACGGCCTGACCGAGACCAGCTCCACGATCGCGGTGCTCGGTCCCGAGGATCACCGCCTGGCGTGGGCGGGCAGCGAGCCAGGGGTGCGGGCCCGGTTGACATCGGTGGGCCGTCCGCTGCCGAGCGTGGAGATCGAGATCCGCGGCCCGGACGGCGCACCCGTCCCGGTGGGCGAACGGGGCGAGATCTGTGTGCGCGGCGAGCAGGTGGCGGGGGAGTACGCCGGTGCCGACGCGTCGGGTGGCGACGGCTGGTTCCCGACACGCGACGCGGGCCGCCTCGACGGCGACGGGTACCTCTACGTCGAGGGCCGCCTCGACGACGTCATCGTGCGGGGCGGGGAGAACATGTCGCCCGGCGAGATCGAGCGCGTGCTCCTCGACCACCCCGGCGTCGCCGAGGCCGCGGTGGTGGGACTCCCCGATGCGCAGTGGGGCGAGCGGGTAGTGGCGGCGGTGGTGCGGATCGACGGCGCCGAGGTCACCGAGGAGGAGCTGCGGGGATGGGTGCGCAGCCGGCTCCGGTCGTCCCGCATGCCCGAACGGATCAGCTTCGTGCCGCGCCTGCCCTACAACGAGATGGGCAAGCTCCTGCGCCGCGTCGTCCGCTCTCAGCTGCTCGACAGCGAGCAACCGGCCCGCTAACCGGGCGCAAATGGACACCTCGACCGAGAACCGCGAGCTCCGCAGCCGGCTGCTCGAGGCCGGCAACGCGGTGTTCAGCGAGGTCGGCTACACCGGCGCCACCGTCGACGATCTCATCGAGCGGGCGTCCACGTCGCGGGCCACGTTCTACCGCTACTTCCGCAACAAGGACGACCTGTTCAACGAGCTCAGCCGCGCCTGCTTCCGCGACATGAAGGCGATCGTGGAAGAGCTGGGCAACGCCCGAGCGAGCGGCATCGACACCCGCGAGATCGAGGACGTTCTGCGCCACTACCGCGACCTGCACGCCCGCCACGCCGGGGTGTTCCGGGCGTGGTGGGAGCGGGTCGCCCGCCTCGACCCCGAGGTGCCGGCCGAAGAGGGCCACGTCTTCAACCGGCTGGTCGAGAGCCTCACCCAGTTCGTCAGCGACGCCCGGGTCGAGTCGCTGGTCGCGCCGGAGGTGCAGGCCGCACTGCTCTACCTGCTGGTCGAGGGCTCGTACTCGGCGGTCACGTCGCGCTGGTCGCGCATCGACCCCGACACCCTGGCGCCCACCCTGGCACGGATGATCCACCGCACCTACCTGGGTGGCGACGCCCCCCGTCGCGCCAGCCGCTTGCGGCTGGTCTGAAAGCGTTCTGTCGGCTCTCACCGTTCGTATCGCGCGTCAGCGCTGACAGAACGAGGGGTGCGGGCAGTGCCGGCCATCGCCACGGCTACGGACACGGGTCACACAATATGACAGTGGGTCTTGTCATCCGCATCCCGACTGATCACGTGGCCCGGCGCCGCGGCCTCTTCGGCTTGTCCGATCCGAACACCGAGCGCTGGACCAGCTCGGTCAGACCGTCGACCAGCTCGTCGAACGACACCACCAACTGCCCACGGTTCATGGATCTCGTCGAGCGGTCGATGAGGTTGTAGATGCACACCGCCGCCAGGTACGGGTCGATGTCGCGGGCGTCGGCGGCCCGGATGCGATCGGCGAGGGCGGTCGTCCAGCGCCGCTGCGCCCGCAGCCCGAGCTTGCTGATGCGTGGGTCGCTGTCCTCGACGAGGGCGTCGAACAGTGCGGCGTGGATGGCGGAGTGCTCCAGGAACAGATCGCACACGTCGGAGATCCAGGCCCGCAGCGTGGCGAACCCGGCCGGCCCGGGATGGAACTCGGGCATCTTGCCGAGGAGGTCGTCCATCTCGGCGATGATCTCTTCCTGCATGGCGACCAGCAGATCGTCCTTGCCGTCGAAGTAGACGTAGAAGGTGCCGTGGGACGTGCGGGCGCGCTTCGCGACCCGTGCCACCCGGGCGCCGTGATAGCTGTACGCGGAGAACTCGGCCACGGCGGCGTCGAGCAGTCGGGCCAGCGTCCGCCGCCCGCGTTCGCGGCTGGTGCGCGCGTCGAGGACACGGCGCCACCGCTCGGTCGATCCGCCCCCGTCCTGTGACACGGATGTCAAGTTAGCGTGCGGGCCGCGTCCGGCTCAGGAACCGCGGAACTTGGGCTTGCGCTTGGCCACGAAGGCGGCCGCCGCCTCGCGGTGGTCGTCGCTGATGAACGTGGCGCCCTCGAGCAGCAACCCGGTGTCCATGACCAGGCTCATGCGGTCCCGCAGGATGCGGTTGAGCGTCTGCTTGGTGCCCTGCACCGCCAGCGGCGCCCCCTCGGCGAGGCGCTGGGCCAGCCCGGTGGCCTCGTCGAGCAGCTCGTCCGCGGGCACGGCCTTGAGCACCATGCCGAGCCGGGCGGCCTCGACGCCGCTGATCGGCTCGCCGGTCATCAGGTACCACTTGGCGGCACCGAACGGCATGATCAGCGGCCACATCACTGCGCCGCCGTCGCCGGCCACCAATCCCACGCTGACGTGGGTGTCGGCGAAGCGGGCGTCCTCGGCCGCCACCACGACGTCACAGAACAGGGCGATGGTCGCCCCCAACCCCATGGCGTAGCCGTGCACGGCCGCGACGATCGGCTGGGGTACGCCCAGGATCGACTCGAGCAACTCGGCCGCGTTCATGGTGTGGAGCACCGTGTGGGCGGGAGGCGGTGGCTCGGCTCCCGAGGCGCGCTCGTCGAAGTCCTTGACGTCGCCGCCGACGCAGAACGCCCGCCCCTCGCCGCGCAGCAGGATGGCGCCGACCGAGTCGTCGCGGCCCGCCCGGGTCAGGACCTCGGTGAACTCCTGGTGCAACCCGCCACCCACGGCGTTCAGCCGATCGGGTCGATTGAACGACACCGTCAGCAGGCGACCTTCCTGGCTCACGAGCAGCGTCTCGAACCCACCCCAGTCAGCCATCGATGACCTCCCCTTGTGCCGGCTCCACCGGTCGGAACCTCGGCAGGGCGTTGCCCTCGCCGGTGTCGTGGAACACCACCTCGACCTCCAGCCCGACATTCACGCGGTCGGGGTCGGCGCCGACCACGTTGGTGAGCAGCCGAGGTCCCTCGTCGACCTCGACGTAGGCGACGACATAGGGAGTGGCGTCGCGGTAGGGGCCCTCGCCGCGATGAACGGTCGTGTAGCTGTAGACCGTGCCGTGCCCCGACGCCTCGATCCACTCGAGGTCGGTGGCGCCGCAGGCGGGGCAGAGCCCCCGCGGGTACCAGGTCGTGGCGTCGCACGCCCGGCAGTGGGGCAGCAGCAGCTTCCCCGCTGCCGTCGCGCTCCAGAACGCCTCGGTCTCGGGGCTCACCACCGGCGCCGGCGTGGGCAGCGGGGTGGCGGTCGGGGCGGTCACGCGTCCTCCTGGCCCAGGATCAAGGTGGCGCTGCCCATGCGGGTGGCGAGGTTGCCGCCGGTGCCGTGGGCCAGGGCCAGCCGGCAGTCGGGGAGCTGGACCTCGGGGGCGGCCTCGCCCCGGAGCTGGCGGACCGCCTCGATCACCTTGGTCATCCCCCCGCGGTTGGTGGGGTGGTTGTTGCACAATCCACCGCCGTCGGTGTTGATGGGCAGGCGGCCGTCGGGCGCCTGGAGCGCACCGTCGAGCACGAACGTGCCGCCCTTGCCCTTCTCGCAGAAGCCGAGGTCCTCGATGGTCTCGAGCACGGTGATGGTGAACGAGTCGTAGACGGAGGCGTAGTCGATGTCGCCGGGGCCGACGCCCGCCTCCTCGAACGCGCGGGCCCCGGACCACACGGCGCCGGTGTACGTGAGGTCGGGCCGCCCGCCCGACGTGTGCTTCACGGCCTCGCCATGGCCGAGCACCTTGACGCAGCGACGCGGCAGCTCGCGGGCCACCTCGGGACTGACCACCACCAGGGCACCGCCGCCGTCGGTCACGACGCAGCAATCCAGTCGGTGCAGCGGCTCGGCCACCAGCGGCGACTCCACGACCTCGTCGACGGTGACCGGCTTGCGGAGCAGGGCGTGGGGGTTGAACTGCGCGTGGTGCGCGGCCGCGACCTTCACGTGGGCAAGCTCCTCACTGGTCGTGCCGAACTCGTGCATGTGGCGGCGGGCCGCCAGGGCGTACATCGCGACGGTCGTCGTGCCGTACAGGGACTCGAAGCTGCCCTCGGGGGTCTGGAGGAAGAAGCCGGTGCTGCCGGCGATGCGGGCGTGCGCCCCCGCCGAGCGCGGCAGCCCGGCCAGGGTGATCAGCGCCACGGAGCACTTGCCGGCGGCGATGGCCTCGGCCGCATGCCCCACGTGCACGATGTACGACGATCCGCCCGTCTCGGTGGTGTCGACGTGCGACAGCCGCAGCCCCAGGTAGTCGGCCATCGACAGCGGCCCGATGCCCGGCGCGTCACCGGCGCAGAAGTAGGCGTCCACGTCGCCGATCCCGAGCCCCGCATCGGCCAGCGCGCCGAGCGCCACCTCCGCGTGGACCTGTGCGACCGACCGGTCCGGGATCTCCCGCCGGGGATGCTCGTAGGCGCCGGCTATGAACGCCTTGCCTCTGATCGTCACGGCGCGGTCCTGCTGCTACGACGTGATGCCGTACCGCTCGAGCCCGAAGGCGCGGATGGCGTTGCCCCGCAGCAGTTTGTAGGTCTCGTCGTCGTCGAGCCCGGCCTTGCTGCAGATCTCCTGCGCCACGGCCTCGGACCGGGGGAAGGTGCTGTCGGCGTGCGGGTAGTCGGTCTCGAAGCAGATCTGGTCCATGCCGATGCGGTCGCGGTTGGCGAGACCGGTCTCGTCGTCGAAGATGCAGCCGTAGACCCGGCCGCGGATGTAGCTGGTGGGTGGCTCCGGCAGGTTGGTGCCGAACGAGTTGTCGGACCGCTCCTCCCACAGCTTGTCCATTCGCTCGAGCAGGTAGGGCATCCAGCCGACCTGGCCCTCGGAATAGGCGACCACCAGCTTGGGGAACCGTGCCAGCGTGCCGGAGAACACGAAGTCGAGCAGCGACCCCATGGCGTTCTGGAACGTCAGCGTCGAGCTGATGATGAACGGCGCGTCGGGCGTCGTCCCCGGCATCTTCGAGGACGATCCGATGTGCATGCACAGGACCGTGTCGGTCTCCTCGCAGGCGGCGAACAGCGGGTCCCATTGGCCCGAGTGGATCGACGGTAGCCCCAGGGGGTGCGGGTTCTCGGAGAACGTGATGGCGTGGCAACCTTTGTCGGCGCAGCGGCGCACCTCGTCGGCCGCCAGGCGCGGATCCCACAGCGGCACCATGGCGAGGGGGATCAACCGACCCTTGCCGTCGCCGGCACACCACTCGTCGATCATCCAGTCGTTGTAGGCCTGCACGCACAGCAGCGCGAGGTCCTTGTCGTCGGCCTCGGCGAAGGTCTGCCCGCAGAAGCGCGGCAGCGTGTTGGGGAAGCAGATGGACGCGTCCATGTGGTTCGCGTCCATGTCGACGAGCCGCTCCTTCTGCTGCCAGCAGCCGGGCCGGATCTGGTCGAAGGTCACCGCGCCGAAGCCCAGCTCGTCGAAGCCGGCGGCGGCCGACAGCTTCATCAGCGGGGAGACGAGGCCGTCGTAGTGCCAGACGTCGGCCCACTCGCCGCCGTCGTGGGTGGTCCATTCCGGTATGCCGGCGCTGCCGACGTCGTACGACCCTTTCTCGCGCACGATGCGGGGCCCACGGTCCTGGTAATTGGCGGGAAGCCGGCTGCTCCAGAGATCGGGCGGCTCGACGACGTGATCGTCAACCGAGATGATCCGGGGGATCTGCGTCATGTGGTGGCCTCCTCACGCGGTCCGAACCGTGACGGTATCCCGCCCGGATCGGAGAACCTTGCCCGGTGTCGTCCCTGTCGGCGTACCGCCGGCGATGGTCTCGGTGCCGTTGACGAACACGTGCTGAACGCCGATCGACTCGGCGATGAGCCGGGGACTCTCGCCGGGAAGATCGGGTACGAGCGTCGGCGGTCCGGCGTCAATGGTGTCGGGATCGAACACCACAATGTCGGCGTGGCTCCCCACCTCGATGCGACCCCGGTCGCGCAGCCCGAACAGGCGGGCGGGCACGTCGGTGATCAGCTGAACGGCTCGCTCGAGCGGCAGCAGCCGGCGCCCCCGCAGTGCGTCGCCCAGGAACTGCGTGGGGTAGGGCGCTCCGCACATCCGGTCGAGGTGGGCGCCGGCGTCGGAGCCCCCGAGCATCACGTCGGGGTGGTTCCAGAGGTCGCGGCGCTGGGCCCAATCGGCGTCACTGTCGGCGGACGGCTGGGGCCACAACACGGTTCGGAGCTCGTCCTCGGCGACGATCTCGGCCAGGCATGCGAACGGGTCCTGGCCCCGCTCCCGGGCGAGCTCGTCGACCCGCCGGCCCGTCACACCGGCGTTGCGGGGCGAGAACGAGTCGCCGATCACGTAGTTCCCGAAGTCGGCCAAGCGGGCGAAGGTGGGGGAGTCGGCCGCCTGCTCGAGCATGCGCTTGCGGACGTCGGGGTCGAGCAGCCGCTTGATGCGTTCGGGGACGGGCACGTTCAGCACCTCGTCCCAACCGGGGATGAGCCAGAGCGCGCAGAAGGTGAGGAAGCTCATGTTCATCGGCACGTGGATCGGCATGGTGAGTGCCACGACCCGGCCACCGATCTCACGGGCCCGGTCCGACGCCTGGAGCTGGCGCGGCACCTTGCCGGGGTTCGTGGGATCGATCCCGAGCACGTTCCAGTTGAGGGGCCTCCGGGCCCGGGCGCTCATCGTGGCCAACAGCTCGATCTCGTCGTCGCTGAACCGGTCGAGGCAACCCTGGACGATGGCCTCGAGCGTGGTGCCCTGGTGCTCGCTCACGACGTCGCACAAGGTGAGCAGCTCGTCGACCGAGGCCCACCGGCTGGCGACGGCTTCGCCGTCGCCGTCGTTGTGGGTCGAGGATCGGGTGGTCGACAAGCCCAGGCCACCGGCATCGAGTGCCTGGCGCAGCACCGCCACCATGCGCTCGATCTCGTCGTCGTTGGCCTCGCGGCCGACGGCGTCGGCGCCCATCACGTAGCGCCGCAGGGCGCAGTGGCCGACGAGGAATCCGGCGTTTACGGCGATGGCCCCGTCGAGCCCGGCCAGGTACTCACCGAAGCTCTCCCAGCCCCACGGCACGCCCTGCTCGAGCGCCGCGAGCGGCATGCCCTCGACCTTGGCCATCATGCGGCGCGTGTAGTCGGCGTCCGTCTGCTTCAGCGGCGCCAGCGTGAAACCGCAGTTCCCGCCGATCACCGAGGTCACACCGTGCCAGCTCGACGGCGTGGCGTAAGGGTCCCAATAGAGCTGGGCGTCGTAGTGGGTGTGGGGATCGACGAACCCGGGACACACGACCAACCCGGACGCATCTATCGTCCGCGCCGCCGGTTCGTCGACCGTTCCCACCGCCACGATGCGCCCGTCGCGCACACCGACGTCGCCTCGCTCGGGGGCCTTGCCTCCGGTGCCATCCACCAGGGTGCCACCGACGATGGCGCAGTCGAGCATCGAACCTCCTGGCATTTCCCCTCGGAATCTCCCCGGAAACTTGAACTCCCGGCCACCCTATCTGTATATGACAACAGTGTCTAACGGAGGGGATGGGCCCATGGAGGGCGTCGACGACAGTCCGGTGCCTGCATATCCAGGCCTGCTGCGGCTCGACGATCGCAGCATCGTGGTGGTCGGTGCGGGCCAGGGAATCGGGCGCCAGACGGCCCACGCTCTGGCCTCCGTGGGCGCCCGCGTGCTGTGCGTCGACATCGACGAGGAACGGGCAGAGAGGGTCGCCGCGGAGGTGGGCGGCACCCCCTGCGTCGCCGATGCCCGGGAGCGGGCCGACGTCTCGCGGCTGCTGGATGATGCCGACCAGGCGTTTGGTCGATTGGACGGGGTGGTCGACATCCTCGGCATGGCCCGCTACGCGCCGCTGGTCGAGGTCGCCGACGACGACTGGGACTGGACGTTCGGGATGGTGCTGCGCCACGCCTTCCTCGTCGTCCAGCTGGCCGGTCGGGCGCTGGCGGCCCGGGGCGGCGGCTCGCTGGTGCTCGTCGGGTCGATCAGCGGGATGACCAGCGCGCCGTTGCACGGTGCCTACGGCGCTGCCAAGGCGGGTCTGCTGTCGCTGGTGCGCACGGCCGCGGTGGAGCTCGGCCCGTCCGCCGTGCGCGTCAACGCGGTGTCGCCCGGGTCGACGGCGACACCGCGGGTGGTGCAGATGCAGCGGGAACGAGGCGTGGAGGCGGGCCCGGATCCGTCGCCGCTCGGCCGGGTGAACCAGCCGAGCGACATCGCCGCTGCGGCGCTGTTCCTCATGTCCGATCTGGCCCGACAGGTGACGGGCCACACGCTGGTCGTGGACGGCGGTGCGATGTGCCTCTACCCGTACGCGCTCGCCGGAGTCGGGAGCTGATCGGTATGACGCTCACCCAGCCGACCCCGCTGTCCCGCTTCGCCCGGAGCGGCTCGGTGCGCATCCACTATGTCGATTCCGTCAACGGCGACGGGGGCGGCATGGCCCGCGACGAGCGCCCACCGGTGGTCTTCGTGCCCGGTCTCACCGATCTGGCCGAGGACTACCTCGCCGTGCTGCCGGAGTTCGGTCGTCGGACCATCGTGATCGACCTGCGCGGCCGGGGTGCCAGCGAGTCGCCCGGCTCGGGGTCGTATGGGTTCGGTCACCACGTGGGCGACGTCGAGGCGGTCGTCGCCGACGCCGGTGTCGGGCGGTTTCACCTGGCGACGTTCTCCCGGGGGACGGCGTACGGCCTCGGCTTCGCCTTCGCCCATCCCGACCAGGTGCTCACGGTGTCGATCGGCGACTACCACGCCCGCGAGATCGGCATCCCGGGCGAGTGGCCCGACGCCTTCGTGCAGGGCCGGTGGCGCGGCCAGGCGGTCCTGGAGCGGATCTCGGAGGTGGCCCTCCACGGCGTCGCCCGGGAGTCGGTCGAGCGGCCGTTCTGGGACGAGCTGGGCGCGCTGGGCAAGCCGGTGCTGGTAATGCGCAGCGGCCAGGTCGGCCGCCAGGGGCACGAGTTCGTCGACGCCGCCGCGCTCGCCCGTTACCGGAAGGCGGTCCCCGACGTCGAGATCCACACGTTCGAAGACTCGGGCCACGACCTGTTCCGGCCCGACCCCACCCGCTATCCCCGGTTGGTCGCCGACTTCATCATCCGGCACGAGCCGGGGACGTCAGGCGCGGGAGCCCAGTAGGCGGGCGCTGGCGAGGGTCGCCAGCTCGGTCCGGTTGGTGACGTCGAGCTTCGCGTACACGTGCGAGAGGTGGGTCTTGACCGTGTCGCGGCTCATGAACAGGCGGCCGGCGATGTCGGGGTTGGTGAGGCCCTCGACGGCCAGGGCGACGACCTTCAGCTCCGTGGGGGTGAGGCTGGCCCAACCCGTGGTCGGGCGGCCCCGGGCGCCGCGGGTGCGGGTGGCGTAGGCGACGGCGTCGTCGAGGGACAGGGCGGCGCCCTCCGACCAGGCGGTGTCGAGCCCGGTGTCGCCGAGCGCGCTGCGCAGTGCCGCGACCGCGGTGTCGTGATCCCAGCGGTTGACGGGCGGGCGGGGGTAGCCCATCTCGTGTCGGGCGGCGTCGCTGGCGGCATAGAGCCGGGCGGCCTCGGTGAAGCTCTCGGCCCGGGCCGCCTGCCGAGCCAGGGCGTCGAGGCTGTCGGCGTAGAAGGTGCGCAGGCCGCTGCCGACTCGGACGGCGAGGGCTTCGTGGTGGAGGCTCTCGGCCCGGCCGGGGTCGTCGGCGGCGACCAGGATCGCCGTCTCGTCGAGCGCCTCGGCCAGCACGTGGGGGATGTCGAGCTTGCGGGCGAGCGCCACGGCGCGGTCGGCGTGCTCGCGGGCGGTCTCCGGTTCGCCGAGACGTCGGTGGACGGTGGCCAGGCCGGGCAACGCCCGGGCGACGATGAGGTTGTCCAGGAAGGGCTCCGCGTACCCGGCCGCCCGCTCGAACCACCGTCGGGCGCTCTCGAGGTCGCCGTCCCAGAGGTGGAGCTGGCCCCGGCACACCGCCATGGTGGGACTGTCGACGCCGTGGGGGGCGCCCTCGACCGACCGGACCACCGTCTCGGTGAGCCGGAGTCCCGCCGCGATGTCGCCGACGGCCCCCTTGACCCAGGCGAGGTTGCTGGTGACCGACCCGACCGTGAAGTAGTCGCCCAGCGGTTCGGCGACGCGCACGGCTTCGGTGCCCAGCTCGTCGGCCCGCCGCGGGTCACCGGTGCGCAGGGCGCCCTCCATCTGGCCGGTGAGCGCGAAGGCGGCGAGGATCCGGTCGCCCCGCCGCCGGCTCCGCTGGAACGCCGCCTCCAGGACCGGACGGGCGTCCTCGTGCCGATCGCCGTTGGTGAGGGCGAGGCCCTCGAGGAGCAGGCTGAGGTCGGTGCCGTAGTCGTCGCCGGCGGCCTCGGCGTGGCGGCGGGCTTCGGCGCACAGCTCACGGGCCGCCGCGAAGTCGACGTAGACGTGGATGTACGCCTCGAGGTCGAGACAGCGGCCCCGGTTGCGGTCGTCGCCGATGGCGGTGGCTATCTCCAGCCCCCGGTGCGTGGCGTCGACGATCAGCCCGAAGTCCCCGCAGGTGGCCGCGAGCTGGGCGGCGGCGACCAGGAGGCGGGCCTGCAGCGTCGAGCGCTCGTCGGCCGCGGCCCCGATCGCACGATGCAGGTAGTCGAGGCCCTCGTGGGTGTGGGCGTGGAGCAGCCACAGCCGGGGCAGGGCGGCCGCCAGGCGCCGGCCGCGGCCCGGGTCGGGTGCCGAAACCCCCCGATCGAGAGCCGCGCGGAGGTTGTCGTGCTCGGTCTCGAGTCGTGCCAGCCACTGGTCCTGGTCGGCCCGTTCCAGCTCGGGCTCCGCGGCCTCGGCCAGCGACAGGAGGTGGTCGAGGTGGCGGTCCCGGGTGGCGCCGACCTGACCGGCCTCCTCGAGGCGCCGGTGGGCGTACTGGCGGATGGTCTCCAACAGCCGGTACCGCGCCTGACCGTCGCTCTGGTCGACCAGCACGAGCGACTTGTCCACGAGACGCCCCAGCGTGAGGAGCACGTCCTGGTCGGCGCCCGGGCCGGCGCACACGGCGTGGGCGGCGTCGAGCGTGAAGCCGCCCGCGAACACGGCCAGCTGGCGGAACACGCTGCGTTCGGCGTCGTCGAGCAGGTCGTAGCTCCACTCCACGGACGCGGCCAGGGTCTGCTGACGGGCGACCGCGCCGAGCGAACCGCCGGCCAGGAGCTGGAACCGATGGTCCAGCCCGCCCGCGATCTGGGCCGGGGTGAGGACCCGGACCCAGGCGGCGGCGAGCTCGAGTGCCAGTGGGATGCCGTCGAGGCGTTGGCACACCGTCCGCACGGCGGCGCGGTTGCCGACATCGACCGTGAAGCCGGGGCGCACGTGGGCGGCCCGCTCGGCGAACAGCGACACCGCCTCGTCGTCGACCATGCTCGGCACCCGCCACACGGTCTCGCCGGCGACGCCCAGCGGCTCCCGGCTGGTGGCGAGGACCGTCACCTCAGGGCAGGAACGCAACAGCGCCTCGGCCAGCTCGGCGGTGGCGTCGAGGAGGTGCTCGCAGTTGTCGAGGCATACCAGCAGGCGCCGATCGCGCAGGTGCAGCATCAGGGCCCGCAGCGGCCCGCCCACCGGCTCCACCATG
>DASQUK010000196.1:0-2814 GCA_035641315.1 Acidimicrobiales bacterium | reverse complement strand
GCCTGAGAGCCAACAACTGCTCAGGTGCTCGCCACCCTCAACCACCACCTGGTCACCACTCTCGGCGCCTGCGGCGACGCGGTCCGCAACATCATGTCCTGCCCGGCGCCGCTCGGCGACCGGCAGCGGGCCGACGTGGGGCCTACGCCCAGGAGGCGGCCCGGCGCTTCCGGCCTCGCACCCAGGCCTACTACGAGCTGCGGCTCGACGGTGAGCGCGCCGTGACGGCCAAGGCGCCCGGCGAGGAGCCCCTCTACGGCACCACCTACCTGCCCCGGAAAGTTCAAGATCGGCTTCGCGTTTCCTCGACGCCGTCGCTGACGAGCTCAACGGACGACCTCGACAAACACTCCACTGGAAGTCACCATCAGAGGCGCTCGACGAGGCCGTTGCGATGACCGCCTGAGACCGCACCGGTTCTGCGCTTGCCGTTGGTGCGGCGGGGTTCGTCGTTATGTGCTATTGGGCGCTGTGCGGCGCTGCAAGGTCTGTGACCAGCCCGCCGCGTGGATCGGATCGCGTGTCCTGGACCAGAAGTAGTAGCGCCGCGGCGAGGACCAGCAGTACTGCGCCGACTCCCCACGCGGCCGGGATGCTGGCCGCAGCTGCGACGCGTGTCAATCCGAGCGATGCGATCAAGCCGCCGCTCTGTTGGGACAGCGACTGCACGGACACCATCGTGGCCCGACGGCTGGCGGGTACCCGCTCGTGCAGAAGTTCGCTCTCCGCGACGCTGCGTATCGCGCCGATCATGTAGAGACCGACGAACGCGGTAGCTGCGGCGGCGAAGGTCTCGGCGGCCGCCAGGCCGCCCATGAGCGCCGCCGACAGCGCGGCCGCGCTGCTGGCGACCAGCGCCGCGCGCCACGCCAGCGCACCCGGCAGCCGGTTGGCCAACCACGCACCGCACGCGGCGCCCAGGCTCATCCCGATCACGACGTAACCGAACGTCTGCGTCGCCCGCGACGCGTCACCGAGTAGCGCACTGAAGCGTGGCTGCCACAGGACTTCGACGCTGAGATAAGCCACCGACGTCGCCACGACGGCGGCAAAGAGCAGCCGCAGGTCGCGGGTGCTCGCCGCCAGGCGAAGGCCCCCGGAGACGACCGTCGGGACGTTGCGCAGCGCGACCCGAAAGCTTCGTCGTTGCGGACGCCTAGGCTCGTGGAGCAAGACCAGCACCGCGACGAAGCTCGCCATCTCGGTGAACAGTCCTCCGTATACCGGCAGCGTCAACTGGGAGAGCACCCCGTCGACGGGTAGCCCCGCACCGATCGTGGGAAGCAGTGCCGACAGAAGCGCACCGGTCGCCAGCGCGAGCCCTTCGACGAGACCGGCGGACGACAGTCCAGGCCGCAGCGGAGCCTCCGGGTCCAGAGCCCGTATCGTGTCGACGTACCACGACTCCAGCGGACCACTGAGCAGCGCGCGGCCGACGCCACCGAGGACCGCACCGGCAAGGAAATGCCAGACGGTGGTGCCGAAGGCCAACGCCAGCAGTAGCCCGGTCTGGGCGACGGTGGCCACCAGGAGGACCGGCTTGCGGCCGACGGCGTCGGCGAGCCCACCGGTGGGCAGCTCGAGCAGCGTGGTCGTCACCCCGTACGCCGCGAACATCAGACCGACGCCCGGGAGATCCAGTCCTCGCTCGATGGGCACCAGCGCCATGATCGGCAGGACGAACCCGACGGGTAACCAGCGCAGGCCGTGGCACAGCAAGAACACGCGTGTTGTCCGGCGGACCGACTGCGGAACTGGCGCGATTGGCCGGGAGTTCCATTCAGGCGTTCGGACCATCGGCACGTTCGGTCGCGTTGCCCGAAGCCTCCTGCCGGCCCTCGTCCCGTGACGACAACCGCATGCCGGCGACCTCGCGAACGGGAAACGCCAGCAGGTGGAGGCGGACATGCTCGGCACCTTCGGGCACCGGTTCGTGGCCATCGCGTCGGGCGATCGTCGTACCCAATGCGGCGAGCAGCACATCGTGAAGCGCCTCGAGGAGCGCACGGGCTTCGTCGCGGGTGGCCAAGAAGTAGTAGTCCGAGCGATCGGCGACGTCGCGCCACTGACGCGGCCAGTTGTCGCGCTCCGCGTTCCAGGTCGCGACCTCGTGCTCGCGGTTGCGGTCCGCGGCCGACTGCATCCAGACAGCAGCGGCGGCGGCCTCGGTGCCCTCGAAGTCACTCGGCTGGAACCCGCTGACGTCATGGGCCGCACGCCACCAGCGGTCCCTGCCGTTTCCCCGGTCCGGAACCTCGTCAAGAAGTCCGGCGGACGCGAGCGCCCGCAGGTGGTAGCTCGTCAGCCCGCTGGATTCGCCCAACCGCTCCGCCAACTGGGTCGCGGTCGACGGGCCCACGACCCGCAGCGCAAAGAGGATCCGCTGCCGCAGCGGGTGAGCCAGTGCCTTCAGCAGTGCGGGGTCGAGGCCGACGCGACGCGGTTCCATACCGCGACCTTAGGACTGCAAGGGTTATTTTGCAAAGCTAGCTTTGCGGTTGCTTGAGCGGACCGGAACGATTGGTCGTCCTCAAACGGATCGGAGAAACGCAGTGGAGCACCACCTTGAGCCGACACAGATCCGCTCATCTGGACCCGCCACAGGAGCGATCAACTGCGTCTATAACGCCGCCTCCGGCGCCGATTGGCTAGCCCCCCAAGCGGCGCACCGAACGACCGATCTCGGGCGGGTTCGGCCCCTCGTGGGGTGAGCCCGGATCGCCGGATATCGCGATGGGCCTGGGGCGCGCCCGGCTGGTCGTTCTGTGCGGCCCGTTGCGCCGGACGCTCACGCCATGGTGACCACGACCTTGC
>DASQUK010000195.1:0-8799 GCA_035641315.1 Acidimicrobiales bacterium | reverse complement strand
CGAGCCGAGCCTGAGGTCACGGGTTCCGAATCCGGAACTCACGGCCTCGACCTCTAGCCAACGGAACCCACGATCTCGAGAACACCGGCCGACGAGAGCGAGACTCCCTCACCCTTGGGCTTGACGGCGGGCGGCCCGCTCCAGCGCCGCCACGGCGGCGGCCACATCCATCGTGGCGATGCCGGTGCTCTTGAACACTGTCGTCGCCCCCGGCGCCGGGCCGGCTCGTCCGCTCAGGAGATCGCTCATCTCGGCGTCGGGCTCCCGGCCCGCCTGGAGCAGGTCGCCGGCCTCGGCGGCCGCCGCCCGGCGGTCCTCGACCACCACCCAGGCCGCCCGCAGTAGCGCAGGCGGCAGCTCGGCCATGTCGGGCCTGAAGGCCCCGATGGCGTTGAGGTGCGTCCCCGGTCGCACCGCCGCCGGGTCGAACAGCGGGCTCGTGGCGGGCGTGGCCGTCGCGACGACGTCGGCGGCCGCCACCGCCTCGTCGGCAGAGTCGACCACCTCGGCGTCCACCCGGCTCGCCAGCGCCTCCGCCCGCTCCCGGCGGCGGCTCCACACCAGCGTGCGGGCCATCGGCCGGACGGCACGCACCGCGGCGATCTGGTCGGCGGCCATCGCCCCGGCGCCGAGCATCGTCAGCACCCGGGCGTCCGGTCGCGCGAGCAACGACGTCGCCAGCCCGGTGGCCGCCCCAGTGCGGATCGCGGTCAAGGTCGGGCCGTCCACGATCCCGACCGGCTCGCCATCTGGCCCGAACACGGCGACCAGCCCGGCCGGGTTCCCGGGGACTGTCGACACGACCTTGACCCCGGTGTGGCCACCGACGCGTCCGGCCATGACCAGCGAGGCCCTGAGGGCGACCCGCGGCGGCACCTCGCGGTCGTCACCGAAGGCCCGCCGCATGGCGGCGATGGCGTCGCCCATGGGGAGGCACTCCCGCAGCTCGTCGGCGTCGAGCCACCGCAGTCGCTGCCGCCCGACGGCGCTCATGCGACGTGCGCCTCGGGCCGCAGCGCCTGCTGCGAGAAGCGGTCGAGGGATAACGGCGAGAGATCGAGCTCTGGTCGCCGCCCGAGCACGAGGTCGGCCAGGCACTCACCCACCACCGGGCCTTGCTGGAACCCGTGCCCCGAAACCTGGTGGCGTACAGGAGCCCCGCCGGCTCGGCGGTGGCCCGGACGATCCCGTTTGTGGTCGGGGCTCATCTCGTAGTCACCCGACCAGCACCCGCGGATCCCCACGCCGGCCAGAGCGGGGATGCGCCGGACGGCGGCGGGCACGACCTCCGGAGCGATCGCGTGGTCCTCCCGTGTGTCAGAGCAAGCCCTTTGGCAGCGGAGCTGCAATTCGCGCGTCTATTCTCACAATACAGGCCACAGATCGACAGCCTGAGGCCACAAAGGGGGGTCCAATGTGGACTAGACGATCCGTATTCGTGATCAGTTTGTTTACAACCTTGGCGCTCGTCGCGGCGGCGTGCGCCGGCGACGATGACGAGGAGGCGGCGACCGAGGAGTTCGAACCGGGTGCGCTCGGCGCGGTCGAGGTCGCACCGGGCGATCCGATCCTCATCGGCGCCCACCAGGCGATAAGCGGTGACACGGCCAGCCTCGGCACCGACCAGGTGCGGGGCATCGAGCTCGCCATCGCCGACCGCGGCGAGCTGCTCGGTCACGAGATCGAGTTGCAGGTCGAGGACGACGAGTGCGCAGCCGAGGGCGGGACCACCGGCGCCCAGCGACTGGTGGCCGAGCCGCAACTGGTCGCCGTCGTCGGCACGAGCTGCTCGGGCGCGGCGGTGCCGGCAGCGGAGATCCTCTCCGACGAGGGCATCGCCATGATCTCGTCATCCAACACGTCGCCGGGACTGACCTCGGACCTCGAGGGCACCGAGGGCGAGAACCACCAGGACAACTACTTGAGGACCGCCCACAACGACATCGTCCAGGGCCAAGCGGCGGCCAACTTCGCCTTCGAGGAGCTGGGCGCCCAGACGGCAGCCACCATCCACGACGGCGACCCCTACACCCAGGGCCTCGCCACTGCCTTCGAGGCGTCGTTCACCGAGCTGGGCGGCGAGGTGATCGTGGCCACGGCGGTCAACAAGGGCGACACCGACATGCGGCCCGTGCTCACCGAGGTCGCCGCAGCGAACCCGGACATGGTGTTCTTCCCGATCTTCCAGCCCGAGGCCGACTTCATCGTGGCGCAGTCCAACGAGTTCCCCGAGCTGGAGGACACCAACAAGCTCATGGGGGCCGACGGGCTGCTGTCGGACACGTTCATCGTGCTGCCAGACACCGAGAACATGTACTTCTCGGGCCCGGCGACCCCGACGGGCGGGGAGTACCAGGAGTTCGTCGAGAAGTACAATGACGAGTACGGCGAGGCGCCGATCCAGGCGTTCCACGCCCACGCGTACGACGCCGCCAACATGTTGTTCGACACCATCGACGCGGTTGCGGTGGAGGAGGAGGACGGCACCCTCCAGATCGACCGGCAGGCGCTGCTGGACGAGCTGTACGCCACGTCGGGCTTCGAGGGGCTCACCGGCACGCTGACGTGCGACGAGTTCGGCGACTGCGCGGACCCGTCCATCGACGTCGTCCAGAACGGCGAGCCCGAGGCGACGATCGAGGACGTCCGAGGCAACGTGCTCTACAACTTCAAGCCCGAGGAATGACCTGGACCCGGGGTCGGGTACCCGAGATATCGCGCGTACCCGACCCCCGGAGGCCGCTGATCGTCCTGAGCGAGAGGCGAGGTAGTTGGCCACCACAGACGTGAAGACCGGCGGCCCGGGCATGGGGCGGCGCGCGGTCCAGCTGCCGATCATCGACGGATTCCTCTGGTTGGTGCGGATCGGCGCGATCGTGGTGGTCGTCTGGGGAGCGACCCAGAGCCTCAGCAGCGGCCGCCTGTCCGCCGAGCAGTGGCGCAACCTGGTGGTGGTGGGGATCACGCAGGGCTCCGTCTACGCCCTTATCGCCCTCGGCTACACCATGGTCTACGGCGTTCTCCGCTTCATCAACTTCGCCCACGGCGAGGTGTTCATGATCGGCGCCATGACCGGGTTCTTCGTCACCGATGCGCTCGCGGAGACGGCGCTCTGGCGCGACTACGTGTGGGCGGCCCTGGCCATCGCGCTGGTCTGCTGCATGGCGACGTCCAGCATCGTGGCCGTGCTGCTCGAGCGGGTGGCTTACCGTCGGCTGCGCGGACTGCCGAGGCTGATCCCGTTCATCACCGCGATCGGCGCCTCGTTCTTCCTCCAGTACGCCATCGCCGGACTGTTCGGCACGCAAGTCAATGCCTACCCCAACGTCGAGCCGCTCGACGGGACGCTCACCCCCCTGGGGCTGTTCAGCATCCAGAGGGTGCACCTGCTCGTGATCGTGGCGGGGCTGGTGATGATGGCGGGTCTCCACCTGTACATCGAGAAGACCAAGGCGGGGAAGGCCATCCGGGCGGTGGCCGAGGACCAGGAGATCGCACGCCTGATGGGCATCAACGTCGACCGCACGATCGCCCGGGTCTTCGCCATCGGCGGAGCGCTGGCCGGGGCAGCCGGTCTGCTGTTCGGGCTGGTGTTCGAGAACGTGTTCTTCCGTACCGGGTTCCTCCCCGGCATCAAGGCCTTCACCGCCGCGGTGCTGGGGGGCATCGGCAACATCGGCGGCGCCGTGGTCGGAGGGTTGACCCTTGGCTCGGTGGAGTCGCTGGGGCCGAGCCTGGTCCTCGCCGGCTACGACATCCCGGCGGCCAACCAGCTCAAGGACGTGGTCGCGTTCTCGGTCCTCGTGCTGGTGCTGATCTTCCGGCCTACAGGGTTGTTGGGTGAGCGTCTGGGCGAGGAACGGACGTAGGTGGGGGTGACATGACAACGATTCCCGCCGCGGTGGCGCCGGTGCCCGTGACCGACGCCGGGGGCCTGCTTCCAGCCCGCCAGGTGGACCTGCGGCGAGGCGTCCGCCTCGGGCTCATCGGCGGGACGACAGCGGTCTTCGTCTCGGCCATCGGCATGGTGGAGGACTTCTCGGGTCGCGAGGTGCTCGACGAGCTGTCGCTCGGCACCGCGCTCCTCCTGGCGATCCCGCTCGTGTTCGGGTACATGGCCGGCCGACCCCCGGCCCAGCTCGAGGGGTTCGCGCCCACCCGGCCGGGGTGGCGCAGCCCGGTGGCGGGGCTGATGGCGGGGCTGCTCACCGGCGCGGTGGTGGCCGCGTTCGTGGCGCTGATCATCAATGTCAACCTCCGGGAGTACTTCATCAACATCACCCCGGCACTGGCAGAGGACGAGGACGGGCCCCGGCTCCTGCTGTACGGTCGCTCCCTGGGACCGGGCCTCGGCTTGATGCTTGGGCTCAATGCGGCGCTGGCCGCAGCCGGTGCGGCGCTCCACCTCCTGGCGACCCGGCTCCGGCGAGCAATCCTCGCCGGGGTGGCGTGGGTCACGGCATTCGCGCTGCTGCAGCCCTTCGTCCAGCAGGTGCTGCGCGGCATCCGAGACGAGCTCCAGATCGAGACCGGCCCGCTGTCCCGCTTCCTCTACCGCGGCGATTCGTTACGCATCGCCGCCGCCGTGGCGGTGGCACTGGCGGCCGTCGGCCTCTACCTCTGGACCCGCCGACCCGGGCGCATCCCGTTGCGGACCCAGGTCGGCCGGCTGCCGGACCGCCCGCGGCGGCTGGCGCTGGGAGCCGGCTTGCTGGTCGCGCTGCTGGTCGTCGGCATCCTGCCGTCGGTCCTCGGATCGTTCCTCAGCGAGGTCCTCGGCGTCGCCGGGATCTTCGTGCTGATGGCCCTGGGCCTGAACATCGTCGTCGGCTATGCGGGGCTGCTGGACCTCGGCTACGTCGCGTTCTTCGCGGTGGGCGCGTACATTACGGCGATCCTGACGTCACCCACCGGGGGCCTCGAGGCCGGCTGGACGTTCTGGGCGGCGGTGCCGTTCGTGCTGTTGGCCGCCGCGGCCGCGGGGCTCCTGGTGGGGACGCCGGTGCTGCGGATGCGCGGTGATTACCTGGCCATCGTCACCCTCGGGTTCGGCGAGATCGCCCGCATCCTGTTCCTCTCCGACTGGCTCGCCCCCACCTTCGGGGGTGCGCAGGGGATCAAGCGGATACCCGACATCGTGATCGGACCGTTCGAGATCCGGGGCCCACAGGCCTTCCTCTACCCGCTGCTGGTCTTGATCCTGTTGGCGGCCTACGTGTCGTACGCGCTGCAGAACTCCCGGATCGGGCGGGCGTGGATGGCGATGCGGGAGGACGAATCGGTGGCCGAGGCCGTGGGCGTCAACATCGTGGCGGCCAAGCTCTCCGCGTTCATCGTGGGAGCGATCCTGGCCGGCCTCGGTGGTGCGCTGTTCGCCACCAAGATCGGGTCGATCTTCCCCAACAGCTTCGACATCATCGTCTCGATCACCGTGCTGGTGGTGGTGATCGCCGGGGGCATGGCCAGCGTGCCGGGCGTGATCCTGGGCGCGGTCGTGCTCGTGGGCTTGCCGGAGCTGCTGCGTGAGTTCGAGGACTATCGGTTCCTCATCTACGGCACCTTGCTGATCTTCATGATGTTGCGGCGGCCGGAGGGATTCATCCCCAGCCGGCGCCGGGCACAGGAGCTCCACGAGGCGGACATCGAGCAGGACGCCTGGGTCCGGGCCCGGGCCGAGGGCGGCGCGGACGGCGCGGTGGGCAGCACCGCGAGCGGCGGTTGAGGAGACGGTCATGGCCCTGCTCGAGATTCGTCAGCTCGTCAAGGACTTCGGGGGCGTGCGGGCCATCGACCGTCTGGACCTCGACGTCGAGGAGGGCCAGATCGTGGGCGTCATCGGCCCCAACGGCGCCGGCAAGACCACCCTGTTCAATGCGATCACGGGCATGATCCCGCCCGATGCCGGCGACATCGTGTTCGACGGCGAGAGCATCGTGGGGCTGCGGCCCAGCCAGATCATGGAGCGCCGCATCTCCCGCACGTTCCAGACCGTCCGGCTGTTCTCCGAGATGACCGTGAGGGAGAACGTCATGGTGGCGCGCCATTGCCGGACCCGGTCGGGGGTGCTCAGGTCGATTCTGCGGACGCCGGCGTTCCGCCGGGAGGAGGCGGAGACCAAGCGGCGCGCCGAGGAGGCTCTGGCCTTCTTCGGCTCGCGGTTGGTCGGCTACCGGTTCGACATGCCGGCCATGTCGTTGTCGTACGCCAACCGGCGGCGGCTGGAGATCGCTCGGGCCATGGCGTCCGGGCCCAAGCTCATCCTCCTCGACGAGCCGACGGCGGGGATGAACCCGAGGGAGACGAAGGAGCTGACCGACCTCATCCGCCAGATGCGCGACCACCTCGAGGTGACGATCCTGCTCATCGAGCACGAGATGCGCGTCGTCAGAGGTGCATCCGGGCACGTGGTGGTGCTCGACTTCGGCCAGAAGATCGCCGAGGGCAGCTTCGACGAGATCGTCACCAACGAGCGAGTCATCGAGGCCTATCTCGGCCGGAAGGCGACGGCAGAGACGTGAGCGAGAGGTTGGCAGAGGTGGCAGAGGTCGTCGCCGAGGCCGCAGCCGACCGGCGGCCGGTCCTCGAGCTGCGGAACGTGAGCACGCACTACGGACCGATCCAGGTCCTGCGTGACATCAGCATCGAGATCCGGAGCGGCGAGATCGTCTGCCTCCTGGGAGGCAACGCCAGCGGCAAGACCACCACGCTCAAGACAGTCCTGGGCTACGTCGTCCCAACCCAGGGCGACGTGCTGCTCGACGGCGAGCGGGTCAACGGTTGGCCCACCGACCGGCTCGTACAGCGCGGGGTCTCGATGGTCCCGGAGAACCGGCGGCTGTTCAAGCGCATGACGGTGCGGGAGAACCTGGAGCTGGGGTCGTACCTGCGGAACGACCGGGCTGCCATCGAGGAGGACTTCGAGCGGGTCTTCAACCTGTTCCCGCGGGTGAAGGAGCGGCTCGACCAGCGGGCGGGGACGCTCTCGGGCGGCGAGCAGCAGATGGTGGCGGTGGGCCGGGCGTTGATGGCCAGCCCCAAGGTCCTGTTGATGGACGAGCCATCGATGGGGCTCGCCCCCATCCTGGTCGAGCAGAGCTTCGAGATCATCGAGCAGGTCAACCGGCAGGGGACGACCATTTTCGTGGTCGAGCAGAACGCCAGCATGGCGTTGTCGATCGCGGATAGGGGGTACGTGCTGCAGACCGGCCGGATCGTGCTGGCCGACCAGGCCGGGAACCTGCTGGAGAACCCGCAGATGCGCGAGGCGTATCTGGGCGAGCTCTGACGGAAGCCCAAGGTGTTCGGCCTAACGGTCGATCATGTGGTGCAGGACGCGATGACGCCGACGGGCCGGATGGGGTGGGGCGTTGGGCACGTGGCGGCGGTCGCCGGTGCGGCCCTGGCCCTCGCGTTCCCGCAGCCGGGCTTGTGGTGGTGGGCGTACGCGGGTCAACGACCAGGGCACAACCATCTTCGTGGTCGAGCAGAACGCCAAAATGGCTCTACCTATCGCCGACGAGGGCTACGTGCTGCAGACCGGGAGCAGCGTCCTCTCCGACAGCGCTCCGGGCCTGCTCGCCAACCCGCAGGTAAGGGAGGCCTACCTCGGCGAGTTGTGACCGTCGGATCGGCCGCGAGCCGACTGAGCCTGGATGTCGTCTACGCCGCCGCTCGGCCGTGGCGCCGGTTCGCGAACACGCCGACATACCCGACGACCACGGCGCCGGCGATGAGCACCCGTACGAGGGGGGCGAGCGCACCGGGGTAGACCACGTCCTCTATGTAGCGGTCGACGAACCCGCCGTCGTATCCCTGCTCACCAGCGCGTCCGCGCAGCTGCTTCTCGAGCGGCGTGAGCGGGCAGGTGAATCCCACGGAGATGATGGCGATCCCCCACACGACCGCGGGGGCGTGCACTCGCACCAGCCACGGCCAGCGCCACACGAGCAGGCCGCCCACGGCGACGAACAGGATGAACGCGAGGTGGATCACCACCACGAGATCGGCAAGCAACCGATAGACCATCGTGCCCCTCTTCCGGGCGAGGGTAGTAGAGCCGAGAGCGGCTCAGGCGGCGGTCGGCTGCGGTGGCGGAGAGGTTGCTTTGAAGACGCCTTCCCAGCCAGGGGTGAAGATGTCGAGGGCGAAGGGGGGACCCGCTGCCACCAGCGCCCGGGCGAGGTCCCCATCGGCCCGGGCGGTGTGGACAACCGCGTCGTGGGGAACCTCGGGTGCCCCGGGGGCCTCGAGCACCGCCTCCGACGCCCTCAGGGCCGCGATCGCTGCTGCGCGGGAGCGATGCAAGTGGCGAAGCCTCCGCGATACCGCGGCGGTCGCCCGGCATCACTCGATGTCGCCGGCCGCGGTGGCTCGGATGTTCTCGACCCGGCCCGCCAACGCCCACAGCTGCCCACTCGTCAGGCGCCGCAGGTGGCTGACGAACTCATCCGCCGCACCCAGCTCGGCGACGAACTCTGACGAGGTGCTCATCCGAGACCTCCTGGAGGGAGTGTCGCCCGCGAACCCGACCGACATCTTCTACTCGGAGATCACCCCACAATCCGCGACAGCAGCCGGCGAGCGTGACCCGGGCGGACGCCTGCCTGATCGTCCACCCGTGACCGGCGGGGCGGGCGGCGTCAGCCCCAGACCTTGCGGGCCACCTCGGCGACGAGGCCGAGCTTTGCCCGCTCGTCGTCGATCGTGAGCGCGTTGCCGAGCACCGAGGTGGCGAACCCGCACTGCGGGGAGACCGCGAGCCGCTCGAGGGGGACGTAGCGGCTCGCCGCCTCGATCCTT
>DASQUK010000194.1:0-9630 GCA_035641315.1 Acidimicrobiales bacterium | reverse complement strand
CGGTGCCACGCGAGTCTGAAGCCCAGGTCGGAGGGCCCGTGGTCAGCGCTGAAGGCCTTGGAGCTTCGCGACCCTCACCCTCTCACGGTGATGCGCTACCCGGGACGCCGGCTGAGTCGAAATGTCCTGTGACCAGCGCTTTTGAGCGGACGACGGGACTCGAACCCGCGACCCTCACCTTGGCAAGGCGGCCTCGGGCGTCCACGGCGCGCGGCCGAGGATCGTGATGTGCGGTTTCGTCTGCGAGGTCGTCCAGCACGCCCGCACGGTCCAGCCCGTCGTAGAGCGCTCTACCTCAGGCAATCGGCCGAAGCGCAATTGAAGGCGCAGCCCTGCGCGTCGTCGTCCGGATGCTCGTCTTCCAGAGTGCACAACGCCGCAGGGTGACGCTGCCATGATGATCGGCTGTGGTCCGCGCCCGCCCGAAGTCGTCCATCGCCGAGCCCGCGGACGACACTGTCGCCCTCGTCGCCAAAGCGCTCGTGACGAGCGCCCGAGTCCTGCCCGGCCTCGCTGTCGAAGGCGATGGGCGGAGTCGGTCGTGGTGGTGGCCGGCGCCCGCCGCATCGCAGCGCGCACTCGTCGCCGGGTTGGTCACCGACTGGTCGGCGGATGCACAACGCCAGGTGGCGTCCCGGCTAGCGGAGGCGGTCGACGGCATCGTCCGCGACCAGTTGGCCGCCGAGAAGGTCGCCCTGATCCGGCGACGCCCTGGCCGACCGACGTTGGCGGAGGCCTGGATGCGATCGTTGGTGTCCGCCGATCCGTGGTTGCCTTCGTCGCTTGATCCCGCCAAGGTCCGCGCCCTCGCCGACGTCGTCGACGCATGGGTCAGGTCCGCCACGGTCGTCGGCGGCCGGGTCCGGCTGTGCCTTCGGGTGCACGAGCCGGTTGGCCCGGACGACTGGTTTGTCGAGCTGCTCGTCCAAGACCGCGACGAGCCGAGCCTCGTCATCCCCTTGGCAGACGTGCTCCAGGGTGAGTCACCGTTCGGGACGAACGTCATCGAGGAGACGCTCGCGGCGCTGGGCCGGTTGGCACGACTCGCTCCCGAGCTGGCTCCGGTCCTCGATGAGGCGTTGCCGACGGGGGTGGCGATCGAAGGCGATTCGGTCGTGCGTCTTCTCCGCGATCGGACTGGTTGGCTCGAAGACGCCGGCATCGGGGTGCTGCTCCCGTCTTGGTGGGCGCACCGATCGCGGCTGGGACTGCGGGCTCGGGTGAAGCGCTCTTCCCCATCGCCCGGTGCGACGGGAAGCGGCGCCGGTCTCGGCATGGACGCGATCGTGGCCTTCGACTGGGAGGTGGCTCTCGGCGAGCAGCGACTGACCAAGCGCGACCTGGCCGCGCTGGCTCGAGCTGCCGACGCAAAGCAGTCGTTGGTTCGACTACGGGGCCAGTGGGTCGAGATCGATCCGAGCCGCGTCGGCGATCTGCTGGACAGCGTCGGCACCCGCGCCGACGCGACTGCCCGGGAGCTGCTGCGCGCCGGATTGGGGATCGACCAGCTCGGCGTCGCTGACGGTGTCGAGGTCGTGGGCGTCGACGCCTCCGCCCTTGGCTGGTTGTCGTCGCTCCTCGACGACGCGCTCCACGCGACCGTCGAGCCACTGCCGACACCGGCTGGCTTCGAAGGCGTGCTTCGGCCGTACCAAGAGCGGGGAGCCGGCTGGCTGGCGTTCCTCGGACGTCTCGGGCTCGGTGCCTGCCTCGCCGACGACATGGGCCTCGGAAAGACCGCACAGCTCATCGCCACGCTCCTCGCCGACCCGCCCGGGCAGCCCACGCTCGTCGTCTGTCCGGTGTCGGTGCTCGGCAACTGGCAGCGCGAGCTCTTGCGCTTCGCCCCCGAGCTCGGGGTGCTCGTGCATCACGGCCCCGATCGCCACGGCGACGACCAGCAAGGGTTCGCCGGGCGGGCTGGCGTGCACGACGTCGTACTCACGACGTACTCCTTGCTCGCACGCGACCTGGAGCAACTGACGTCGGTTGCGTGGGGACGGGTCGTCCTCGACGAGGCACAGCAGATCAAGAACCCCGCCACGGCGCAGGCCAAGGCGGTCCAGCAGCTCGATGCCCTGCGACGCGTCGCACTCACGGGCACACCGGTCGAGAACCGGCTCAGCGAGCTGTGGTCGATCATGCACGTGCTCAACCCCGGGCTGCTCGGATCGGCACGATCGTTCCGCGAGCGGTTCGCACTCCCCATCGAACGAGTCGGCGATCCTGAAGCGACGGAGCTGCTCCGGCGCGTGACAGGCCCGTTCGTCCTGCGCCGCCTCAAGACGGACAGGTCGATCATCACGGACCTACCCGACAAGATCGAGACCGTCGACCACTGCCCGCTGACCCGCGAGCAGGCGACCCTCTACCGAGCCGTCGTCGACGACCTGCTCAGTGGCGCCGACGAAGCCGAGGGCATCTCGAGGAGAGGACTCGTGCTCGCCGGCCTGCTCCGGCTCAAGCAGGTGTGCAACCACCCTGCTCACTTCCTTGCCGACGGGTCGCCGCTGCAGGGCCGTTCGGGCAAGCTCACCCGCGTCGAGGAGCTCCTGGAGGAGATCCTCGCCGAGGGTGACAAGGTGCTGTGCTTCACCCAGTTCACTGCCTGGGGCGAGCTGCTCCGCCCGTACCTGCAGCAACGGTTCGGACAGGAATCCCTGTGGCTGCACGGTGGCGTCCGACGGGCTGCTCGAGATGAGATGGTCGAACGGTTCGCGGACGCCAGCGGCCCGCAGCTGTTCCTGGTGTCGCTCAAGGCGGGTGGCACCGGACTCAACCTCACCGCCGCATCGCACGTCATCCACCTCGACCGGTGGTGGAACCCGGCAGTGGAGGACCAGGCCACGGACCGCGCCTACCGCATCGGCCAACGGCGCACCGTGCAGGTCCACAAGGTCGTGGCCGCCGGCACCGTCGAGGAGCGCATCGACGAGATGATCAACGCCAAGCGCGACCTCGCCCAACGCGTCGTCGGCAGCGGGGAGGACTGGCTCACCACGCTCAGCACCGACGAGCTGCGTGAGCTCGTGGCGCTCCGCACGACGGAGATCGGCTGATGCCCCGCCGGAGGTGGGACGACCCCTGGCAGCGCTACCCCGCCTCGGTGCCGCTACCAGCCGAAGGCGGGCTGGTCACGTCGAAGCGGCGCGGCACGATGGCCGAGACCTGGTGGTCCCGTCGGTTCATCGACGCGCTCGAGTCCTATGGCCTCGGTGCCCGCATGCAGCGTGGCCGGCGCTACGCCCGCTCCGGCCAAGTCCTGACCCTGGATGTCCGAACGGCGGTGATCGCCGCCCAGGTGCAGGGCTCACGTCGCACGCCGTATCTCGTCACCGTCTCTCTTCCGGAGCCGAGCGCGACGCAATGGAGAAAGATCGAGTCGGCGATGGCAGCCAAGATCGGCTTCGTCGCCCGACTCCTCGCCGGCGAGGTGCCACCCGATCTCGAAGGCGCCTTCGACACGGCCGGCGTCGCACTCTTCCCGGGGGCCTGGCGAGACGTGCGCGCCGACTGCAGCTGCCCGGATTGGGAGAACCCGTGCAAGCACATAGCCGCCGTGCTCTACGTCTTCGCTGATCAGCTCGACACCGATCCGTGGCTGCTGCTTCGCTGGCGCGGCCGATCCCGCGATGAGCTCCTCGGACCGCTGCAGAACCGCAGTGGCGATGAGCCGCCGGCCGAGGAGATCGCCCCGTGGTGGCCATTCCCACCGGGAGCGTTGCGGCCGCTCACCGACGTGCCACCCGCCTCGGCCAGCCCGCTGGTCGATCCGGAGTGCCCTGAAGCAGTGCTCGATCAACTCGAGGAGCTGGACGTCGTCGTCGCCGGTGTCCCGTTCCGCGACGTGATCCGAGCGGCGTACCAGCACCTGCCCAGCGCCGGCGGCGACGGAGCCGTCGGGCCAAGCTGAGCGTCCCAGCCTGCAGTCCACGCGGCGACGACAATTGGCCCGATGACCGAACGAGACTGGAGAAGATCGCTTCGTGGCGCCGTCTATCGCGGCGACGGCGTGGCGGTGGTCGCCAGCGTGCGAACCGGCGGGATACGCGACGACGCGTTGCAGCTCCTGGGCGACGGCTTGTTGGTCGCGATCATCGGCCGCGTCGAGCATGCAGTCGAGCTCGGTGCCGAGTGCGTCAACGCGCTCCGCGCACGCGGCTGGTACGGAGACGACGATCTCGCCGAACAGCTCGACGCGGCACTCGGTCGGGGAGCACCACCGATGCCAAAATCGCTGCCGGTCGACCTCGACGAGCTTGCCACGATCCTCGAAGGCGACCCGGTCAACGGCGGCGGCCGGATAGATCTGAGGACCGGCGAGGTCTGGCACCGGGCCGCGATCGACTACGCCCGGGAGATGGGCGAGGAAGACGAGGACGAGTCCGACGACCCGGACCGCTGGCTCTGGGTCGACTGCGAGGGCTCCCGCGACGCATACCGCGACATGGAGTGGTTCATCGGCACGATCGCCGATAGCGACCGCGCCGACCGGCTCGAGATCGCCATCGAGGGCAAGGGCGCCTTCCGGCGGTTCAAGGACGTCCTCGCCCGGTGGCCCGACGAGCTCGAACGCTGGTACGCCTTGTCTGAGGAGCGCCAGCGCGGCCGGGCACGCGCCTGGCTCGCCGCCGCCGGCTACTGCCCAGCACCGCCAAGCCACCCTGGACCCGAGCCGTGAAGCACTCGCCGGCCGCCACCCAACGAGGTCCGCACTCTCGCGCCGTCCGTACCTGTCGTCGCGATATACCACAGGAGCTGACGGGCTGGACGGATCCCCGGAGCGCGTCCCTTCTGACACGTTCATCCGAGCCCCAGCTCGACGAACATCCCCGAGGGTGGCCGTCAGGCCATGGAAGTTTGACCAGCACTTTCCGTGGAGCGGACGACGGGACTCGAACCCGCGACCCTCACCTTGGCAAGGCCGTCGCGGACGTCTATCGCGTGAGGCTGACGACGTTGACCTGCGCGCCCGTCCGTGGAGTTGTCCGCTTGCACCGCCCAATCCGCTCCGTCGTAGAGCGCTCTACCTTCGAATGTGGCTACACTGATGCCTGTCTAGTGGCTACATCAGAGGAGTGTTCCCCATGGAGGTTGGCGTCAGAGAGCTGCGCAACAACCTGAGCCGGTACCTCGACCGGGTGCGTGACGGTGAGGAGGTCGTCGTCACCGATCGAGGACATGCCATTGCCCGCGTCCTTCCCTTCGGGACCGAGCGCGTTCTCGATCGGCTCATCGCGGAGGGTGTCGTGACGCCGGCGCAGCGGCCGAAGCGCCGCGCCGGAAGGCCCATCAAGTCCAAGGGCACGGTCTCCGATCTCGTCGCCGATCAGCGCAGGTGATCGCGTACTTCGATACCTCCGCGGTGGTGCCTTTGCTCGTCGTCGAGGCCGGCTCCGCTCGGGCGGGCGCGCTGTGGGATGGGGCTGACCGCGTTGTGTGCGCCCGACTCGTGTACCCCGAGGGTCGCGCAGCTCTCGCACAGGCGCACCGCCTCGGAAGACTTACGGCTCGCCAGCTTCGGGCCGCGGTGATCGAGTTCGACTCGAGATACGAAGAGTTCGATCTCGTCGAGGTCGACGACGCGCTCGCTCGGCACGCAGGGCAACTCGCAGAGGCGCACGGTCTTCGGGGCTACGACGCTGTACACCTCGCGGCGGCGGATCGAGTGAGCGATCCAGACCTCGTCGTCGTCGCAGGGGACGAGGCACTGCTCACTGCGGCCAGGGCGGCGGGGATGACGATCGCGGTCGTTGGGTGAAGCTCCCAGTGACCATCTTCACGGGTAGACGTTGCCAACCTCGACTACGTGCCAGGTCTTGTTCGTTCGGCCGAGCACGATGTTGATCGACCAGCCCGGCTGCGCGATGTCGGACGCGGCCTTCGGCACCTTGACCGGACCGATCTCCCCCTCGAACCAGAGTGCACCGGGTTCAACACGGTCGATCATCAAGTAGTCCTCGACGTAGTCGTCGTCATCGAGCGCCTGGACATCGATCCTGGACTTCCGGGCTTGCTCGTATAGCAGGCCCGAGAGCTTCTCGGCGTTCGGGAGGTCGCGCGCCGCTGCGGCTCCTCGGTCGACTGCGTCCTCGACGGCGTTCTCATCGAGGTAGCCGTGCACGCCCAACCATTTCGCGAGCTTCTTCGTCACGGTCCCGGCAGCGCGCAGCAGCTCTTCGCCCGCCATCACCTTTCGGATCATGAAGTAGTCCAGGAACTCACCGAGGTTGTCGGCGATCTTCGCCGGCCCGAAGACGTGAACGAACGCCTCCTCGTCCCGTTCGTACGCGGTCTCCCATCGCGTGCGCTCGTCGGCATCGAGGAATTCATGGCCGTAGCCGTTGAGGCAGTCCCGTAGGAGATGTATGACATCGGCGTAGTTGCGGAACGTCCGCGGGGCGAGCCGCTTCTCCTGCTCGACGAGGAATTCGACTAACGCTTCGTCGATGGTCGGCCGTCCAGCTGTACCTGACATCGGTTGCACCTCCTGAGCGCGCCGAGCAGACATGGCGATCACGTCTGCGTCCGGCCGCACGTCGTCGCACGGATCTTCGAGCACGAAGCGAAAGCGCCAACCTTCGTATGGTTCGAGTGCCTGGCCGAGCTCGTCCCGTGTCAGGCGGCGGCCGTCGACAGCGACGTCGTACGGACTACCGGGCTCACGCTCGCCGCACCAGACGAGTCGGCCTTCGACGCCGTCGTCTCGTAGCAGCCCGCCGCCTCGGTGCGGATGAGGCTGCAGTTGCTGCTTTTCAATGCCATCCGTGGCGCGTCGAGTCACGCCCTCCACGAGCGCGTCCACGTCGGCGTCGTGCGGACCGAGCACTGCGAAGTGATAGCCGTCGTCCGGACCGGCGACCCCGGTCTCCTGGAGCTCGACCTCGATCCCCGTCGGGGCACGCCGGACTCGGATCCCGAAGTGGTGCTCCCGCCCGTCTGGGCCCGGCAGGGTCGCTGGTGGCGGCGGTTCGGGCAGCTCGGGGTACCCGGTGATGCGGGCGACTCGGCGATCGGCGCACTGGTCGCACAATGAGGCGCCGTCAAACGACGTCCGGGCGTCGGACGCGCCGCACTCCTCGGATGCTCCACCGGTCACAACCTCGACACTATGGCGAGAGTCCCGAACGAATAGCCAACCGAGCGGCGAGGGGTTGGGCAGCAAGGGCCAGGCAAATTCAGCCGGACCTGAGCCTGAGACTGACGGCTCCACGTCGTCCACCGGCGGCGCCAGGTCGTTCGGCCGGAACGCCGCGATGAGCGGGCTACCGAAGAGCTCGGTAGAGCCTCACTACGGCGACCAATGCGCCACGCTCTACGACGGGGTGCACGGGATGGACGACGCAGTGAAGACGCGGCCCTATGACCAGGAACTTTTGAGCGGACGACGGGACTCGAACCCGCGACCCTCACCTTGGCAATGTGTCGGTCCCAGTCCACTCCGTCGTGGCGAGTGGTCCGACGTGGTGCTCCGTCCACGGATTCGTCCACCCAGTGGTGCTGAGTCCGTGGCGTAGTGGACTGGTCTACTACGAGGCCCGCAGCTCCCGAAGGAGCCGCGTGCGTATGTCATGAGCGGTCACGGTAGCCGTCCGGCCGGCTCCACGCGCTCGGACTCGCGGGCAATCCAGACCGCCGACCGCGCCTAGCCGAGACCCGCCGAACCATCCAGATGACGACGCCGATGCCGAGCATGATCGCCCCGGTGACCACGCTCCCGGTGGGCAGCGTGAAGGCCAGGACGGCGCAGCCGATCACGCCGAGGCCGGCCAGCCAGCGCGGCCTCCGCCGCTGCTCGACCGCCAAGGTCCAGGCCGACGCGTTGGCGATGCCGTAGTAGGTGAGCACAGCGAAGGAGCTGAACCCGATCGCGCCGCGCAGGTCGGCGGCGAGCACGACGGCGGCGACGAGCGCGCCGACGGCGAGCTCGGCGTGGTGCGGGATCCGGTGGACCGGGTGGACGGCATCGAGCCAGCGGGGCAGCTCGCCGTTGGCGGCCATGGCGAATGCGGTGCGGCTCACCCCCACGATGAGCGACAGCAGCACGCCGAGCGCGGCCACCGTGCCGCCGACCCGCACGACCGGCGCGACCGCGTCGAGGTCGCCGGCTCGGGCGGCGGTGGCGAGGGGTGCGCTCGATCCGGCGAGGGCGTCGGGGCCGGTGGCCAGGAGTGCGGACGCTGCCACCGCTGCGTAGACGACCAGGGTGATTCCCAAGGCGAGGGGGATCGCCCTCGGGATGGTGCGGGCGGGGTCGACGACCTCTTCGCCGAGGGTGGCGAGGCGGGCGTAGCCGGCGAAGGCGAAGAACAACAGGCCGCCGGACTCGAGGATGCCTGACCATCCTCCTTCGGCGGTCAGTGAGCCGAGGTTGTCGGTGGAGGCCTGTCCGCCGAGGAGGGCGGCGGCGACCACCGCGGTGAGCGAGGCGAGCACGACCGCGACGATGAGCCGAGTCAGCCATGCGGTCTTGCGTACGCCGTGGTAGTTCACCGCGGTGAGGGCAACGACGGCCGCGACGGCGAGGGGTCGGCGCCACTCGGGTGAGGCGTAGGCCCCGAAGGTGAGGGCCATCGCCGCGCAGCTGGCCGTCTTACCGACGACGAACCCCCAGCCGGCCAGGTAGCCCCAGAACCCGCCGAGCCGTTCTCGCCCGTAGACGTAGGTGCCGCCGGACTGCGGGTACACCGCCGCGAGCTGGGCCGAGGAGGTGGCGTTGCAGTACGCGACCGCGGCGGCGATCCCGAGGCCGACCAGCAGACCACTGCCCGCGGCACGTGCTGCCGGTGCGAGGGCAGCGAACACGCCAGCGCCGATCATGGCCCCGAGCCCGATCACCACCGCGTCGAACAGCCCGAGTCGGCGCGCCAGGCGGGAGTACACGTTGTCGGCGGTCAACCGAGCACCTCCTCGGCCAGCTCGCGCAGCGCCGCCCGGGTCTCGGACAGGACCGCTCGGCCCTGCTTCGTCGCCCGGTACACGCGCCGGGTCCGCCCATCGACCACCTCGCGCCGGGACACCAACAGCCCGTCGGCCTCCATGCGGTGCAGCGTCGGGTACAAGGTGCCGGGACTGATCTTGTAGCCGTGCCGGCCCAGCTCCTCGGCCATCCACGCCCCGTGCATGTCGCCCTCGGCGGCGTGGTGCAGCACGTGCAGCTTGACGGCACCGCGCAGGAACTCACGCATGATCACCGAGGCTAACCACCTGGGCACCGATATCGAACTACGATATCGGTGCGCGAAGCCCGGTGGGTTCGCCGGCTGCGGGCGGCGTGCCGTGGACAAGGTCGCCCATCACACGTCCGCCGAACGCCACGACACCGGCGCACCGCATCCGTATCGTCGCTGATATCGGCTGCCGACTGGCGATGCGTGCGGGGTCCTTCGGCCCTGCCATCGCCCGCGCCGGTCAGGCCACGATGACCGCGAGCGCAGGAGGCGTCATTGGTCGATCGTGCGCAGCCGGCAACCAGGCACCGCCCACCGCGAAGGCCGTGGCGGCGCGTCGCGATCGGCATCGCGGTCGTCCTTCTCCTGGTAGTGGGCGTGGTGGTCCCGCCGCTAACCCGTCGGGCGGGTCGGGCCGGATGGCTCGCATGACGATTGTCATCGCCAAGTCCGGAGATCC
>DASQUK010000193.1:0-109709 GCA_035641315.1 Acidimicrobiales bacterium | reverse complement strand
GGCACGAGGTTCGTGATCACCGGCCTGGTCCTGGTCGCCGCGGTGCTGGTCGACGCGCTGTCGAAGCGCCGCCGGGCGGCCCGCGGCGTGGTGTGAGGTCCTACCGCAGCACGGGTGCAGCCATCGCCGCGGTCCTCCTCGCAGCCGCCTGCTCGGCCGAGGTCGACCGGGCCGACGATGGCCCCGCCGACAGCGGGTCCCGGCCGTTGGCAGGCACCACGGCGGACGCGCGCCCCGGTCCCTCGCGTATCGCCCTGGCCGATGCGGCCGCCGACGTGGGGCTCGACTTCCGTCACGGCGCGTTCCGGTGGGACGTCACCGCCGACCCGGCGGCGATGCAGGGGGCCGGGGTCTGCTGGCTCGACTACGACGGCGACGGCTGGCTCGACCTGTTCGCCGTCAACTCCTACGCCGAGGACGAGGCCGACCGCTGGGGGGCTGCCGGTGGGCTGCCCGGCAACGCGCTGTTCCACAACGTGGGCGGTCGGTTCGTCGACGTCAGCGAGGGCTCGGGTGCCGACCTCGCCGCCCGCGGCAACGGTTGCGTGGCGGCCGACTTCGACCTCGACGGCCACACCGACCTGTACGTCACGGGCGCCGAGGCGGGGGCGCTGCTGTGGAACGAGGGCGACGGCACCTTCACCGAGGGCGCCGACGATGCCGGGGCGACGGCCGTCGGCTGGTACGCAGGGGCCGCCGTGGGCGACGTCGACGGCGACGGCTGGCCCGACCTGTTCCTCGCCGGCTACGCCAACCTCGGCAGCCCGGTGGAGGGGGCCACGCAGGGCTTCCCCAACACGTACACGGGGGTGCGCGACCTGCTCTACCTCAACGAGGGGCCGGCCGACGGCGGGCGGGTCACGTTCCGCGAGGTGGGGATGGAGGCGGGCCTCGAGGTGGCCAACTTCGAGTACGGGCTCGGCGCGCTGTTCTCCGACCTCGAGGGCGACGGCGACCTCGACCTCTACGTCGCCAACGACACCAAGCCCAACCGCCTGTACGACAACGTCCCCTGGCCGGGCGGCGCCGAGGCCGACCCGGCCGGCCTGGGGTTCCGCTTCGAGGAGCTGGCGGCCAGGGCCAACGTCGCCGACCCCAACGCCGGCATGGGTGTCGCCGCGGCCGACTACGACGGCGACGGCCGGGCCGACCTGTTCGTGACCAACGCCCGTGGCCAGGAACATGGCGTATTCCGGGGCGTGTCCCGCGGCGACGCGTCCGGCGTGGTCGAGCCCTCGTTCGTGGACGTCCGGCGCGAGCTGGGGCCCGACCTGGCGGGCGCCACGGGGTGGGGCGTGTCGTGGGGCGACCTCGACCTCGACACCGACGTCGACCTGTTGGTCGCCAACGGCGACATCCCCGTCGACGACCTGGGCGACGACGCCGAGCCGCTGCAGGCGTTCGGCAACCTCGCCGCGCAAGGGGCGCCGGCGCGGTTCGAGGACGTGGGTGCGGCAGCCGGGCTGGCCGACGTCGGCCGCCTGCTGGCCCGGGGGAGCGCGGCCGCCGACTACGACAACGACGGCGACCTCGACGTCGCCGTCGGCACCATCGGCGGCCCGCTCGTGCTGCTCGAGAACGTGGCTGCCAGCGGCAACTGGCTCGAGGTCGAGCTCGACGGCTTCTTCCCGGGCGCGGTGATCACGGCGTCGTTGCCCGACGGCCGGACGCTCAGCCGGGAGCTGCGGGCCGGGAGCAGCTACATCTCGTCGGAGGACCCGCGCGCGCACTTCGGGCTGGGCGGCGCGTCGCAGGTGCGCGAGCTCGTGGTCACCTGGCCCGGCGGCGACGAGACCACCCTCGACGACGTGCCCGCCAACCAGGTCCTGGTCGTGGAGCCATCGGGATGAGCGCGGTCCGGGGGTGGGGTGGCGCAGCCCTGGTTGTCGCCGTCATGGCGCTGCCGGCATGCACCGGCTCGTCGGGCTCGGATGCGTCGGAGTCGTCGGAGTCGTCGCCGGACGGCTACGTGATCGACGGCTGCGAGCGCGCGGACCTCGGCGGCCGGTCGGTGGCCCGCGTGTGGGACGAGGCGCTGCTCGACGCGATCCGCCGTGACGTGCCCGCCCCCACGGTCCACGCCCGCAACCTGTTCCACACCTCGGCCGCCATGTGGGACGCCTGGGCGGCCTACGACCCCGACGGCGACGGCTACTTCGTCGACGAGAAGCAGGAAGCCGACGACGTTGGCGCCGCTCGCGAGGCGGCGATCAGCTACGCCGCCTATCGCGTGCTGCTCCACCGCTACTCGCGGGCGGCGGGGCTCCAGGCGACGTTCGACGAGCTGGTCGCGACCATGGAGTCGCTCTGCTACCGCACCGACTTCACCAGCACCGAGGGCGACTCGCCGGCGGCCCTGGGCAACCGCATCGCGGCGGCGGTCATCGCCGCCGGGCGCGACGACGGCGCCCTCGAGGAGCGCCGCTACACGGACACCACCTACCGACCGGTGAACCAGCCGCTGGTGGTGGCCGATCCGGGCGCCCCGATGCGCGACCCGAACCGGTGGCAGCCCCTGGCCCTCGCCCGGCAGGTGGCGCAGAACGGCCAGCCGATCCCGGGCAACATCCAGCGGTTCGTGGGTCCGCACTGGGGGCGGGTGGACACGTTCGGGCTTTCGGGCTCGGCCGAAGGGCTACCCGTCGACCCGGGACCGCCGCCGCAGTTGGGCGGCGACGCGGCGAGCGCGGACGCCTTCAAGCAGGCCGCGGTCGCCGTCCTGCGCGACAGCAGTGTGCTGGATCCGGCCGACGGCGCCACGATCGACATCGGGCCCGGCGCCATCGGCGACAACCCGCTCGGCACCAACGACGGCGACGGCCACGACGTCAACCCGTCCACGGGTGAGCCCTACGCACCCAACGAGGTGCGCCGGGGTGACTTCGCCCGCGCCCTGGCCGAGTTCTGGGCCGACGGGCCCGACTCGGAGACGCCGCCCGGCCACTGGAACAGCATTGCCAACGAGGTCTCCGACACCCCCAGCTTCGTTCGCCGGATCGGCGGTGACGGCCCCGAGCTCGACCGGTTGGAATGGGACGTCAAGCTGTACTTCGCCCTGAACGGCGCCGTGCACGACGCCGCGGTGGCGGCGTGGGGTGTCAAGGGGTATTACGACTCGGCCCGGCCCATCTCGATGATCCGCTACATGGGCGCCAAGGGGCAGTCGAGCGATCCGGCAGGGGCGGCGTACGACCCCGACGGGTTGCCGCTCGTCCCCGGGCTGATCGAGGTGGTCACCCCGGCATCGAGTGCCGGCAGCCAGCGCCACGAGCACCTGGCCGACCATCTGGGCGAGGTCGCGGTCAGGGCCTGGCGAGGCAACCCCGGGGACCCCGCCGACGAGGCCAGCGGGGTCGGGTGGATCCGCGCCGTCGACTGGGTCCCCTACCAGCGGGCGACGTTCGTGACGCCGGCGTTCGCGGGCTACGTGTCCGGGCACAGTACGTTCAGCCGCGCCGCCGCCGAGGTCATGAGCGCGTTCACCGGCGACCCGTACTTTCCCGGCGGCATCTCGCAGTGGACGGTCCCTGCCGGCGACCTCGTCACCGAGGCGGGCCCCAGCCGTGACGTGACCCTCCAGTGGGCCACCTACTTCGACGCCGCCGACCAGGCCGGCATCTCGCGGATCTTCGGTGGGATCCACATCCCGGCCGACGACTTCGAGGGCCGCAGGATCGGGACGGCCTGCGGGCGGGCGGCCTGGTCGCTGGCGCAGCGCTACTTTGCCGGCACCGTGCCCGCCTGAGCTAGGCACTAACTGCGAGGTCGCCTTCGGGCATGCCGACCGCCCCTTCGCCGACGATCTACCACCGCTGGGTGGGCTGGCACGCGCCGGCGCTGCGGCGCCTGGTCGTCGCGGCCTCGATCGGCTTGACCGTCGGGCTCGTCCTCCTGGCGCCGGCCACCTGGGAGCTGGCCCTGATCGCGGGCTGGAACGCGAGCGCGCTGGTGTTCCTCGCCGCGGTCGGGCCGATCATCGCCCGAGCCGACGGTCGCCACACCGGCGAGCTCGCCACGCGTGAGGACGAGACCCGGGGGACGGCCGGGTTGCTGCTGCTCGGCGCGAGCCTCGTCAGCCTCTTGGCCGTGGGCTTCGCGCTGGGGCAGGCGGGCCGGGAGTCCGGCGGGGTGCGCGTGGCGCACATCGCCATCGCCACGCTGACGGTGGTCCTGTCGTGGACGGTGGTCAACACCGTCTTCACCCTGCGCTACGCCCACCTGTACTTCAGCCGTCCCGCCGGCGGCATCGACTTCGGTCACCCCGACAGGCCCGAGCCGCCCACCTACCGCGACTTCGCCTACGTCGCCTTCACCATCGGCATGACGTACCAGGTGTCCGACACGAATCTCCGCGACCGCAAGCTCCGCCGCGCCGTGCTCGGGCACTCGTTGTTGTCCTATGTGTTCGGCGTGGTGATCGTGGCCGGCGGCGTCAACCTCATCGCCGGGCTGGTCGCCTGAGAACTGGCCCCGGCGAGCAGGCGAATGCCGTGCTCGATCTGTTCCGGCGTCAGCTGCCCGTAGCCCAGCACCAGGGCAGGTGGGCGGTCGGATCGGCGGTTGACGCGATAGCGGCCCAACGGATGGACCCGCACGCCCGCGGCCAGCGCCCGCTGGGCGACGCCGGCCTCGTCGAGCTCGGGCGGCAGCGTCACCAGCACCTGGAGGCCAGCGGCGATGCCGCTCGGCGTCGCGCCCGGGAACCAGCGGGCCAGCGCCGCTACCAGAGCGTCGCGCCGCTGGCGGTAGATGCGCCGGGTGCGGCGCAGGTGCCGGTCGAGATCGCCGTTGGCAAGGAGCTCGGCCGCCGCGGCCTGCGTGAACGAGGACGTGGCGTGATCGACGAGGTGGCGGCCGGTGACGATCGGGTCGAGCAGGGCGGGAGGTACCACCAGCCAGCCCAGGCGCAGCCCCGGGGCCAGGCTCTTGGAGAGCGTGCCGCCGTACACGACGCGGTCGGGCGCGACGCCCTGCAGCGCGCCGACCGGGTGGCGGTCGTAGCGGTACTCGGCGTCGTAGTCGTCCTCCACCACGTAGCCGTCGACGTCCTGCGCCCAGGCGGCGAGCTCGGGTCGACGTGCGGGCGAGAGCACGGCCCCGGTCGGGAACTGATGGGCGGGCGTCAGCAGCACGGCGCGGGCCGGCGACCGCCGCAAGGCGTCCACCACGATGCCGTCAGCGTCGACCTCGATGCCGCGGTACCGCGCGCCGACCCATTCGATCTCGGTCCGGGGACCGTCGTGGCCGGGATCCTCGACAGCGACCAGGTCGCGCCCGGTGTCCAGGAACGCCCGGACCACCAGGCTCAGCCCGTGGCCGAACCCGTTGCAGATCACCACGTGGTCGGCGTCGGTGCTCACTCCCCGGACCCGCCCCAGGTAGTCGGCCACCGCCTCGCGCAGCTGCGGCAGGCCGCGGGGGTCCGCGTAGCCGAGCTGCGGGCCCGGCACCGATTGCAGGGCGGCGCGGGACACCCGCAGCCACGCGGCACGGGGGAAGAGGTCGAGATCGGGGAGCCCGGGTGTGAAGTCGACGATCACCGGGCTGTCGTCGCGGCGCGGCCGGCGGGCCGCCGGGCGGACACCGCCGGTCGCGTTGACGACGGTGCCCGAGCCCGGGCGGGACGCCAGGTATCCCTCCGCCAGCAGCTGGTCATAGGCGGCCACCACGACACCGCGGGTGACGTCGAGGTCGGCGGCCAGGGCGCGGGTCGAGGGCAGCGGCGTGCCGGGAGCCAGCCGGCCCGACCGGATGGCCTCCCGCAGCTCGTCCTCGATCTGGGCCCGCAACCCGCGGGGCCGTGTCCGGTCCAGCTCGATGAGGACCTCGGCGGAACTGGTACGCATAGAAGGTTATGAACTGGACCTTACCAACGATCCACTTTGCCCGTACGGTCGTCCCATGTTCGAGATCCACTGCCCCCACCACCGCAGCCGGGTACTGCTCGGCGCCCGCGCCATCGAGTCACTGGTCAACACCCCCGACGGCCCGGTCGTCCACTGGCACTGCTACTGCGGCGCCCGCGGCGCCCAGCGGTTCGGCCGCGGACTCGGCCGGCGCCGTGCCGACTCGGTCGCGGCCTGAGCCTCACAGCTTCGCCTCCTTCGGAGGCTGCGCTGTGAGGCCGGGCGCCTCGCGCCCAGCCCTGTGCTGTCTGGTTCGCTCGCTGCGCTCGCTCACTCCGGCGGGACGAGATCGGCCCGGACGCCCAGCAGCCGGACCGGTCGGGTGGGCTCGAAGCGGTCCAGCACCACCAGCGCCGCCCGGGCGATCTCGTCGGCGTCGCTGGCGGGCGCAGCAAGGGTCATGCTGCGGACCTGCGTGAAGAACGGCGCGAACCGCACCTTCACCGCCACCCGCGCGGCCGGCCGCCCCTCGGCGGCGACGTCCTGCGCCACCCGCCGGGCCAGCACCACCAGCTGCTCGTCGAGCGCGGCGCGGTCCGTGATGTCCTGCTGGAAGGTGGTCTCGCGGCTGCGGGAGCGCGGCACGCGCCGCTCGGCGGAGACGTCGGCATCGCCGTCACCCAGGCCGAGGGCGCGGAACCACGGCCCCATCGTCGGGCCGAAGCGCCTCGCCAACTCGGCCTGGTCGGCCCGGGCCAGCGCGGCGACGGTGGTGATGCCGGCATCAGCCAGCTTCCGGGCGGTCTTGGGCCCGACGCCCCACAGCGCCTGGGTGGGTCGATCGGCCATGATCTGCAACCAGTTGTCCCGGGTGAGGCGGTAGACGCCGGCGGGCTTGGCGAAGCCGGTGGCGAGCTTGGCCCGCAGCTTGTTGTCGCCGATGCCCAGCGAGCAGGACAGCCCTGCCGCCTGTCGCACCGCCCGCTGAACGTCGGCGGCCAGCGCCTCGGGGTCGTCGGTGTGGGCCCCCAGGAACGCCTCGTCCCAGCCGGCCACCTCGACCACCACGGGCAGCGCGCGCAGCGCGGCCATCACCCGCTCCGAGACCGCCTCGTAGGCGGGCGGGTCGGACGGCAGGAACACGGCATCGGGGCAGCGCCGGGCGGCGGTCCGCAGCGGCATGCCGGAGTGGATCCCGTACTCGCGGGCGACGTACGAGGCAGTGGCCACGACGGCCCGTTGGGTCGGGTCGCCCCTCCCGCCGACGACCACCGGCCTGCCCCGCAGCCCGGGCCGGCGTGCGATCTCGACCGCGGCGATGAACTCGTCGAGATCGACGTGCAGCACCCACCAGCGCAGGTCAGGCACCGGGGTCGTCGACACGCCGTCCAGTATCCGCCGGTAGCGGGTGACGCAGGACCTCAGCCTGCCGTGGCCGGCGCATCAACCTGCCGCCGTCGCCAGGTCCGCGAGGATGCGGCCCACCAGCGGCGTGAACTTGAAGCCGTGGCCGCTGCAGGCCGAGCCGATCACGATGGGGCCCTGGCGTTCGAGGACGAAGTCGTGGGTGGGCGTGGTGGTGTAGAGGCAGGTGGCTGGGTGGATCGGCGCGGGGTCGAGGCCGGGGAACCAGTGCTCGACGTAGCGGCGCACGCGGTCCGTCGCCGCCCCGGCATCGGCCTCGGCCGGTAGCCCGTCGTCCGGGTCCACGACCGGGCCGGTCATGTGCTCGGCGACCTTCACGCCCTCGCCGGGGCTGAGCAGGCCGTAGCGCCAGGCGTCCGTGCGGTGGTGGATGAAGCTCGGCCACGACGGCTCGTCGGCCGGCCGCACGGGGCGGAAGTGCTGGACCCGCTCGCGGGTGATCCGAAGCGGTGGCCGGGCGATCCGCGATCCCACCACGGTCGGAAGCCACGCGCCGGCCGTGACCACGGCGACGTGCGCCCGCCACTCGTCGCCGGGGGTCCGGACCGTCGCCGTGTCCTCGGTCCAAGTCAGCGTCGCCGGGCCCGACGAGAAGCGGACGTCGGCGCCCAGCGATGCGGCCCGCTGCTGCAGGGCGAGCACCGAGGCGTCGGCGAGGCAGCGGCCGGCTCCGGGGCAGTGGATCACCGTGCCCTCGAAGCGCATGCCGGGCCAGCGCTCGACGGCAGCTTCCGGTGTCAGGCGGGCGTGGTCGACACCGCCGGCGGCAAGCGCCTCAGCCACGGGCTCGACGAGCGACGCGCGGCCGTGGTCCAGCCCGCCCGTGATCTCGAGCAGCGGCTGGCCGACGTCGTCTTCCAGCTCACGCCACAGCGGCAGTGCCTCCTGGGCCATCCGCACGTAGCGCGGATCGGCATAGGCATAGCGGAAGATCCGGCTGGCTCCGTGGCTGCTGCCCCTCGCATGACCCTGCGCGAACTGCTCGATCAGCGCCACCGACCGTCCCCGGCGGGCCAGCCACCACGCCGTCGCCGACCCCATCGCTCCCGCCCCGATGACGGCCACATCGACCCGCTGCGCCACCCGCGGAGTCTGGCGCGCCGGCTGCCCCCGGATGATCATCGTGCCGCGGAAGGCGGGCCGCCGGTCCCGCCCGGTCAAAGGCGGACGATCGGGCAGGTGAGGGTGCGGGTTACGCCTGCGACGAGCTGGATGCGCGACACCACGAGCTTGCCGAGGGCATCGACGTTCTCGGCCCGTACGTGTGCGATCACGTCGTAGGGGCCGGTGATGGCCTCGGCCGAGAGCACTCCCTCGAAGGCGCCGATCTCGGCGGAGACGTCAGCAGCCGCTCCCACCTCGGTCTGGATCAGTACATAGGCATCCACACGCGCCTCCTTTCGCCGCACAGCGCGGGTCAGGCGGTTCAGCGGACGAAGACGGTGGCATCGCGCTCGACGACCTCCGCCCGACGCAACGGGAAGACTCGTGTCAAAGCGATGTTGGCTGCGCCCAGACCGGGGACCTTCGCGTACACGCCCTGCGGCCCGCGCACCATCCGACCGGTCTCGACGTCGTACTTGGAGCCGTGCCAGGGACACACGAGACAGCCCTGCCTGTCGATGGACCCGCCGGCGAGGTCGGCCCCGAGGTGACGACACCTGCGGCTCACGGCGAACAGGTGGCCGCTGGCGTTTCCCACCGCGTAGTGGCCCGCACCCCTGACCGTGCCGGGGGTGAGCTCGGAGACCGCGCACACCGGCAGCTCGTCCGCCACGCTCCCCTCCTCAGGTCGTGAGGTTGCTGGCGTCGACCAGGCCCATCTGGATGTAGGGGTCGAGCCAGTTGACGTAGGCGGTCGACTCCGCCACCCTGCCGCCCTCGATGCGACGAGAGCCGACGATCCGGTCGAGTGGCATGTCGACCACCCCCTGTCGCGCTGCTTCGATCCTCAAGCTACGACCGGCCGAATCGAAGTCAAGAGACAACCGCCGACGCGGCGGGACATTTGCTCCTCGACCACCGGCCGTAGGGTCGCGTAGTGCTATATCTCGGGTGGCCCAGCCGAGAGGAGGGGCGCTGATGGATGATCTCTCGGAGCGGTTACTCGCAGCGCTGTCGGCTCTGGAGGACGTGGCCGACGAAGTGACGTCCGACAAAGCCGCGGCGACGCTCGACGATGCTGCGTTGCAGGTGTTCTGGCGCGACTGGCCACGATTGGGCTCGTGGGCGGGCGCCCTGTGGCGACAGATCGACCCGGACTTGGCCGGACCGTCCTCGGCCGTGAGCGATCCGGAGCTCGACGAGGTGGGTGGCGAGGGCGGCTGATAGACGGCGGGACCCGGACGGGCGGCGCGTCGCGGAGGGCAGGATGGTTGAGCTCGCCCAGATCATGACAACCGACGTGTTCACGGTCGCGCCCGACGGCCCGGTGGCGGAGGCGGTGGCGGCCATGGTCAAGGGTCGCATCGGTTCGGCCGTCGTCATGCAGGGGGAGGCGTTGGTGGGGATCTTCACCGAGCGCGACGTCTTGCGGGCGGCGGCGTCGGGTGACGACCTGGCTCGTTCACCCGTGTCCCGATGGATGACACGCGACCCGGAGACGGCGGAGCCCGATGTGGACTCGGAGCGAGCGGCCGAGATCATGCTCGGCAGCGGGTTCCGCCACCTTCCGGTCGTCGAGGGGAACGCGCTGGTCGGGATCGTCAGCCTCCGAGACCTCCTCAGCGCCCGCGTTCGCCGCCACCCGTCGTAGCGCCCGAGTGGGTTAGTGCCTGGTTTGTAGCCAGGTTGTAATGGACGGTGGTTGCCGATAGACCCACAGTGGGATGGCTGGGTCGTCGGCCCAGGAGGTGGTCCCATGCGGGATGTCGAACCTCTCGTGCGTTCGCCTCGCTCTCGGGACCTGCCTGAACGCGGCCCGTCCACTCTCGACCAAGAGGCATCCGGCGTCGCGCCGGGAAAGGGGGAGTGATCGATGATCGTTCGCAGTTGGAACCTGCGTCCGCGGCCGGGACGTTACGACGACTCCATCGGCCTCATCACCGAGGGGGTCAAGCTGGCCGATCGCCACGGCGCGAGCAACAGCCGGCTGACGCAGGCAGCCACCGCCGGGCCCAACACGGGCCTGTTGGTGCTGACCTGCGAGTTCAATGACCTCACCACGTACGGGACCTACCTCGACGACACATTGGCGGATGCCGAGGCGCAGTCGTACAACCATCGGATCAGGGAGGCAGAAGCCCCCTTCACGTACGAGTCGACGGCCGTGCTGGTCGAGATCGATCTCGGGCGCGCCGAGGGCAAGCGTGGTCGGGGCCGGGTGCTCGACGCTCGCCTGGGTCGTCCGCGTCCGGGACGCTGGGACGACACCCTGGCCTTCGTCCGCGAAGCCTTCGACCTTTGCGACACCCATGAAGCAGTGGGTTGCCGCCTGTTCGAACTGAACCATGCGGGTCCTCAGGCTGGGTTGCTGTGCGCAGTCATGGAGTACAACTCGATGCGGGAGTTCGGGCAGGCCGGTGACGCGTGGATGGGCGACGAGGCCGCCCAGCGGCTCATCCAGACCATGCGCGGCGACAGCCCGTTCGAGCCTGTCTCCTCGGGTCTCTTCACCGAGGTGGTGCTGTTCTAGCGCCGTGACCGCAAACGCTTGCGCCCGCCACGCCGGTCGTTGACACCACGTAGGGCGGACCTACGCTGTCCGATTCGCTCGGTCGCCAGTCGGCGACCCCGAGGAGGACACCGGTGCCCTACGTCGCCCACAAGATCGTGCTCGAGAGCGTGTCGGACGCGTCCGGCTTGGCGGAGCTCATCGCCGCGGGTGCGTTCGCGGTCGATGACGTCGTGGCCATCATAGGCAAGACCGAGGGCAACGGCGGGGTCAACGACTTCACGCGCATCCTCGCCGACCAGGCCTTTCGGGGGGTGCTGCTCGAACGCGGCGCGCGCACCGAGGCCGAGGTCGGCATGGTCCCGATGGTGTGGTCGGGCGGCACCGACGGGGTGCTCACCCCCCACGCCACCGTCTTCGCCCGGGTACCGGGCGAGGGGACGACCTCCGATGAGACCCGGCTGTCGGTCGGGGTGGCGATGAGCGAGGTGATCCTGCCCGAGCACATCGGACGGCGGGCGATGGTGGCCACGGTGGCCGAGGGCGTACGCAAGGCCATGGCTGACGCAGGCATCGACGATCCCGCCGACGTGCACTACGTCCAGACCAAGACGCCGTTGCTCACCATGGCCAGCATCGAGGAGGCCCGGGCCCGGGGCGAGACCACGGTCACCGACGAGCCGTTGGAGTCGATGAACCTGTCGAACGGGACCGCGGCGCTCGGCATCGCCGTCGCCCTCGGCGAGATCGACATGCCGGACGCGGATGCGATCGGGCGCGACCTGTCGCTGTTCTCGAGCGTGGCGTCGTGCTCGTCGGGCGTGGAGCTCGACCGGGCCCAGATCGTGGTGGTCGGGAACGCCCCCGGGGTCGGCGGACGCTTCCGGGTCGGGCACTCGGTCATGCGCGATGCTCTCGATGCCGAGGGCATCTACGCCGCCATTCGCTCGGCCGACCTCGACCTGCCGGAGCGCCCGGTGGCGGCCGACCTCGGCGACCGGCTGGTGAACGTGTTCATCAAGTGCGAGGCCGATCCCACGGGCCGGCTGCGGGGGCGGCGGCAGGTTGCCCTCGACGACTCCGACGTCCACCACCACCGCCACATCAAGGGGGCGGTCGGCGGCGTCGCCGCGGCGGCCGTGGGCGATCCGGCCGTGTTCGTGTCGGTCGCCGCCCTGCACCAGGGACCGTCGGGCGGGGGACCGGTGGCCGCGGTGGTCGAGGTGGGCGAGGCGTAATCGGTCATTCCCTGAGGCTGCGCTACGCGCAGCCGTGGCCCGAGCGGCCCGGCGCCGCAGGCGCCGAGAGCGGGAAACACGCGTCTCGCCCTACCATCCGGTACTTGAGCACACCGACGACCCGCCGCATGGTGGTCGCACTCGGCGGCCACGCCATCGTGCCCCGCGGCGCGGCGGGGACGGCCGAGCAGCAGATCGCCACCATCCGGCGGGCGATGGTCGAGGTGGCGGCGCTGGTGGCGGAGGGCGGCGAGGTCGTCGTGACCCACGGCAACGGGCCCCAGGTCGGGAACCTCCTCACCAAGAACGTGCTCGCCCGGCATGTGGTGCCGGCCATGCCGCTGCACTGGTGCGTGGCGCAGACGCAGGCCACGATCGCGCTGGCGATGCTCACCGCCCTCGAGGCCGAGCTGCGTGCGGCCGGGATCGACCGCCCGGTCGTGCCGGTGCTGTCGCGGGTGCTGGTCCGGGCCGACGACCCGGCGTGGCGGGAGCCCACCAAGCCGATCGGCCGGGCCGTGAGCGCCGACGAGGCGGCGGCCGCCATGGCCGACGACCCGACCCAGGTGTGGCGGGACACCGGCGGCCCGAGCGGGGGCGGGGGTGGCGGCTGGCGCCGGGTCGTGCCGTCGCCCGAGCCGGTCCGCAGCCTCGAGGCGCACACCGTCCGGATGCTGCTCGCCACCGGTGCCGTGGTCATCGCCAACGGCGGCGGTGGCGTTCCCATGATCGAGGACGCCGGCGGACAACTGGTGGGCGTGGACGCCGTCGTCGACAAGGACCTGGCGGCGGCGCTGCTGGCGGCCGAGCTGGGCGCCGACCGGCTGGTGATCCTCACCGACGTGGACGGGGTGGCCGTCGACTTCGGGAAGCCGGGCGAGCGGTGGCTCGACGCCGTGGACACGACGGAGCTGCGCCAGCTCGCGGCCCGGGGGGAGTTCGGCGTCGGGTCGATGGCACCCAAGGTGGAGGCCGTCCTCCGGTTCGTTGAGGCGACGGGCCAGGCGGCCACCATCGGGCCCCTGGGGCGGGCCGCCGACGCCCTCCACGGGCGCTGTGGCACCCGGGTCACGGCCCCGGCCGCGGTGGGGGTGGGGCGATGAACGGCGTTGCCAGTGTGCTCGTGCGGGACGTGCTCACCGGTCCGGTGCGTCCGGGCAGCGTTGTCGCGGCGGGACGGGCGGCCACCTACCTCGACGTCGACGGGCGACTGGTCGCGGTGGTGGCGCCCGGCGGGGTGCGGCTTCCGTGCGCCGTCGTGGCCAGCGGCGACGGGCTGCCGCTCGCCGCCGGACCGGATCTCGCCGTCGGCGACGGTGCCGTCCACCAGGACGGCCGGCGGGTGCTGTCGGTCCGCCGGTGGTTCGATCCGCGCGTGCGCCTGGAGGCGGGGGTCGATCCGGCGGCCGTCGCCCGGTTCGCGGCGCTGGTCCTGGCGCTGGGTCGCGCCGACCCGCTGCTGCCGGCCCACGCCGCCGAGCGCCTCGCCCGCGACTTGGCCGCAGGCGACGCCTGGGATGCGGCGGCGCGACTGCTCGGGCGGGGGACGGGACTGACGCCGGCAGGGGACGACCTGGTGGCGGGCGCGCTCGCCGCACTGCGGGCGCTGGGCTCGCCGGCGGCCGACGATCTGGGCGCCGCCGTCCGGGCCCTCGCCCTGGTCGCCACCAGCCGGTTGTCGGCGGCGCTGCTCGAGGCCGCCGACGTCGGCGCCGTGGTCCCCGAGGCTGCGGCCGTGCTGCGGGCGTTGGCGGGTGCCGGCGGGCTCGCCGCCGCCACCGATCGCCTGGTCGCACTCGGCCACACCAGCGGCTGGCACCTGGCTGTCGGCCTGCTGGTTGGCGTGAGCCACGCGCAGGGTCCTCGACGCCGTTCTGGTGACGGAATCCGTTGGGAATCGACGGATTGCGTCACCGGAACGCCGGTCGGTGGGGGCGGGGCGTGACCGAGATCGTGCGGGTCGAGCGGGGCCGCTACCACGACTCCGTGACGCTCATGCGGGCGAGTGCCGCGGCCCGGGAGCTCCCGGGCGTGGAGGCCGTGATCGCGGCGATGGGGACCGAGCTCAACCGGACCCTGCTGGTCGATGCCGGCTTCCCCGAAGCCGAGCGCGGGGCGACCGCCGACGACCTGCTGATCGCCGTGCGGGCCGACGGTGACGCCGCCGCCCACGAGGCGCTGGCGACCGTCGAACGCGTCCTGACCGAGCGGCGCCGGTCGGCGGTCGCCGGTGCACAGGAGGTAGCGCCCCGGAGCGTCGAGGCGGCTGCGGCCCAGTCGCCCGACGCGGGCGTGGTGGTGGTGTCGGTCCCCGGGCCGCACGCCTACGTCGAGGCCGCCGCCGCGCTGCGGGCCGGGCGGCACGTGATGGTGTTCAGCGACGGGGTCGAGGTCGCGGCCGAGGTCGCCCTCAAGCGGGTGGCGGCGGCCTCGGGGCGGCTGGTCATGGGACCGGACTGCGGCACCGCCATCCTCGGCGGGGTCGGGCTCGGCTTCGCCAACGTGGTGGTGCCGGGGCCGGTCGGTTTGGTGGCCGCATCCGGCACCGGGGCCCAGCAGCTGTGCTGCCTGCTGGACGGCGCGGGGATCGGGGTCCGCCACGTGGTGGGCGTCGGCGGCCGGGACCTCTCGGCCGCCGTCGGCGGTGCGTCGACCCTCGCGGCGCTCGCGGCGCTGGACGACGACCCGGCCGTGGAGGTGATCGCCGTCGTCTCCAAGCCGCCCGACCCCGAGGTCGCCGCCGTCGTGACGGCTACGGCCACCCGCTGTCGCACGCCGGTGGTGCTCGCCCTGGTCGGCCCGGGTCGGCCGACGCTCACCGATGCGGCCGCCGAGATCGCGGCCACGCTCGGCTTGCGACTCCCCGAGCCCCGCGCCTGGATGCCGCCGTCAGCGGGGGACGTGTCGCGCCCCGGGCCGGTGCTCGGCCTGTTCAGCGGCGGTACCAACGCCGCCGAGGCGCTCGTCGTGCTGGAGGACCGCCTCGGTCCGGTGCGCTCCAACGTCCACCACGACCACGACCCGGGTCGGCGCTTGGGCCCAGACGACGATCCCGGCGGCGGCCATGCGGTGCTCGACCTCGGCGACGACGAGCTGACCGCCGGGAGGCCGCACCCGATGATCGACCCCCGGCCCGTTGCCGACCGGCTCACGGCTGCGGCCGGCGCATCCGCCGGTCCGGGCGTGGTCCTGCTCGACGTCGTGCTCGGCCACGGCGCGCATCCCGACCCGGCGGCGGTGTTCGGGCCTGCGCTGTCGGCCGCCCGGACGGCCGGCGTCGCGACGGTCGTCACGTTGGTGGGCACTGCCGGTGACCCGCAGGGCCTCGAACGCCAGGCGCAGGCCCTCTTCGCTGCCGGGGCGTCTATCCACCGGAGCAACGCCCGGGCTGCCGAGCACGCCGCGGCCATGGTGGCAGGGGTCGCCGGGTTGGTGGGGGAGCGATGAGCAGCAGCCCCATCGCCGACCTGCTGGTCCCGCCCGAGGCCGTCATCACCGTGGGGGCACCGACGCTCGACGAGGCGCTGGCCGCCCAAGGCGTGACGACCGTGCCGGTCGAGTGGCGGCCACCCCCGGCCGGCTCGGTAGCGGCGGTCGCCGCCGTGACGTCCGATCCCCGGCTCGTCCCCGCCAACCGCATGGCGATCGAGCGCATGACGGCGGTCCGGCCCCGTCTCGTCGACGTCCGTCCCGCGGCCGGGCTGGTGGGGATCGGCCGCCACCAGCTGCTCCACGCCGGTCCCCCGGTGGACTGGGATACGGCCACGGGACCGATGCGGGGGGCGATCATCGGCGCCTGCCTCTACGAGGGCTGGGCCGACACCCCCGACGCGGCTGAGGCGCTCGCCGCCTCCGGGGCCATCGAGCTGGCGCCCTGCCACGACCACGCCAGCGTGGGGCCCATGGCCGGCATCGTGAGCCCGTCGATGCCGATGTGGGTGCTCGAGGACACCGACGGCCGCGCTAGCCGGAGCACCCTCAACGAGGGGCTCGGCAAGGTGCTGCGCTACGGCGCCTTCGGCGAGGCGGTCACCGAGCGGCTGCGCTGGATGGAGCGGGTGCTGGGTCCCGTGCTGGCGTCGGCGCTACGGCGCCACGGACCGGTCGACGTGGGCTCGCTGATCGCGTCGATGGTGGCCATGGGCGACGAGGGTCACAACCGCAACCGGGCGGGCACTTCGCTGCTGGTGCGCGCCCTCGCACCGGACATGGTCCGCGCCGTCGACGGCGGTGCCGCCGGCCACCGGGCCGACGACGTCGCCGACGTGCTGGCGTTCATCGACGCCAACGACCACTTCCTGCTCAACGTCGTCATGGGCGCCGCCAAGCTGGTGGCCGACGCCGGCCGGGGCATCGCCGGGTCCACCGTCGTCGTGGCCATGGCCCGCAACGGCACCGAGTTCGGCATCCGCGTGGCGGGCACCGGCGACCGCTGGTTCACGGCCCCGGCGGCGGTCCCGGACGGGCTCTACCTGGGCGGGTTCGGCCCGGACGATGCCAACGCCGACATCGGCGACTCGGCCATCACCGAGACCGTGGGCCTCGGCGGGTTCGCCATGGCCGGGGCGCCGGCCATCGTGCAGCTCGTCGGCGGTGAGGTGGCCGACGCCAGGACGTGGACCGAGCTGATGTACCAGGTCACGCTCGCCGAGCACCCCGGCTGGGCGCTGCCGCCGCTCGGCTTCCGGGGCGTGCCGTTCGGCATAGACGTTCTTCGGGTGGTGCGCACCGGAATGGCGCCGATCATCAACACCGGCATCGCCGGGCGGGTGGCGGGGACCGGCCAGGTGGGCGCCGGGCTGGTCCACCCCCCGCTCGACTGCTTCAGCGCCGCGGTCGCGGCGCTGGCCGCCCTGGTTGAGGCGCCGCGATGAAGCCGCCGCCGTTCGTCTACCACCGGCCTGCGTCGGTCGAGGAGGCCGCCCAGTTGCTGGCCGAGTTGGGGGACGAGGCGAAGGTGATCGCCGGCGGCCAGAGCCTGGTCCCGCTGCTCAACTTCCGCCTGGCCGCCCCGGCGCATCTCGTGGACATCAACGGCATCGGCACGCTCGACCGGCTCGAGCTGCGCGACGGCGCCGTGGAGGTGGGGGCCACGGTGCGGGACGCGCGGCTGCTGCGCGAGCGGGCGCTGCCCGGCGCGCACCCGCTGCTGGTGGAGGCCACGGGGTGGATCGCCCACCCGGTGATCCGCAACCGCGGCACGGTGTGTGGCTCGCTCGCCCACGCCGACCCGGCGGCCGAGCTCCCGGCGGTGCTGGCGCTGCTGGACGGCAGCGTCGAGGCCGTGGCATGGCGGGCGGGCACGCTCGCGGCTCGGCGGGTGGCCGCCGCAGACCTGTTCACCGGGCCGCTCCAGACGACCCTGGAGCCCGACGAGCTGGTGGTGGCGGCGACGTTCCCCGCCCTCGCCGCGGGCACGGGATGGGCGGTCGAGGAGCTCGCCCGCCGGCACGGCGACTTCGCGCTGGCGGGAGTGGCACTGATGGTGACGGTGGACGGCGACGGGACGCCGACCGCCGGCCGGGCCGCGTACCTGTCCTGCGCCCCCACGCCGCCGGTCGTCGACCTCACTCCGGCGCTGACCGACGGCGCCGTCTACGACCTCGTCGCCTCGGCCCTCGACCCGACCGAGGACATCCACGCCAGCGGCGAGTACCGGCGCCACCTGGCCGCCACGCTCACCGTTCGGGCGGTGGACCGTGCTCTCGACCGGGCCCGCGCCGGGTCCGGCGCGACCGAGCGCCCCTCGGAGGTCCCCGCATGACCCCCCCGCCCCCCAACGTCCGATGCTCGACCCGAGGCAACAGGGACCGCGGAGACACTCCCGAGGCAATAAGGCCCGGGGGCCGGTCCCACTTGCCTCAGGCTTCTTTGGCCGGTCCCTATTGCCTCGCAACAGGGGGGCTCGCCCGTGCGTGAGACGGCCCCTGCCCGCGGCCCCAACGACCTCCACGAGGTCGTCGTCACCGTCAACGGCGTCGCCCGGTCAGCCCGCGTGCCTGCCCGGCGGCTGCTGTCCGATCTCCTACGGCACGACCTGCGGCTCACCGGCACCCACGTCGGCTGCGAGCACGGCGTGTGCGGCGCCTGCACCGTCCTGCTCGACGGCGAACCGATCCGCTCGTGCCTCACCTTCGCCGTGATGGTCGACGGCGCCCACATCAGCACCGTCGAGGGCCTGGCGGAAACCGACGGCGCCGAACCCGACGGCGAGCTGGGGCCGGTGCAGCGGGCGTTCCGCGAGTGCCACGGCCTCCAGTGCGGCTTCTGCACGCCGGGCTTCCTGCTGCTCACGAGCGAGCTGCTGGCCCGCGACCCCGATCCCTCCGACGACGAGATCGCCGACGCCCTGGGCGGCAACCTGTGCCGCTGCACCGGCTACGTCAACATCGTCCGCTCGGTCCGGCGTGCCGCCGAGCTGGTGGCCGAGGAGCTCCGCCCGTGAGCACGCGCTGGTTCGGCGAGCGGGTGGAGCGGCGCGAGGACCAGCGCCTGCTCACCGGCGCCGGCCGCTTCCTCGACGACGTCGGTCACGACGCCCTGGCCGTCGCCTTCGTGCGCAGCCAGCACGCCCACGCCCGGATCACCGGGATCGACGTCACCGACGCGCTCGACGTCGACGGTCTCGTCGCCGTCTACACCTGGGACGACCTGCCGGGGCGCCTGGCCGAGCCGCTGCCTCTGCTGATCCCCCATCCCGACCTGACCCAGCCCCGCACCCAGTACGCCCTGGCGCGCGGCGAGGTCAACCACGTCGGCGAGCCCGTCGTCATGGTCGTGGCCGTCGATCGCTACGTGGCCGAGGACGCCGCCGACCGGATCGTCGTCGACTACGAGCGGCTGCCCGCGGTCGTCGGCATCGGTGCCGCCCGGTCGGCCGAGCACCTGGTCCACCCCGACGTGCCCGGCAACGTGGCCGCGGTCACCACCCAGGAGCTGGGCGACGCCCGCGCCGCCATCGCCGCCGCTCCCCACGTCCTCGAGCTCGACCTCGCGATGGAGCGTTCCCTGTCGTCGCCGCTCGAGGGCCGGGGCGTGCACGCCCGCTGGGACGCCGACGACCGGCGCCTGCGCATCCGCACCTCGACCCAGACGTCGACCGGCGTGCGGGCAGCGGTTGCCAACATCCTCGGCCTGCCCGACGTGGCCGTCGAGGTCGTCACCCCCGACGTCGGCGGCGGCTTCGGCACCAAGGTCGTGCACCCGTACCCAGAGGAGGTCCTCGTGCCGTGGGCGGCCCGGCTGCTCGGCCGCGAGGTCAAGTGGGTCGAGGACCGCTACGAGCACTTCGTCTCGGCCACCCACGAGCGGGGCCAGGAGCACCACGTGCGGGTCGGCTTCGACGACGATGGCACCATCCTGGGGCTCGAGGTCGAGTTCTGGCACGACAACGGGGCGTACACGCCCTACGGCATCGTGCTGCCCATCATCACCGCCACCCAGCTTCCCGGCCCCTACCGGCACCGCCACTACCGGGTCACGTTCACCTCGCTCTACACCAACACGGTGACTTGCACGCCCTACCGCGGCGCAGGGCGGCCGCAGGGCTGCTTCGTGATGGAGCGGACCGTCGACCGCATCGCCGGGAAGCTCGGGCTGGACCGGGCCGACGTGCGGGCCCGCAACCTCATCGGGCCCGACGAGTTCCCCTACGACCTACAGATGACGTTCCAGGACGGCCGGCCGCTGATCTACGACTCCGGCGACTACCCGGCGCTGCTGGCGCAGGTCAAGGAGCTGGTGGGCTGGGACGGCTTCCCCGCGGAGCGGGCGGCGGCTGCGGCCGAGGGCCGCCGGCTGGGCATCGGGCTGGCGTGCTACGTCGAAGGGACGGGCGTCGGTCCCTACGAGGGTGGCCACGTCCACGTGGAGACCAACGGGCGGGTCATGGTGGCGACCGGGCTCACGTCGCAGGGACAGGGGCACGAGACGGTTCTGGCCCAGGTCGTGGCCGACGAGCTCGGGGTCGACGTCGCCGACGTGTACGTGACCACCGGCGACACTCGCCGGTTCCCGTACGCGGTCGGCACCTACGCCAGCCGGGCGGCGGTGATGAGCGGCAACGCCGTGGCGCTCGCAGCCCGGGCCGTGCGGGACAAGGCCATCCGCATCGCGGCCGAGGCGCTCGAGGCCGCGCCCGACGACCTCGACATCGAGGGCGGGTTCGTGCACGTGCGCGGCACGCCGAGCCGGGGGATCCCCCTGTCGCAGGTGGCGGTGCTGTCCAACCCGCTGCGCTACTCGTTCTCCAAGGAGGCGCAGGCGGCCACGCAGTTCGTGACGCCGGCCGATCCCGACGTGGCGCCGGTCCCCGACGACGAGGAGCCCGGGCTCGAGGCACGCGACTACTACTCGCCGGTCCGCTCGACGTTCGCCTCGGGGATGCACGCCGCGGTCGTGGAGATCGACCCCGACACCGGCGTCGTCGACGTGCTGCGCTATGCGGTGGTGCACGACTGCGGGCCGCTGATCAACCCGATGCTCGTCGAGGGACAGATCCACGGCGGCGTCGCCCAAGGCGTGGCGGGCGCCCTGTACGAGCGGCTCGTCTACGACGCCGGCGGCAACCTCAGCAACGCCAGCTTCATGGACTTCCTGATGCCGTACCTGAGCGAGGTGCCCACGCCCACGATCGGCCACATCGAGACGCCGTCGCCGCTCAACCCGCTGGGGATCAAGGGCGCCGGGGAGGCCGGCGTGATCCCGGGCTCGGCCTGCCTGGCCGCGGCCATCGAGGACGCGACGGGGGTGCGCGTCGACCGCATGCCGATCTCGCCGCCCGAGCTGTGGGCCATGACCCGGGAGCGGGTGGCGGTCACGTGAGGACGACCTTCCCGGTCGCCGCCCCCGACGAGGCATGGGCGGCGCTGTCCGACCCCTCGGCGCTGGCCGCGGCCCTACCGGGATGCCGATCGGTGACGCGGGATGTCGACGGCGACGGCACGCTCCACGTGGTGACGGAGGTGGCGGTGGCATCGGTGCGGGGTGTGTGGGTCGGCACGGTCGTGCCCGTGGACGCCGACGCGGTCAGGGTGAGCGGGGCCGGTGAGCCGGGGAACGTGGACCTGGTCGTGCGGGCCGACCCGGCGCGGGCGGCGCTCACGGTCGAGGGGACGGTCGACGGGCCGCTAGGGACGGTCGGCTCGGCGGTGCTGGCGGCGGCGGTGCGACGCACCGCGGAAGCGGTCCTGGCGGCGGCAGCCGCCGCGGCCCGCCCGTCGCGGGTTCCGGTGACGGAATCCGTCGATTTCCAACGGATCGCGTCACCAGAACCGTCGACGCGGCCCGGGCGCCGGCGAGCGGTGGCCGCGGCTGGCGTCGGGGCGGCCTTCGTCCTCGGCCTACGGTGGCGCCGGGCGCGTCCGCGAGGTGCACCGTGAACCCGTTCGTGGCCGCCGCCCTGCAGCTCGCGCCCGCCGCCGGCCCGCTGACCCCCGCCTCTGTCAAGGCCAACGTCGAGGCCGCCCTCGAGCTGGCGCACCGCTGTGTCGACGCCACGGGCGCCGCCCTGGTGGTGGCGCCCGAGACCGTGACAACCGGGTTCGCGCCGGGCCTCGACGCCGCGGACCTGTGGGACCTGCTGGGCCCGATCCCCGGGCCGCTCACCGAGGCCGCGCAGGCCCTCGCCGCCGAGCTCGGAGTCCTCCTTGTGTGGCCGACCTACGAGGCAGGGGCGGACCGGGGCGTCGTCTACAACGCCGCCGCCGTCATCGGTCCCGACGGCGAGGTGCTCGGCACCTACCGCAAGACCCACCTGTTCCCGACCGAGCGCCAGTGGGCTGCCCCGGGACACGACGTGCTGGTCGTCCCGACCCCGCTCGGCCGCATCGGCAGCGTGATCTGCTTCGACGGCGACTTCCCCGAGCTGGTGCGCATCGAGGCCGGGCTGGGCGCCCAGGTGGTGGTGCGGCCGTCGGCGTTCCTGCGGGCGGCCGACATCTGGGAGCTCACCACCCGGGCCCGCGCCTACGACAACCACGTCTACGTGGTGGCGCCCAACGCCGTCGGCGTCGACCCCGGCGGCTTCGTCTACTTCGGCAACTCCCTCATCGTCGGGCCCACCGGCGAGGTGCTCGCCCGGGGCACCAGCCAGCCGGGTTGGGTGTCGGCAACGATCGGCCTCGACCCCATGGCGACCATCAGCCCCGGGTCGTCGGTCCGCCAGGGGTTCGACCACCTGGCGGAGCGCAACCTGGACCTCTACCGGCGCCATCGCGCGGTGTTGGAGTCGGAGGCGACGGCGCCGTTCCCCCCGCCGCGGGAGCAGGGAAAGCGATGAGCGACCGGCTGCGCGTGGGCATCGACACCGGTGGCACCTTCACCGACGTGGTCGTGCTCGACGAGGCCACCGGTGCCCTCACCGCCACCAAGACGCCCTCCACCCCGCACGACCACTCCATCGGGTTCCTGACCGGGGCGGAGAAGGCACTGGCGTCGTTGCCCGCCGCCGACTGGGCGGGCGTGGGGTCGGTCTTCCACGGCACGACCGTTGCGACCAACGCCCTCCTGCAGGGCGAGGTGGAGGGCCTCGGGTTCCTCACCACCGCCGGCTTCCGGCACCTCCTTGAGATCGGCCGCCAGAGCGTCCCCGACGGCTATGGCAACTCGTACTTCTGGGTGAAGCCCGACCGCATCGTCCCCCTCCACCTGGTGCGCGAGGTGCCCGAGCGCCTCGACGCCACCGGCGCCGTGCTGCGACCGCTCGACGAGGCCGCGGTCGTGGCGCAGGCGCGGTGGTTCCGCGACCACGGCGTGCGGGCCGTCGGCGTCTGCCTGCTGCACGCCTACGCCAATCCCGCCCACGAGCGGCGGGTGCGCGACCTGTTCGCCGAGGCGTATCCCGAGTGCTCGGTGTCGATCAGCTCCGACGTGCTGCGTGAGTACCGCGAGTACGAGCGCTCGGTCACCACCCTCGTCGACGCCTTCGTCAAGCCGGCGGTCGCCAGCTACGTCGAGCGCCTCGCGGCACAGCTTGATGGGCGGACCGCCACCCGAGTGCCGTTCTACGTCATGAAGTCCAACGGCGGCGTCACCTCCGCCGGCCAGGTCGCCCGCAAGCCCATCACCACCGTGCTGTCGGGCCCGGCCGCCGGCGCGCTGGGGGCGGCGGCCGTCACCCACGCCGCCGGGTTCGACGAGGTGGTGACGCTCGACGGCGGCGGCACCTCGACCGACGTGGCGGTCATCCGCTCGGGGGCACCCTCGCTCACCACCGAGGCGACCGTCGGGCGCTTCCCGGCCAAGGTGCCGATGATCGACATCGTCACCGTGGGCGCCGGCGGTGGGTCGATCGCCTGGGTGTCGCCCGAGGGGACGCTCAAGGTCGGCCCCCGCTCGGCCGGCGCCGACCCGGGCCCGCTCTGCTACGGCCGGGGCGGCACGGAGCCCACCCTCACCGACGCCGCCCTGGTGCTCGGCCGCATCCCGCCCCACCTGCTGGCCGGCGAGATGCCGCTCGACGCGGAAGCCGCTCGGGCGGGCATCGACGCCCTGGCCGGCGAGCTGGCGCTCACGCCCGAGGCGTGCGCCGAGGGGATCCTGGAGATCTGGGCGTGGAACCAAGCCAACGCCATCCGCCAGGTGACCGTGCGCCGGGGCATCGACGTCCGCGACCTGGCGCTGTGCGCGTTCGGCGGATCGGGCCCGCTGCAGGCAGGCCGGCTGCTCGACGTGCTCGAGCTCGCCGCCGCGGTGGTCCCGCCCGACCCCGGCAACCTGTGCGCCTTCGGCCTGCTGACGGTCGATGTCCGCCTCGACGACGTGCGGACGTTCGTGGCCAAGCACGCCGAGCTCGACCTGGCGGCCCTGGCGGCCGTCTACAAGGAGCTGGAGGACGAGGCCGGCGCCTCGCTGGCGGCGGAGGGCTTCGACCCGGCCGAGCAGCGGTTCCTGCGTTCGGCCGACCTGCGCTACGACGGCCAGGCGTTCGAGGTGCGCGTCGACGTCCCCGGCGGACCGGTCGATGCCGACCTGGCCGCGGCCGTGCTCGATCGCTTCCACGACGAGCACGAGCGCCTGTACGGCTACTGCTACCGCGCCCGGCCCCACCACGGCGTCGAATGGGTCAACGTGCGCCTGACCGGCGTCGGTCCGCTCGAAGCGCCCGCCATCGCGCCCGTGGCGGCCGGCAGCGGCGAGGTCCCCGCCGGCGCCACCCGGCCCGTGTTCTTCGACGGCGCCTGGCACGACACGCCGGTCGCGTGGCGGGGCGACCTCGGCGCGGGGGACGAGGTGGGCGGCCCGGCCGTCATCGAGGAGTACGGGTCGACCCTGCCCGTCCCCCCGGGGGTGCGGGTGGTGGTCGACCGCCTCGGCACCCTGGTCGTGCGACGTGAGGGCGCCGAGGTGTGATCACGGCCTAGGCGGGCGGTTCGCCTCCGCCGTCGCACCAGCCCTGCACGTAGCCGGCCCGGTAGCGGGTCTGAGGCCCGACGGTTGCGTCGTCGTCATCGTCATCTTCCGGGCCGGGGGCGGGAGCCCCGTCGATCTGGTACGGCAACCCCTGCTCGGCGTCGCGTCGACCTTCGAGATAGCCGGCCTCGTCGACGATGACCGTCGCCCCGCAGGGGTCGCTGGTCCGGTGCTCCGACGACGGGCAGGACGGGTCCGCGCGGCAGTCGCCCGTCGCGCCGACGGCCGGCTGAGCATCACCGCCGCCGCTGTCGCGGGCGTTGTCGCCGTCGTCGCCGTCCCCGGCGTCGACACCGCCACCCGCCGGCGCCGTCGAGATGTCCAGCGTGGGCGGGCTCGTGGTCGTGGTCGTTGGGGCGCTCGGGGTGGCGAGTCCGCCAGCGCTCGGATTGACCGGCCGCGTCGCGCGGTCGGCGGCGACGGCGTCGTCGTCGCCATTCGCGTTCAGGGCGCTGATCCCGAGGGTCACCACCAGGCCCGTGACGATCACGGCGATCCCGATCAGGAAGCGCCGCCGGTCACGGACCTTGCGTGGGGTGGCCATTGGCGTTCCTTTGCTGTGGTCTCGTCCGACACCCAACAGACGCCCATGGCTGCGATCGCGTTGACAGGCGCTCCGGCCGGCGTCTCGACCGTTGCCTCTAACCTGCGCGGTCGTGACCGTGCTTCCTCGGGGGCTGCGCCCCCGGACCCCATCGCCGGCCGGCTCCCTGGCGGTCGCACGGTCGGCCGGTCACGAGGTGCCCTCGTGACCGTGCTTCCGCGGGGGCTGCGCCCCCGGACCCCATCGCCGGCCGGCTCCCTGGCGGTCGCACGGTCGGCCGGTCACGAGGTGTCCTCGTGACCGTGCTTCCGCGGGGGCTGCGCCCCCGGACCCCATCGCCGGCCGGCTCCCTCGCGGTCGCACGGTCGGCCGGTCACGAGGTGCCCTCGTGACCGACGTCGACCCGGTGCTGCTCGAGATCGTCGAGGGGACCCTGGCGTCGATCGAGGCCGAGGTGGAGGACCAGATCGGGCGCACGTCGCGCTCGCCGATGATCCGCGACCAGCACGACTTCCGGGCCGGGATCCACGACCGGCGGCTCCGCAAGCTCACCGGCCGCTCATACTCGGCGCTGGTGCACCCGGTCGTGCGCGACTTCCCGATCGAGACCATGCGGCCGGGTGACGTCTACTTCCACAACGACGTGTACCTGTCGGAGGGCGGGATCGGGCACCTGCCCGACCTGTGCGTCACCGTCCCCGTGTTCCACGACGGCGAGGTGGTGGCGTTCGTCCAGGCGTTCGGTCACCACGACGACATCGGCGGGTCCGTCCCCGGCTCGATGCCGTCGCACGCCACCTCGGTGTTCGAGGAGGGGCTCATGGTGCCGCCGGTGAAGCTCTACGGCGCCGGGGTCGCCAACGAGGGCGTCATCCGCATCCTCACCCGCAACTCGCGCATGCCCGACTCGATCGCCGGCGACCTCGATGCCGAGTGCTCGGCGTGCCTGATGGGCGCGACCCGGGTGGCCGATCTCTTCGCCCGCTACGGCCGCGCCGCGGTCGAGGAGTGCTTCGACGCCATCGTGGCATCGTGCGCGGAGACGTTCCGCCGTGAGCTGCTGGCCAAGATCCCCGACGGCACCTGGACGTGGGAGGACTACGCCGAGCACGACGGCGTCGATCCGCCCCGGCTGCACCGCCAGCGCATCACGCTCACCAAGACGGCCGACCGGCTCGTCCTCGACCTCACCGGCACCGGCCCCCAGGCCAAGGGGCCCATCAACCACGCCGGCAACTACGCCGACGGCAACTTCCTGAAGAAGTGGCTGGCCCCGATCCTGCGCAACCTGGCCGACACGCCCGAGCGCATGGCCCAGCTCGACGTCAACGAGGGTGTGGTCGAGCTGATCGACATCCGCTTCCCGCCGCCCGGCACGCTGGTGACGCCCGAGTTCCCGGCTCCTACCAACGCCCGCACCTTCGTGATCCTGCGGCTGCTCGGCGTGCTCGCCGGGGTGATCGCCAAGGCCGTCGACGGCTACATGCCCGCCGACCAGGAGACGATCCGCTACACCGGGATCTCCGGGTACGACGGCGACGGGCGCTGGTACCTCAACCGCGAGATCCTCGGCGGCGGCTCGGGCGGGCGCTACTACGCCGACGGAAGCGACACGATCCACGTGGTGCCCGAGTCCCGCAACCTGCCGGTCGAGTTCGTCGAGACCCGGTTCCCGGTGCGGGTCGAGACGCTGGCCCTGGCCACCGACTCCGGCGGGGCCGGCACGTTCCGGGGCGGGCTCGGCTACCGCAAGGAGATCCGGGTGCTCCACGACGCCAGCTTCATGTCGGTGGCGGACCGGTCGATCCTGTCGTGCTGGGGCGTGCGGGGCGGCAGGGCCGGCACCCCCTTCCGGGTCACGATCGATGCGGGCGGGCCGGCCGAGCGGGTCATGCCCGGGCTGTGCGACTGGGAGCCGGTGGCCGCCGGTGAGGTGATCCGCATCGAGACGACGGGCGGCGGAGGCTGGGGCGACCCGCTGGAGCGCGAGCCGCGGCGGGTGGCGCTGGACGTGCGCCAGGGGAAGGTGAGCACCGCAGCGGCCCGGGACAACTACGGGGTCGTGCTCCAACCCGCTTCCGGCACAGAAATAGTCGCTCCAGCGGCCACTTCTGTACCGAAAACGCGTGGGGACGCCGAGCCCGTGGTCGACGAGCGCGCCACCGCCGAGCTGCGGGCCCGGTTGGCGGCCGAGCGGGGCGAGCTGCACATGTTCGACCGTGGGCCCGGCTACGCGACCCTGGCGGATGGCGCCACCCACGCCGAGGTGGACGACACACCCGTTCCGGCGTCGGATTCGCGCGAGTACCGGAAGGTTTCGACGCCGGAACGCGGCGGGAGGCCGGCCCGGTGACCGCCGGTCAGGTGCCCGCGGCCGGCCGGCTTCCGGCCCCCGTCGACGCCTGGCGCCGGCACGGCTTCGAGGACGCCGCCTCCGATCTCGTCGCCGCCGGCACCCTGCCGCGGGCCTGGACCGACCGTTGGGCCCGAGCGCTGGGTGCGCCGACGCTCGCCGGGCCGGACGGGAACTGGGTCAGCGCCGGCGAGCTCGAGGAACGGACCGCGACGGTGGCCGGGCGCTACGCCGCCGCCGGGCTCCGGGCCGGCGACCGGCTGCTCGTGAGCGCCGCCGCCTCGATCGACCTGGCGGTGGCCCACGTCGCGGCCCTGCGTCTCGGGCTCGTGGTGGTTCCGGTCAACACGGCCTTCGGGCCCACCGAGATCGGCGCCGTGGCCGCCGCCGCCCGACCTGCGCTGGCCGTGCTCGACGACTCGGCGCGGCTCCCCGGCGTGCGGTCCACCGGGCCCGACGTCGCCCTGCCGGACGGCCCGCCTCCCGCGCTCGACGAAGCCCGCCCCGACGACACCGCGCTGCTGGTGTTCACGTCGGGCACGACCGGCGCCCCCAAGGGCGTGCCGCTGAGCCACGCCAACCTGCTGGCCACCTCCGCGTCGATCGAGGTCGCCTGGCGCTGGACCGCCAGCGATCGCCTGGTCCTGGCCCTGCCCCTCTTCCACGTGCACGGGCTGGGGGTCGGCCTGCACGGCACGCTGCTGGCCGGCGCCTCGGCCGTGATCCTGCCCCGGTTCGAGGTCGACGGCGTGCTCGACGCCATCGCCGTCACCGGCGCCACGCTGATGTTCGGCGTGCCGACGATGTGGGTTCGCCTGGCCGCCAGCCCGCGCCTCGCCGAGCTGGGCGCCCTGCGGCTGTGCGTGTCCGGGTCGGCGCCGCTCGACCCCTCGACGTTCGCCGCGCTCGAGGCCGGCATCGGCTCGCCGGTGATCGAGCGCTACGGCATGACCGAGACCGGCATGCTCGTGTCCAATCCCTACGACGGCGAGCGGCGGGCCGGCTCGGTGGGCTTGGCGCTGCCCGGTGTGGAGGTGCGGCTCCAAGAGTGCGCAGGGTCCGGCGAGCCGGCGGGGGAGATCCTGGTGCGGGGGCCCAATGTCTTCGGCGGCTACCTCGGTGGGATCGGTGCCGACGCCTTCACCGCCGACGGCTGGTTCCGGACCGGCGACTTGGGCCGCGCCGACCCCGACGGCTACCTGCGCATCGTCGGTCGCTCCAAGGAGCTGATCATCACCGGGGGCTTCAACGTCTATCCCCGCGACGTCGAGGAGGTCCTGCGTGGCCACCCCGGCGTGGCCGACGTCGCGGTCGTGGGCGTCCCCGACCCCGAGTGGGGCGAGCGGGTCGTGGCCTGCGTCGTGGCCAGCGACACCGTCGGCGCCGATGAGCTGCTGGCCTGGGGTGCCGATCGCCTGGCCCCGTACAAGCGCCCCCGCGAGGTGCGCTTCGTCGACGAGCTCCCTCGCAACGCCATGGGCAAGGTCGTCCGCTCCGCGCTGGCGGGCTGAGCCACCCTGCGCGCGCCGTCGCCCGGGCTCGTATCCTCGCCCCGTGGCCTGAGGTTGGTTCGGGGGGATCGCGATGATGTCGCGCAGAACGATCGTGATGGCGCTGGTCCTGAGCCTGGCGGCGTCGACCGTCGGATTCGCAGGTCGGTCCGACCCAGCGGCCGCGGTGCCAACCACCGTTACGGTTGCCGGCAGCTTCCAGGACGAGCTGGGTTGCCCCGGTGACTGGCAGCCCGAATGCACCGCCACCAACCTGACGTTCGACGCCGATGACGGCGTGTGGCAGGCGACCTTCGCCCTTCCGGCCGGGACCTGGGAGTACAAGGCGGCGCTCGACGGCGGCTGGGCCGAGAACTACGGCGCCGGTGGGGAGCGTGACGGGGCCAACATCTCGCTCGCGCTCACCGAAGCCACGCAGGTGAAGTTCTTCTACGACGACGCGACTCACTGGGTCACCGACAACCGGAGCTCGGTGATCGCCACGGTGCCGGGCAGCTTCCAGAGCGAGCTGGGTTGCGCCAACGACTGGGATCCGGCGTGCCTGCGGTCGTGGCTCCAGGATCCCGATGGCGACGGGGTGGGGCGGTTCTCCACGTCGGCCCTGCCGGCGGGCACCTATGAGGCCAAGGTGGCGATCGACGAGTCCTGGGACGAGAACTACGGCGCGGGCGGGACCCCGGGTGGCGCCAACATCCCGTTCACCGTCGGCACGACCGGCGACGTCGTCACGTTCGCCTACGACCAGGCCAGCCACGTGCTCGACATCGGCGTGACTCCGGTCGAGCCGGTCGACGACGCCGCACTGGTGCGCGAACCGATACGGCACCCGTTCGTGGACGAGGTGCTCTACTTCGCCATGCCGGACCGCTTCAACGACGGTAACGGCGGCAACAACTGCGGCGATTTCGCCGGCACCTGCGTCGCGGGCGACACGCAGGAGAACGTGCTCGCGCACGGCTACCTCCCGAACCAGAAGGGCTACTACCACGGCGGCGACCTCGAAGGCCTGCGCCGCAAGCTGCCCTACCTCCAGGGCCTCGGCGTAAGCGCCATCTGGGTGGGGCCGATCTTCACCAACAAGCCCACACAGTCCGACACCACCGACCTGTACGGCCACTCGGCCGGTTACCACGGCTACTGGATCGAGGACTTCCTCAACGTCGACCCCCATCTGGGCACCAACGCCGAGTTCGCCCGCCTGGTCGACGAGGCGCACGAGCGTGGCCTGAAGGTGGTCATGGACATCGTCACCAACCACACCGCGGACGTGATCCAACTCGAGGGCAACGCCGGCTACCGCAACAAGCGCGACTTCCCCTACCGCGACGTGAACGGCCAGCCGTTCGACGACTCCGACTTCGCCTACTCGGGCCAGCCCGACTACACGTTCCCCGAGGTCGACGCCAGTTCGTTCCCCTACCTTGCCACCCTGCCGCCGGGCGAGGAGAACGCCAAGAACCCCGCCTGGCTCAACGACCCGCTGCTCTACCACAACCGGGGCAACACCAGCTTCACCGGGGAGAACTCGCTCTACGGCGACTTCTTCGGCCTCGACGACCTGTGGACCGAGCGCCGCGAGGTGGTCGAGGGGATGGTCGACATCTACTCCTTCTGGATCGAGGAGTTCGGCGTCGACGGGTTCCGCATCGACACGACGAAGCACGTGAACATGGAGTTCTGGCAGAAGTTCGGGCCCGACATCCTGGCCGCCGCCGAAGCACGGGGCATCGACGACTTCTTCGCCTTCGGCGAGGTCTTCGACCAGCAGTTCGGTCCGGCGTTCATGAGCGAGTTCTCCACCACGGGCCGGCTCCAGTCGACGATCGACTTCGCGTTCCAACTGGCGGCGCGGGGCTTCGCGTCCCAGAGCGCGCCGACCGACGCCCTGCGCGACTTCTTCGCCCTCGACGACTACTACACCGACGCCGACAGCAACGCGTACGCCATGCCGACGTTCCTCGGGAACCACGACATGGGCCGCATCGGCTACTTCCTGCAACGGGTCGATCAGGCCGGCACCGGCGACGCCGAACTGCTGGCCCGGTCACAGCTGGCGCACGCCCTCATGTTCGTCGCCCGCGGCCAGCCGGTCGTCTACTACGGCGACGAGCAGGGCTTCGTGGGCGACGGCGGCGACAAGGACGCCCGCGAGGACATGTTCGCCAACACCGTGCCGTCCTACGCCGACAACGACCTGATCGGCACCGACGAGACCTCGGCCGACGACAACTTCGACCGCGACCACCCGCTGTACGAGACGATCGGTGAGCTTGCCAAGCTCTCCCGCCAGCACCCGGCGCTGCGGTCGGGCGCGCAGATCCACCGCGCCAGCTCCGACGCCCCCGGCGTCTACGCCTTCTCGCGCATCGACCGCGACGAGCGCATCGAGTACGTGGTCGCGCTCAACAACAGCGAGGCCGCCGCCACCGTCGACGTGTCCACGTACTCGGACGAGGGCGTGCCGTACCACCTTGTTTCGAGGAAGCTCGCGCCGCAGGACACCGTGCCGACCGGGGTGACCACAGGCCCCGGCGGTGCGCTGAGCCTCACCGTGCCGCCGCTCGGCGTCGTCATCTACCGGGCCGCCGAGCCGGTGCCGGACAGCGACGCGGCGCCCGGCGTCGCCATCACCAGCCTCGAGCACGGCGACACCGTGGCGCTCGGCACCAACTCTTGGGACGGCCACCAGGTCACCGACCGCATCGAGGTGGGCGCGGAGCTCGAGTCCGACACCTACGCCGAGGTGACGTTCGCGGTACGCGAAGGCGACGGCGACTACGTGCCCATCGGCACCGACGACAACGCCCCGTACCGGGTCTTCTACGACGCCAGCCACCTGCGCGGCCACGAGGACACCAGGTTGTCGTTCCGGGCGATCGTGAACGACCTCTCCGGCCACCTGGCCGCCGACGAGGTGGTCAACGTCGGCGTCGAGTTCCCGGAGCCGGCGGCGCCAGAGACGCCCTACGCCGTCATCCACTACAACCGGCCGGCCGGCGACTACGGCGACCACACCACCGGGAACGCCAACGACTTCTGGGGGCTGCACCTCTGGGGTGACGCCATCGCCCCCGAGGAGGCCACCGACTGGACCAGCCCCAAGCCCTTCCTCGGCGAGGACGAGTACGGGCGCTTCGCGTTCGTGAGGCTGGCCAACGACACGCTGCCGGTCAACTTCATCGTCCACCAAGGCGACACCAAGGATCCGGACAACAGCCCCGACCGGAGCTTCGACCCGGGGGCCACCCCCGAGATCTGGTTACGGCAGGGCGACGCCACCGTCTACACGTCGCAGGCCGAGGCCCAGGGGCACGCCACGGTCCACTACGCGTGCACCGACTGCTCGGGGGTGACGATCGATGCAACCAATGAGTCGGGTCCGGTGGCGACGAACGCGCCGCCCGACGCGACCGACGACTACGGGGCGGTGTTCAGGCTGAGTCCGGCGGACCTGTCGTCACCCCTGACGGTGACCATCCGCGACGGCGACGCGGTCGACATCGACGGGCAGGTCTTCACGCCCACCAACACCCCGTCAGCCTGGTTCCAGCCCGGCGAGCAGGTGGTCTACCCGTCGCGCGGTGCGGCGGAGGACTTCGCCACCATCCACTACCGGCGTCCCGCCGGCGACTACGGAGATCCGACCAGCACCGACTTCAACGACTTCTGGGGGCTGCACGTGTGGACGGGCGCCGCGACCGAGCCGCCGTGGACCGACCCCGTCCGCCCGGTCGGGCAGGACGTCTTCGGCCTGGAGTTCCGCGTCGATCTCGCCGACGCCGCCGATCAGCTGGCGTACATCCTCCACCGGGGCGACACCAAGGATCCCGGGCCGGACCAGTTCCTCGTGTTCGACAGCTTCGGCCATGAGGTCTGGCAACTCCAGGGCGCCGACCCGGAGCAGCCGTACGTGGCACCGACGCGCCGCTCATAGCACGAGGCAGAGCGGCTCAGGGCGCGCCCCGCTCGGCGTCGAGGGCGGCCAGGATGTCGACGGTCACCGCCTCGGGTGGTTGGTCGGCGTCGACCGTGGCGAGGACGCCCCGTCCTCGGTAGTAGGCGACCAGCGGTTCCGTCACGGCGTGGAACCGCCGGAGCCGCCGCTCGATGACCTCGGGGTCACGGTCGTCGGATCGGCCCTCGGCGGCCCGCTCGGCGAGCCGTTGCCGCGCCAGGTCGTCGGCCAGCTCGAGCAGCACGACGGCGTCGGCGAGCCCCTCGGCATGGAGCGTGTCGGCCCGCCGGGCCTGGCTGACCGTGCGCGGGAACCCCTCGAGGACATACCCGGACGACGGGGTGTCGGCCAACGCGTCCTCCACCGCCTCGGTGACGATCCCGTCGGGCACCAGCTCGCCGCGGTCGAGGCGGTCGGCGACCCGGCGCCCGAGCTCCGTGCCCGCGGCGACCTGGTCCCGGAGCAGGTCGCCGCTCGAGATGTGCGGCACCCCGAAGTGCTCGGCCAGCGCGGCCGCCTGCGTGCCCTTGCCCGCGCCCGGGGCCCCGAGCAGTACCAGTCGCATGGGCCGCACCGTACGTCGCTCCCGCCGGGCGCCGCGGCTCCGGCCTCCACCACGCTTGCCGGGTAGGCTCACCTGCCAGCGAGGACCCGTCCCATGAGCAGCCGACCCGAGCGACGAACGAGTGCGGGTGTCCGGCCGGCGGTCCGGCCACCGTCGTTGCTGCTCGGCGCCCTCGAACAACAGCGTGCCCTGGCCGAGCTCGTCGGTCTCGGGGTGTCGTTGCCGTTGCTGCAGCGCCGGATACCCGGGGGCGACGGCCACCCGGTGCTGATCCTGCCCGGGTTCATGGCCGACGACTGGTCGACTGTGGCGCTGCGGTCGGTGCTGCGGTCCCGGGGCTACGAGGTCCACCGCTGGGGACTCGGACGGAACCTGGGCCCCCGGGCCGCCACCGTCGAGGGCCTGGTCCGTCGGCTCGAGCGCATCCACCACGACCGCGGCCGCACGGTGAGCCTGGTCGGGTGGAGCCTCGGCGGCATCTACGCCCGCGCGCTGGCGCGCGGGCGGCCCCAGGCCGTTCGCCAGGTCATCACCCTGGGCAGCCCCTTCCGCATCGGGCCCGGCGACCGCAGCAGCGCATCCCGCCTGTTCGACCGGCTCAACCCCCGTCTCCAGCCGCACCCGCTGGACCTCGAGGACCGGCCGCTCCCCGTGCCGTCCACCGCCATCTACACCCGCAGCGACGGCATCACCCGTTGGCACCTGTGCATCGAGGCGGAGCACGCCCTGGCCGAGAACATCGAGGTCAGGGGCAGCCACTGCGGGCTCGGCCACAACCCCGCCGTCATCCTGGCGATCGGCGACCGCCTGGCCCAGCCCGAAGGATCGTTCCGACCGTTCCGCCCGCCACGGGGCACGGCCTCGCTCTACCCGAAGCCGACGTGGTGGCGCGACCAGTCGGGACGGGAGGGCGCGGCGTAGCGCCTGGCTCAGCGGCGCGCCCGGCGTCTCGGTTGCGTGCCCTTGCGGGGGCCCGGGCCCCGCGACCCGTCCGAGCGCCGTCCGTTGGTGCGGAGCAGCTCGGTGATCCCGCCGCTGATGCCGTCCACGAGCACGTCGATGTCCGGTGCCTGGTCGTAGTCGCCGGTCACGCCGAACACCAGCTCGCCGTCGTAGGAGAAGATCGCCACGCCCACCCGGATCGGAGCGGCGAGCGGCACGTAGGGGCAGGCCCGCACCATCCGCCGGCCGCACGAGTACAGGGGGAACTGCGGACCGGGCACGTTGGTGGTCACCGTGTCGAGCTGACCCATCCGGCGGGCCGCCCGCGTGGCCACGCGCATGCCGAGCGTGAGCAGCATCGAGGGCGCGAAGCCCGACAGCGAGGTGAGCGCCTCGCCGGCCACGGCCTGCTTGGACTCCTTGAGGCCCTGGAGCTGCGTGCTGATCGCCGCCAGACGCTCGACCGGATCGTCGACGCCCACCGGCAGGTCGGCGAACATCGCGGACACCTTGTTCTCCATCGTGCCGTCGCCGTGGGCCGGGCCGGATCCCGCCCGCGGCCGAACCGAGACCGGGACCAGGGTGCGGATCACGCGGCCCTCGGTCGTCTCGCCCCGCGACCGCAGCAGGTCCCGGAACCCGCGGGTGACGAGCGCCAGGACCACATCGTTGACGGTGCCGCCGTGGATGGCCCGGATGCGCTTGATGTCGGCCAGGTCGGCCGGGGACCAGAGGTAGCGGCGATGCGGTCCGATCGGGCCGTTCAGGCTGGTCGGTGGCGTCGGCTTGGCGATGCGCGACAGCGCCACCGATCCCTTGGCGATCTCGCGCACGGCGTCGAGGGCACGCCTCGGACGGCGCACCACCGACCCCGCCGCTCGCATCTGCTCGTAGGGGCTGGTCGCCAGGTCGACGACGGCGTCGCGGGCCAGCCGCACGGGACTGGGCGAGGGCGCCGCCCGCCACCCGTCGCCGACGGGCGGGGAGACGTCCGGCGAGAGGTCGAGCAGCACCGCCAGCAGCTCGGCGCCCGACACGCCGTCCACCAGGCAATGGTGCACCTTCGACACCATGGCCCACCGGCCGTCCTCCAGTCCCTCCGCCATCCAGATCTCCCACAGCGGCTTGCTGCGATCGAGCCGCTGCGACATCACCCGGCCCACCAGGCGGGCCAGCTCGGGCTCGCCGCCCGGCTCGGGCAGCGCGGTGTGGCGGACGTGGTACTCGACGTTGAAGTGCGGGTCGTCGACCCACACCGGGCGTCCCAGAGACAGCGGCACCATCGCCACCTTCTGTCGGTAGCGGGGCACGAGTGCCAAGCGGCCCGCCACCGTGCCGACGAGCTCGTCGTAGCCGGGCGGCGGGCCCTCGAAGATGCCGACGGAGCCGATGTGCATGTGGTTGACGTCGTCCTCGAGATGGAGGAACGACGCATCCAGCGGGCTCAACCGATCCATGGCGACCCCCCCTTTGCTGCGGGAGGTACTTACCTCCCGCCACGCCATCTAACTCGCTCAGGGGCGGACGAGCAGGACGACCAGCGTGAAGTGGCAGGCCGTGGCACCGACGACGAACGTGTGCCAGACCTCGTGGTAGCCGAAGACGGCCGGGCGGGGGTCGGGCCGCTTGCGACCCAGGGTGACTGCGCCGACCGTGTAGAGGATGCCGCCCGTGACCAGCAGCGCCAGCTCGACCCGGGACAGGGCGTGCAGGAGCTGGGGACCGGCGATCGCGGCGAGCCAGCCGAGCACGAGGTACATGGCAAACCCGACGCGGTGCCAGCGTTCGAGGCGCAGGACGGTGACGAGCACGCCCGCAGCGGCACCGCTCCAGGCCAGCACCAGCAGCGTGATGCCCCAGGCGGGGCGGAGCGCCAGCAGGGTGACCGGTGTGTAGGAGCCCGCGATGAACACGAAGATCATCGAGTGGTCGAGGTGCTTCATGAGCGTGTGGGCACGGTCGGACCACCGGCCGCGGTGGTAGGCGGCGCTCACACCGAAGAGCCCGGTGAGCGTGACGGCGAAGATGGCGGCTGCGACCGTGGCCGCCGCGCCCCCGGCCAGTGCCACGAGCGTGATCCCCGCCGGGAGCGAGACGAAGAAGGCGAACTGGTGGAGCCGGCCCCGCAGCCGCGGCTTCGGTGGGACCGGAAGGTGCATCGCAGCACCTTAGAGCAGTCGTTCGAGAGTGACGCGTCAGCGCACCAGGCGAAAGAACGAGCGGACCTCGTTCACGAACAGCTCCGGTTGCTCGAAGGCGGCGAAGTGGCCGCCCTTGTCGAGCTCGTTCCACCAGCGGATGTCGGTGAAGCGCCGCTCCGCCCAGCGGCGGGACGGGCGCGGCATCTCCTTGGGGAAGATCGAGCAGCCGGTGGGGACGGTGACGGTATCGGCGTTGCCCTGGCTGAACCGCTCGGACACCTGGCTGAAGCTCTCCCAGTAGAGACGCGCGGAAGAGGCGCCGGTGGCGGTGAGCCAGTAGAGCGTCACGTCGTCGAGCATCTCGTCGCGGCTGAGAGCGTTCTCCGGGTGGCCGTCGCAGTCGGTCCACGCTCTGAACTTCTCGACGATCCAGGCGCACAGGGCGACCGGTGAGTCCACGAGCCCGTAGCCGACCGTCTGGGGCCGCGTCGCCTGTTGGATCGCGTAGCCGGACTCCCACTCCTGAGATCGCTCCAGGTCGGCGAGCGCCCCCCGCTCCGCCTCGGTGAGGTCGTCGAACGTGGCCGGGTCGGGCGCCACCAGCGGCGGGTTGAGATGGATGCCAACGACGTGATCTGGGTCCTGCTCGCCGATGCTGGTGGCGACGCTCGTCCCCCAGTCGCCGCCCTGCGCGCCGTAGCGCTCATAGCCCAACCGGGCCATCAGTTGGCACCAGCCGCCGGCGATCCGCTCCACGCCCCAGCCCGGCCGGGCCGGCTTGTCGCTGAAGCCGTAGCCGGGCAGCGACGGGCACACCAGGTGGAAGGCGTCGGCGGCGTCGCCGCCATGGGCGATCGGGTCGACCAGCGGCCCGATCACCTTCAGGAACTCCACGATCGAGCCCGGCCAGCCGTGCGTCATGACCAGGGGGAGCGCATCGGGTTGCGGCGAACGGACGTGGAGGAGGTGGATCCCCAGCCCGTCGAGCACGGTGCGGAACTGCGGCAGCGCGTTCAGGCGGGCCTCGGTCGCACGCCAGTCGTAGCCCGCGACCCAGTAGCCGCAAAGGTCGCGCACGTAGGCGAGCGGCATGCCCTGGGACCAGTCGTCGACCGTCTCCCGCTCCGGCCAGCGGGTGCGCTCGAGTCGCTCGCGCAGGTCGGCGAGGTCGGCCTCGGGGACCTCGATGCGAAACGGCGTCACGTCCGGGTGAGGCTACATGCGGTTCTGGTGACATGATCCGTTGGAAATCGACGGATCACGTCACCAGAAGTGGTGGTAGAGGCGCGTCACTCGGCGTCGTGGAAGACGAGGCCGAGGGTGTGGCGCCGGCCGGAGCGCACCGTGCTCACGCTGTGGCGCATGGCGTTGCTGGACCAGCCGCGCTGGGTGCGCACCGGGCGGTCGCGGGTGGTGAACACCAGCCCGTGGCCGCGGGGGATCGTGGTGGCGGTGGCCCGCGACTGGGCCCGCGGCCGCTGCTCGACCACGACGAACTCGCCGCCGGTGTAGTCCGCGCCGGGCTCGTCGAGGCCGACGACGACCTGCAGCGGGAACACCAGCTCGCCGTAGAGGTCGCGGTGCAGGGCGTTCCAGTCGCCCGGGCCGTAGCGCAGCATCAGCGGCGTCGGCCGTGTCTGCCCGGCCCGGTGGCACCGGTCGAGCCAGTCGTCGAAGTCGTCGGGCCACGGCGTCGCCTGGCCGCGCCGGTTCGCCCAGTCCCGGGCGATCGGCAGCAGGTGCGGCCAGAATGCCGCCCGCAGCTCGGCGACGATCGCGGGCAGCGGGTGGTCGAAGTAGCGGTACTGGCCCTCGCCGAAGCGGTGGCGCGCCATGTCGATCGTGGATCGGAACCGCGTCTCGTCGTCGTAGAGGGCGACCAACGACCGGCACTCCCCGGCCCCGAGCAGCGGGCCGGTGGGGGCGATGCCGACGTCGTCGAGACCGGCGGCGATGCCGGGCCAGTCGAGCCGATCCACCCGGTCCGCGACGGGCGTCGTGGTCGACGTCCTCACGACGTGCATCCCGCTCTTGTCGCCTTCGGCGACGGGCCGCTCGGGCTCCGACGCCGTGTTCCCGCTCTTGTCGCCTTGGGCGACGGGCCGCTCAGGCCCGGGGCTCGCTGCATTTGCGGACGCTCGCTCAGGCCGGTCTCCCGGATCGTGATGCTGAGGCGCCCGGGCGGCAGACCGAGGCCGGCGGGCGCGGTCCCCGGGTGGACCTTGGGGACGCCGTGGTAGATGCGCCGGGTGGGCCCGCCGAACACCAGCAGGTCGCCGCTGCGCAGCTCGATGTCGGTGAACGGTCCGGTCCGGCGGTCGACCCCGGCGAAGCGGAAGATGCACGTGTCGCCCAGGCTGACGGTCACGACCGGTGCGTCGGCGGGCTCCTCACCGTCCTGGTGAATCCCCAGGCGGGCGCCGGGTGCGTACAGGTTCACGATGGCGGCGTCGGGGGCGTAGGCCACGGCGTCGAGATTGCTAGGGGCCGCCGGGCCGTAGGCGGCGGTGACGGCGGCCCGGGCCAGGTCGGCCAGCTCGGCGGGCAGCGGCTTGACCGGTGCACCGTCGGTGTCGTCGGCGGTCCGGCTGTAGGCGTAGGGGTGCCAGTGCCACCCCAGGCACACCGACTGCACGCTCATCAGGTGACCGGTCGGCACCCGCGGGTGGCGGAGCCCGGCCGGGGGGACGGCCCAGCGTCGGAAGTCCCCGACCAGGCGCCGCTGGGCGTCGAGCTCCAGCCAGGCCGGCACGTGCACGGCCCCCGGCAGCACCTCCTGCCGAGCCCGGGCGGGCTCGGCCCCGGCCAGGGGCAGCGGCAGTTGCGGGAAGGGCCCGGCCTCGCCGGCATCCACCGGCGGCAGGGTTGTCGGCACACCCCCGAGTCGGCTGCGGGCCCCGCCCCGGCGCGTCGTCGGTGTCACGGGCGTCATACGAGTAGAACGACCATCCGCGCCCGCCTGTGAGGTGGCGCCGCCCAGGGTCAACCGTCAGGGCGGATGTCCAGCCCGAACAGCTCCTGGAAGCGCGAATAGTAGGCATCGTCGTCGGGCGCGGCGCCGAGCGACAGCCACTCGGCGTCGGTCATGCGCTCCCGGCCACCGATGAGCTGCTCGCTGCCCCACGAGACCCGGTAGCGCAGCTGCGGGCTCTCGGTGGTGACCGCGTGGTGGATCACCTCCGCCACGTCGAAGGGGTCGGTCGCGTGAGCCAGCCCCGCCGCGTACATCTGGAACATGCGCCGGTAGTGGTCTCCGTAGGCGCCGGTGCGGTCGGGCACGTCGACGCTCTTGGCAAAGATGGCCGAGCGAGTGACGCCGGGCTCGACGATCGCCACCCGGATGCCGAACGGCGCCACCTCCTGGGCCAGGCCCTCGCTGAGCGCCTCCAGCGCCCACTTCGAGGTCACGTACGACGATTGCGCCAGCGCCGCCACCCGGCCGGCGACCGAGGAGACGTTGACGATTGCGCCGCTTCCCCGCTCGCGCATCCCGGGCAGCACCGCCTGGCAGCAGCGCACGGCGCCGCAGAGGTTGATGTTCATGGCCTCGAGGTAGGCGGCGGGATCGGTGTCCTCGACGGTGCCGTTGCCGGCGACGCCGGCGTTGTTCACGAGCACGTCGACGCGTCCGCCGGTCGCGGCCAGGATCTCGTCGAAGCCGCGCCGCACCGACTCGTCGTCGGCCACGTCCAGCCCGACGAGCCGCACTTCGACGCCCCGCTCGTCGGACAGGGCCGCCAGCTTGGTCGCCCGGGCCCGGTCGCGGACCGTCCCGTACGTCTCGTAGCCCTGGGCGGCGAGGTGGATGGCGGTGGCGCGCCCGATCCCCGAGTTGGCGCCGGTCACGACGGCGATAGCAGCCATGCGGGGGACCCTAGCCACGCCTCGTGGCGGTAATCTGGACACCCACGGATTACCGCCTTAGTGTTCGGCGACATGTCGTTGCTGGCCCCGCCGCTCCCGTCGACGCTCGACACCGGCGACGAGGCGTTCGCGCACAACCGTGCCGACATGCTCGAGCAGCTCGCCGTCATCGAGGACCTGCTCGACCAGGCAGAGGCCGGGGGCGGCCCCGAGGCGATCGCGCGCCTGCGGTCCCGGGGCAAGCTGCCCATTCGCGAGCGGATCGCCGCCGTGCTCGACCCCGACAGCCCGTTCCTCGAGGTCAGCGCGCTGGCCGGCTACGGCTCGGACTACGCGCTGGGCGGCGGCATGGTGGTGGGCATCGGCGTCATCGCCGGCGTCGAGTGCGTCGTGATGGGCAACGACCCGTCGGTGCTGGGTGGGGCGCTCACGCCCTACGCGCTGAAGAAGTGGATGCGGGCCATCGAGCTCGCCCGCGACAACCGCATCCCCTACGTGAGCTTCGTGGAGTCCGCCGGCGCCGACCTGCGGGTCGAGACCGGCGGCGGCGGTGGCGACAGCGGCCGCCGGCGGGCCCAGACGACGCATTTCGCCGAGACCGGTCGGTCGTTCTACGAGATGATCGAGCTGTCCAAGCTCGGCATCCCCACGGTGTGCGTGGTGTTCGGCTCGTCGACGGCCGGCGGCGCCTACCAGCCCGGGCTCTCCGACTACGTGATCGTGGTCAAGGAGCAGTCGAAGGTGTTCCTGGCCGGGCCGCCGCTGGTGAAGATGGCGACCGGCGAGGAGAGCGACGACGAGACCCTGGGCGGTGCCCGGCTGCACGCCGAGGTGTCGGGGTTGGGCGACGACTTCGCCGAGGACGAGATGGACGCCATCCGGATGTGCCGCGAGGTGGTCTCGCACCTCAACTGGCGCAAGCCGGGGCCGGGGCCGGCCGGGCAGATCGCCGAGCCGGTCCACGACCCCGAGGAGCTTCTGGGACTGGTGAGCCGCGACCTGCGCCAGCAGGTGGACGTGCGCGACGTCATCGCCCGGGTGGTCGACGGCTCCCGCTTCGAGGAGTTCAAGGGGCGCTACGGGTCGACCGTGATCTGCGGCTGGGCCGAGATCCATGGCTACCCCGTCGGGATCCTCGGCAACAACGGGGTGATCTACCCCGAGGGCGCCGAGAAGGCGGCCCACTTCATCCAGCTCTCCAACCAGATCGACGTGCCACTCCTGTTCCTCCAGAACATCACCGGCTACATGGTCGGGCGCGACTACGAGGCGGCCGGGATCATCAAGAAGGGCTCGCAGATGATCAACGCCGTCGCCAACTCCACGGTGCCCCACCTCACGGTGATCATCGGCTCGTCGTACGGGGCCGGCACCTACGGGATGTCGGGGCGGGCGTTCGGCAACCGGTTCACCTTCCTGTGGCCCACGGCCAAGATCGCGGTGATGGGACCCAAGCAGATCGCCGGGGTCATGTCGCAGGTCCGGCGGGGGCAGGCGGCGCGCAAGGGCGTCGAGTTCGACGAGGAAGAGGATGCCAGGATCGTGGCGGCCGTGGAGCGGGCCCAGGAGAAGGGATCGCTCGCCCTCGTCGCCACCGGCGCCGTCAGCGACGACGGCATCATCGACCCGCGCGACACCCGTACGGTGCTGGGGATGTGCCTGTCGGTGGTGCGCAACCGGGCCATCGAGGGCGCCCCCGGCTACGGGGTGTTCCGTCTATGAACCGCTCGGACGGGCGAGCCGGGCCAGCAGCCCGAGGTCGTAGGTTTCACCGGACCGAGCCCGAGGTCATGGGTTTCACATCTGAAGGCCATGACCTCGCCCTCCGGGCCGTGGAACCTATTGCCTCGGGATGCCCCGCGCCGGTCGGGGGGCTGCCGTGATCCGCAGCGTTCTGGTCGCCAACCGCGGGGAGATCGCCCGGCGGGTGTTCCGCACGGCGCGGGCGATGGGGCTGCGCTGCGTGGCCGTCTACGCCGAGGCCGACGCCGACGCCCCGTTCGTGGCCGAGGCGGACGAGGCGATGCTGCTACCCGGGGGCTACCTGGACGGCCCAGCGATCATCGCCGCCGCGGCGGCCACCGGCGCCGACGCGGTCCACCCGGGGTACGGCTTCCTGGCCGAGAACGCCGAGTTCGCGGCCGCCGTGGCCGCGGCCGGCCTGACCTGGGTCGGTCCGCCGCCCGATGTCATCGCGGCGATGGGCGACAAGCTGGCCGCCAAGCGGGCCGCGATCGCCGCCGGCGTCCCCACGCTGGGCTCGTCCGACGACGCCACCGACGACCGTGCGGTGGGCTACCCGCTGCTGGTGAAGGCGGCCGCCGGCGGCGGGGGCAAGGGCATGCGCATCGTGGAGTCCCCCGTCGATCTGGCCGACGCCGTGGCCGCGGCGGGACGCGAGGCCGCCGGCGCCTTCGGCGACGGGCGCGTGTTCCTCGAGCGCTACCTGCCGCGGGCGCGCCACGTCGAGATCCAGGTCCTCGGCGACGCCCACGGCGGCCTGGTGCACCTGGGGGAGCGCGAGTGCTCGATCCAGCGCCGCCACCAGAAGATCGTCGAGGAATCGCCGTCGCCTGCGGTCGATCAGGGGCGGCGGGCGGCCATGGGCGACGCCGCGCTGCGGCTGGCCCGGGCCATCGGCTACCGGTCGGCCGGCACGGTCGAGTTCCTGCTCGACGACGACAGCGGCGAGTTCTTCTTCCTCGAGGTCAACACCCGGCTGCAGGTCGAGCACCCGGTCACCGAGCAGGTGACCGGCGTCGATCTCGTGCGCGAGCAGCTGCGGATCGCCGCCGGCGAGCCGCTGGGCTACGGGCAGGACGCGATCGCGTTCAGTGGCCACGCCATCGAGGCCCGCCTGTACGCCGAGGACCCGACCGCCGGGTTCCTGCCCGCCACGGGGACGCTGGCCGCCTTCGCGCCCGCGGCCGAGCCGGCCGTGCGCTGGGAGACCGGAGTGGAGACCGGGTCGGTGGTGGGGGTCGACTTCGACCCCATGCTGGCGAAGGTGGTGGCCCACGCCCCGACCCGCACCGAGGCGGCCAGCCGGCTGGCGCTGGCGCTGGAGCGGCTGCACCTCGGCGGTGTGGCGACGAACCGCGACCTGCTGGCGGGCATCCTGCGCCACCCGGACTACCTCGCCGGCGACACCACCACCGACTTCCTCGACCGTGCCGCGCCGCCGGCGACCCTGGACCTGGCCGACGCGGACCTCGAGCGGGCCGCGGCGCTCGCCGCCCTGTGGCTGCAGGCGGAGAACCGATCGCGGGCAACGGTGCTGACGACCGTGCCGGGCGGCTGGCGCAGTGGCCGGCTCCCCGACGAGCGGGTGAAGCTGGCCCACGGCGACCGCAGCATCGAGGTGCGCTACCGCTCCCGCCGCGACGGCACGTTCGCCCTGGCGGTCGGCGAAGCCGGCACCGACGGCGACGGCGCCGACCCGCGCACCGCCCGGGTCCAACGCTGGTGGCCGACGGGCATCGACGCCGAGATCGACGGCCGGCGCACCTCGGCGCCGGTGACCCGTGCCGGCGACCGGCTCCACGTGCAGGTGGCGCGGGGCACGGTGAGCTTCGACGTCGTGCCCCGCTTCGTGGTCCCCGGTCCCGCAGCTACCGCCGGCGGGCTGGTGGCGCCGATGCCGGGCGTCATCCTCGACGTCCGCTGCGCGCCCGGCGACGTGGTGGACGCCGGCCAGACGCTTGTGGTGCTGGAGGCCATGAAGATGGAGCACCAGGTGCGCGCCCCCGCCGACGGTGTGGTGGCCGAGGTCCGGGTGGCAAAGGGCACCCACGTCGAGAACGGCACCGTGCTGCTCGTGCTCGAAGAGGCGGCACCCGATGAGTGATCCCGTCCGCATCGCCAACTGCTCCGGGTTCTACGGCGATCGCCTGTCCGCGGCCCGGGAGATGGTCGAGGGCGGGCCCATCGACGTGCTCACCGGCGACTGGCTGGCCGAACTGACGATGCTGATCCTGGCCCGCACCCAGGCCAAGCGCCCCGGTGGCGGCTACGCCCGCAGCTTCGTCACGCAGATGGAGCAGGTCATGGGCACCTGCCTCGATCGGGGCATCAAGGTGGTGTCCAACGCCGGCGGCCTCGACCCGGCGGGCTGCGCCGAGGCCGTCGCGGACGTGGCCGACCGGCTGGGGCTGGCGCCGACGATCGCGTACGTCAGCGGCGACAACATCCTGCCCCGGCTCGACGAGCTGGTGGCCGCGGGTGTGGACCTCTCACACTTCGAGACCGGCGAGCCGGTGGGCGACACGTCCCGGTTCATCAGCGCCAACGCCTACTTCGGGTGCTGGGGGATCGTCGAGGCGCTCGACCGAGGGGCCGACATCGTGGTGACCGGCCGCACGACCGACGCCGCGGTGGTGTGCGGGCCGGCCGCCTGGCACCACGGCTGGTCCCGCGACGACTGGGACGCCCTGGCCGGCTCGGTGGTCGCCGGGCACGTCATCGAGTGCGGCACGCAGGCCACCGGCGGCAACTACTCGTTCTTCACCGAGGTGCCGGGCATGACGCGGGTCGGCTTCCCCTGGGCCGAGATCGCCGCCGACGGCTCATCGGTCATCGGCAAGCACGACGGGACCGGCGGCGAGGTGTCGATCGGCACCGTCACGTCGCAGCTCCTCTACGAGATCGACAGCCCCGCCTACCTCGGGCCCGACGTCACCGCCCGCTTCGACACCATCCAGCTCGACCAGCAGGGCCCCGATCGGGTCCGCATCCACGGCACGCGGGGCGAGCCGCCGCCCGCCACGCTGAAGGTGGCGATGAACGAGCTGGGCGGCTTCCGCAACGACATCGGCGTGGCCCTGACCGGGCTCGACATCGACGCCAAGGCCCAGCTCGTGGAGGGCGCGTTCTGGGAGGCGTGCCCCTACAAGCCGGCCGACTTCGCCAGCGTCACCACCCGCCTGGTCCGCACCGACGAGGCCGATCCCGCCACCAACGAGGAGGCGGTCGCCGTGTGGCGGCTCACGCTCAAGGACCCCGACGAGCGCAAGGTCGGCCGCGCCGTGTCGAACGCCATGGTGGAGCTGGGCTTGGCGACGATCCCCGGCTTTTTCGGCGTCGGCGGGGGACCCCGCGAGGCCCGCCCCTACGGCGTCTACCGTCCCGCGGTGGTGCCCGCCGAGCTGGTGCCCCAGCACGTGGTCGTCCTTGGCGGCGACGCGACGGTCGTCGATTCCGTGGCGCCGGCGCCCGCCGCAGCCCCCGACATCGAGCCGGCGCCCGGGCCCCGCGTGTCGCCGCCCGCCGGCGAGACGGTGCCGGCGGCGCTGGGCCGGGTGGTCGGTGCCCGCTCGGGCGACAAGGGCGGCAACGCCAACCTGGGCGTGTTCGCGCGCAGCGACGAGGCATGGGCCTGGCTCGACCGGTTCCTGAGCGTGGAGCGGCTGCGGGCGCTGCTGCCCGAGACCTCCGACCTCGCCGTCGACCGCCACCGCCTGCCCAACCTGCGGGCGCTCAACTTCGTGATCCACGGCCTGCTGCAGGAGGGCGTCGCGGCCTCGACCCGCCAGGACGGCCAAGCCAAGAGCTTGGGCGAATGGCTGCGCGCCCGGGTCGTCGACGTCCCCGCCGGCCTGCGCCCATGACGCCGACCACGGCCCACGCCACCGCCGTCGACGAGATGGGGCGCCGGCTCCGGGCCGTGCGGCGGCCGCGCCCCGTGCTCGACCGCGAGCGGGAGCGGCAGTTGACCGACCGCCAGCGCGAGCTGCTCGACCAGATGGAGCAGGTCTTCGCCTCCGGCTTCGCGGACCTGACCATGGCGGAGCTCGCGGGCCGCCTCAACTGCTCGTTGCGCACGCTCTACGCACTGGCGTCGAGCCGGGACGAGCTGGTCCTGATGGTGGTCGACCGCAAGCTGTGGCGGATCGGTCGCATGGCCCGCGACGCCATTGCGGAGGACGTCGCGCCGCTGGTCGCGGTGCGCGCCTACCTCGAGGCCGCGACGTTCGCGGTCAGCGGTTGGAGCGCGGCGTTCGCCCGCGACCTCGCCGCCGTGCCGGCCGCCCAGCAGCTCGAGGACGGCCACAACGAGTACCTGTTCGAGGTGACCCGCGCCCTGCTCGACCTCGCTCTCGAACGCGGCGACATCGCCGACGTCGACACCGCCGCCGTCGCCCGGGTGCTTGCCGGCCTGGGCCGGTTCTACTCCCGGCCCGAGGTCATCCCCACGCTGCGATCGTCGCCCAAGCAGGCGGCCGACGCGGTCGTCGACCTGGTGCTGCGGGGCCTGCGGGCCGCCGCCCCCCGAGGAGGAGAATGAGCGAGCGTCAGCGAGCGAATCATGGACACAGTGCGTTACTCGCCGCGAAGCGGCGATCGCTCATTGGCGCTGCCCGAAGGGTGCACCGATGAGCGCACGTCCCCCGCTGTCCGAAGTCACCGCCGACCTGCGCGCCGAGCAGGACGCCCTCGACGCGGTCGTCGCGGGCCTGACCGACATCCAGTGGCGGCTGGCCACGCCGAGTCTCGGCTGGAGCGTGGCCGATCAGATCGGGCACCTCACGTACTTCGACGGCACCGCCGTCCTCGCCATCACCGACCCGGACGCCTTCCGCGCCTCGGTGAAGGAGCTGCGGGACGCCGGCGACCATGCCGACGATCTCATGCTCCAGCGCCAACTGGCCCCGACTGAGCTGCTCGCGGCTTGGCGGACCAACCGGTGCCGGCTCGGCCAAGCCGCCGACAAGCTCGAGGACGGCACGCGGGTCGCGTGGTACGGGCCGCCGATGGGCGCCCGGTCGTTCCTGACGGCTCGGCTCATGGAGTGCTGGGCCCACGGCCAAGACGTGGTCGACGCCGTGGGCGCCGCGCGCCCCGCCACCGACCGGCTCCGCCACATCGCCCAGCTGGGGGTCATCACCCGGGGCTGGAGCTACATGAACCGCGGCCTCGAACCACCCGCCGGCGGCGTGAGGGTCGAGCTCACCGCGCCATCGGGCGCTGTCTGGCGGTTCGGCGATGGCCAAGACGACCACGACGCCAGCGTCGTCACCGGGCCGGCCGAGGACTTCTGCCTCGTGGTGACCCAGCGCCGCCACGTGGACGACACGGCCCTCGAGGTCACGGGCGCGCTGGCCCGCGACTGGCTGGAGAAGGCCCAGGCGTTCGCCGGCCCACCTACCGACGGCCCGCGTCCCGGCACGAGGGCGTGACGTGAGCGTCGTCGAGACCGAGCTCGTCGGCGGGGTGCTCACCGTCACCCTGGCGGACGAAGCCAACCGCAACGCCCTCGGGGAACGGCTGGTGCGCGAGCTCACCGACGCGCTCGACGCCGCCGATGCCGACCCGGAGGTGCGGGTGGTGGTCCTCACCAATACGGGGAACGTGTTCTGCGCCGGCGCCAACCTGTCCGAGCGGTCGTCGGGATCGGCCGCCCGCCCGGGCAAAGGTCCGGCGGCGGTCCGCAGCCCCAACGAGCTGTTCGGCCGGTTCGCCCGCTCGCCCAAGCCCTATGTGGGCCGCATCGCCGGCCACTGCGTCGCCGGCGGCATGGGCCTGGCCGCCGCCATGGACGTCTCGGTCGCCACCGACGACGCCAAGTTCGGCTTCACCGAGGTGCGCGTGGGCGTGGCGCCGGGGGTCATCTCGGTCGTGTGCCTGCCGAAGCTGCGGCCCGCCGACGCCCGCGCGGCCTTCCTGCGCGGCAACCGCTTCCCCGCCAGCGAGGCGGCGCGCATGGGGCTCATCAACGCCGCCGTGCCCGCCGACGAGCTGGACGCCGCCGTCGACGCCGTCGTCACCGACCTCCTCGCCGGTGGGCCCGAGGCCATCGCCGCGGCCAAGCGGCTGCTGGCGGAGGTGCCGGGGACCCCGGTCGACGAGGCGTTCCGCTGGACCGCCGAGCTGTCGGCCCAGCTGTTTGCGGGGGACGAGGCCGCCGAGGGCATGAGAGCCTTCCTGGAGAAGCGCCCGGCCGCGTGGGTCCACCCTGCGCCCGGCAAAGGAGCCCAATAGATGCGTACCGCCGTCACCGAGATGTTCGGCATCGACCTGCCCATCTTCGCCTTCAGCCACTGCCGTGACGTGGTGGCCGCCGTCACCAAGGCCGGCGGGATGGGCGTGCTGGGCGCCGCCGCGCACTCGCCCGAGCAGCTGGACATCGACCTCGCCTGGATCGAGGCCGAGGTGGGGGAGCGCCCCTACGGCGTCGACGTCATCGTGCCCCTGCGCTACGTCGGCGCCGAGGAGGGCGGCCTGCCCATCAAGGCCGTCCGGGAGCTCATCCCGCCCGAGCACGTCGCCTTCGTCGACGACATCCTCCGTCGCTACGAGGTGCCCGACCTGCCCGATTCGCCGGCCGGCCCGACCGAGGGGGGCGGTCCCGTCGACGACGCCGGTGCCGGTGCCGGCATGATCTTCTCCGCCGAGCGGGCCGAGCCACAACTAGACATCGCGCTCGCCTACCGCACCACCCTGGTGGTCAACGCGCTCGGCCCGCCGACGGCGACCATGATCGAGCGGGCCAAGGCCGAGGGCCGCCGCATCGGTGCGTTGGCCGGGGCGGTCCACCACGCCGAGCGCCACGTGGCCGCCGGCGTCGACCTCATCGTGGCCCAAGGCTACGAGGCCGGGGGCCACACCGGCGAGATCGCGACCATGGTGCTGCTGCCCGAGATCGTCGACGCCGTCGGCGACACGCCGGTGCTGGGCGCCGGCGGCATCGGCCGCGGGCGGCAGATGGCCGCGGCCATGGCCCTCGGCGCCGCCGGCGTGTGGTGCGGATCGGTGTGGCTGACCACCGACGAGGCCGAGACCAACCCGGTGGTCAAGGAGAAGTTCCTGGCCGCCGGCTCGGCCGACACGGTCCGGTCGCGGTCGCGCACGGGCAAGCCCGCCCGCCAGCTCCGCAGCGCCTGGACAGACGAGTGGGACGACCCCAAGACCCCGGCGCCGCTCGGCATGCCCATGCAGCCGGTGCTCGTCGACGAGGCGCTCCGGCGCATCGACCGGGCCGCGTTCCGGAAGGGGTCCGGTGCCGAGAAGCTGGCCAACTACTTCGTCGGCCAGGTCGTCGGCACCATGAACCGGTCGAAGCCGGCCGCTCAGATCGTCTACGACATGGTCGACGAGTTCATCGAAGCCAGCCGGTCGCTGGCCCGCCAGCTCGAGGACTGATCGCCCCCCAGTCCCACACCGCGTTCTCGGTACAGGAATGGTCGCTGGGGCGACCATTCCTGTACCGAAACCTGTCGATGACTGGTGCACGTCACCGGCTCGATGACTGGTGCACGTCACCGGCTCGATGAGCCGTCGATGAGGTCGACGACGGCGGCCTCGATCTCGGCGAGCAGCGATTCGGGGACGCCGTCGAGCGCGGCCACGTTCTCGTCGTCGCCTTGGCCGCCGTCGCCGTCCCTGTCGGAGGCGCCGCTCACCTCGTCTGCGACCGTCTCGACGTGGCGGTCATCGAGGATGTCGCCGACCGTCTCGCCGTCCGTGTAGCGCTCGATGACCCGGGGGTCGACGTAGGAGCCGCGGGCGACGGCGGGCGTGTTGCCGAGCAGGCGGGCGACGTCGCGCACCACGCGGATCACGGCCCTGCGTCGCTGGCGATCGGTCTCGGCGTCCTCCTCGGCCGCTAGAGCCACGGCGGCGAGCACGGTCGCGGTCCACGTCCGGAAGTCCTTGGTGGAGAAGTCGGGACCGAGCGCTTCCTGGAGGTAGCGGTTGATGTCAGGGGTTCGGAGGTCGACCCAGCGCCCCCGGGCGTCCTTGTAGGCGAGCAGCTCCCGGCCGCCGCCCCGGCGGCGCTTCAGCGCCCGGACCACCTCGGCGACCTGGGGGTCGCGCACGACGACGATGCGTCGCTGGCCGCCCTTGGCGGGGTAGTCGAACCGCAGCTCGTCGCCCCGGATCCGCAGGTGGCGCTTGTGCAGGGTGGCGAGCCCGTAGCTGCCGTTGTCGACGGCGTAGGCCTCGCCGCCGACCCGGAACAGGCCGAGCTGCAGCAGACGTACGGCGGCGGCCAGCACGCGATCGGGTCCCATGTCCTCTGTCACGAGGTCGCGGCGCAGCCGCCGCCGCAAGCGAGGCAGCGCCCGGGCCAGGTCGAGCATCCGGTCGTGCTTGTCCCGGTCGCGGGCGGCCCGCCACTCGTCGTGGTAGCGGTACTGGCGCCGGTTCCGGGCGTCGACGCCCACGGCCTGGATGTGTCCCCGCGGGTGCGGGCAGACCCACACGTCGGTCCACGCCGGCGGGATGGCCAGCGCCTTGATCCGGGCGACGACGTCGGGGTCGGAGATCCGCTTGCCCTGGCAGTCCAGGTAGACGAAGCCCCGCCCGCAGCGACGCCGCCCGAACCCCGGACCTGCGACATCGACCTCGAACACCGCGACATCGACCTCGGACACCGCCACCGGTCACTCCCGAGCGGGATCCCGCAGCGCGGCCCGAGCGCGTGCCAGCTTGTCCAGCCGCCGCAACGCTCGGGCGTTGCGCACGCGCATGGCGGCGGCGAGGGGCGACGACCACACGGCCTTGATCGGCCCGGACACCGGTTCCTCCCGCATCCCCACCCGGGTCCCGCCGTCGACGGGCGTCAGCGTGAAGTCGACCTCGGCCTTGCCGAGCGGTCCCATGCCGGCGGTCAACAGCAGCCGGGCGGGCAGCTGGTCCTGCGCCACGGTGGTGTGGTCGCGGATGTGCAGGAGCCCGAAGCCCACGCTGTGGTGGAACCGCGTCCCCGGCTCGGGCCAGCGGGCGTCGAACCAGCGGATCCGCTTGCTGCCGACGACCACGCCGTCGTAGCTGCGGGCGTCCGCCAGCACGGCCGCCACGGCGTCCGGCGGTGCCTGCACCACCCGCTCGACGGTGGCCATCACAGACCTGCCACGGCGCGCGTGAACCGGTCCTTGACGCTGGTCGGGACGGCGTGCGCCAGCCCCGCCACCAGGCCGGCGTTGGCGCCGACGCGGTAGTGGAAGCGGGGCCGCCCCGCCCGCAGCGCCTCCCCGATGACCTCGGCCACCTCCCGGGGGTCACCGGACCGGCGGGCGAGGCCGTCGAGCACGCCGAGGGTGCGGTCGTAGACCTCGGGTTCGGACGAGGCCGCGCGCCGTTCCCGCAGCCGCGCCGCCGCTTTGTCCCATATGGGGGTGGCGAAAGGACCGGGTTCGACGAGGACGACGTCGACGCCCCAACCGGCCACCTCGGGACGCAGGGCATCGCTGAGCGTGCTCAGGCCCCGCTTGGCCGCCTCGTACCAGCCCAGCATCGGGCCATTGGTGTCGCCGGCGATCGACGACACGTTGACGATGCGGCCCTCACCCCGGCGCCGCATGGCCGGAAGGGCCAGCTGCGCCAGGCACATCGGCGCCAGGAGCATCACGTCGAGGTGGCGGCGGGCCTCGTCGGGCGACTGCTCCGCCAGCAGGCCCGGCCACAGCAGCCCCGCGTTGTTGACCAGACCCCAGGGCCGGCGCCGTTCGATCACCTCGCGGGCCTGTCGGTCCTCGGTCACGTCCAGCGTCTCCACCTCGACCTCGACCCCCGCCGCCCGGGCGGCCGTGCGCACGGCCTCGGTCTGGTCCTCGCGATGGACCGCGGCCACCGCCGTGAACCCCAGCCGGGCCGCCTCCACCGCGGTCGCCAGGCCGATCCCCGAGCCCGCACCGGTCACCAGCACCACACGTTCCACGCCCCCAGGGGTACCCATGGCACCAGTCCCCCAAGCGTGGACGTGCCCGGCGGGCGTTTCGCCCGGTCGGGCGGGGGTAGCCGCGGGCCAGACGAGGAGCCCACCATGGCCACGACCCGCGATGTCCTCCGCAACCCCGGCCGCTGAGCACCCACACCGGGCTGCGGGCGGGCGGGAGCCACGCACCGGGCCGGCCGCCGGGGTCGATGCCCACGACGCCGGCCCGGCTCGGGGGCCGTCGACGCCGCCGGCACTGGTGGACACCATCCACCGCATCGAGGCATCCGAGGCATGGGACGGCCCCGGCAAGGTCGTGGAGCGGCTGGCGCGGGCCGTCGCACCGCCCGGTCGTGCGCACGACGTGCTCACCGGCACCTGGCTGGGCCACGCCGTCCACCCCCTCCTGACCGACCTGCCGCTGGGCATGTGGATGAGCGGCTCGTTGCTCGACTTCATCGGGGGTCGATCCGCCCGACCGGCGGCCCGGCGACTGATCGGCGTCGGGGTGGCCGCTGCGGTGCCCACCGCCGCCACCGGGCTCGCCGAGTGGCTGCACGTCGACCGGCCGGCCCGGCGGGTTGGCGTCGTCCACGCCAACGCCAACACGATCGGGCTGGCCCTGTACGGCGCCTCGTTCGTTGCCCGCCGGCGGGGTCACCACCTGCGGGGCGTTGCCCTGGGCGTGGCCGGGGGACTGGCGGCGATCGCCGGCGGCTACCTCGGCGGGCACCTGACGCTGGCCCGAAAGGCCGGCAGCCGCGACCCACGGTTCGCCCTGCCTGCGGGCTGACGGACCGCGGCCGCGGTCGAAGACGCTTCGAAGACGCCATCGAGGAGGTCTGGGATGAGAGCACTGACGTGGCAGGGCTTCGAGGACGTCCGTGTCGAGGACGTCGCGGATCCCCGCATCGAGCAGCCGACCGACGCCATCGTCGAGATCACGTCCACCGCCATATGCGGGTCGGACCTGCACCTGTACCGGCCGCTGGCCATGTTCATGGAGCCCGGCGACATCCTTGGGCACGAGCCGATGGGCCGGGTGGTCGAGGTCGGTCGGGACGTACGCCACGTGGCCCCTGGCGACCGGGTGGTGATCCCCTTCAACATCTCCTGCGGCTCGTGCTTCATGTGCGACCGGCAGCTCTATGCCCAGTGCGAGACGACGCAGGTGCACGAGCACGGCAAGGGCGCGGCCCTGTTCGGCTACACCAAGCTCTACGGACACGTTCCGGGCGCCCAGGCGGAGCTGCTGCGGGTGCCGCAAGCCCAGTTCGGTCCCATCAAGGTGCCCGACGGCCCGCCCGACGACCGCTTCTTGTTCCTCTCCGACGTGTTGCCCACGGCGTGGCAGGCGGTGGCGTTCGCCGACGTGGCCCCCGGCGGATCGCTCGCCGTCCTCGGACTCGGCCCCATCGGCCAGATGGTGGTGCGGGCAGCTCGCCAGCGCGGCGTGCAGCGGGTGTTCGGCGTTGACCTCGTCCCCGAGCGCCTGGCCATGGCCGAACGTCACGGCGCGGAGACCGTCGACACGGCGTCGACCGACGACCCGGCCGAGGCGCTACGGGACCTCACCAAGGGACGGGGCCCGGACGCCGTCGTCGACGCCGTCGGCATGGAGGCGCACGGTGCCCCGCTCGCCGCCGCCATGCAGCGGGCCGCCGCGGCGCTGCCCAAGGCGATGAGCGAGCCGCTGGCTCGGCGGGCGGGAATGGATCGGCTGGCCGCGCTGCGCACCGCGGTCGACACCGTGCGCCGGGGTGGCACGGTGTCGATCGTCGGCGTGTACGGCGGGGCCGCCGATCCGCTCCCGATGCTCGACCTGTTCGACAAGGGCGTGCAGATCCGCATGGGCCAAGCGCACGTGAAGCGCTGGGTCCCCGAGATCCTGCCGCTGCTCGAGCGGGACGACGACGTCTTCGGGCTCGACGACTTCGTGACCCACCGGCTGCCGCTCGACGACGCCCCCCAGGCCTACGCCCGGTTCCAGGCGAAGCAGGACGGGACGATCAAGGTCGTCCTCCAGCCCTGACCGTCAGGCCCCGACGCCGGCCCCGACCCGGCTGCCCGGAGGGGGCGGGCCCACCTCCAGGGACCGGAGGCGGTGCCGACGCAGGGTCGGGAACACCCCGCTCAACGTCGGCGCCGCGGCGAAGATCGAGACGCCCCCCGGCCCCACCAGCAGGCCGACGACCACGAGGACGATGCCGAGGACCACTTGGCCCTGGAGGACTTGGACGATGCCCGCGATGACCAAGATCACCGCAATGATCCACAGGATGAGTGCCATGGCGGAGGTGGTACCCAGGCGTCGGGACGCCGATACTCGATGGCGTCAACTAGCCGGGCCCGACCCCGCCGCCGCGCGCTGGTTCCTGGGCGTCGACGAGCGGGGCAACCCCCACAGCGACATCGACCGGGCGCGCGGCGACGGCCGGGCATGGACCGAAGGCAACCAGGCGACCGCGCTGGTCCACGGTGCCTCCTACTTCTCCCGGTTGCTCGACGCCCTCGGAGGCCTGCGTTCGGGCGACTTCGTGCTGTTCACCGACTGGCGGGGCGACGGCGACGAGCGCCTGGGTGGGGTCGAGGGCACCGAGCTGGCCAACGTGCTCGTCGACCTGCTGGGCCGGGGCGTCGACGTGCGGGGATTGGTGTGGAGGTCGCATCCCGATCAGGCCCACCTCAGCGAGCAGGAGGCGATCCACCTGGCCGAGGCGGTCAACGAAGCCGGCGGTGAGGTGCTGTTGGACGAGCGGGTGCGCCGAGCCGGGTCACATCACCAGAAGCTCGTGCTGGTGCACCACTCCGGCCGCGAGGACGACGACGTCGCGTTCGCCGGAGGCATCGACCTGTGCCACGGACGCCGCGACGACGAGCGCCACCGGGGCGACCCACAGGCGATCGCGCTGGATCCCCGCTATGGCGACGTGCCCGGCTGGCACGACATCCAGCTCGAGGTCCGCGGCCCGGCGATCGGTGACGTGGCGCGCACCTTCCGCGAGCGCTGGGACGATCCAACGCCGCTCGACCACCGGAACCCGTGGCGGGCCCGGATCGCCAGGATCGCCCGCGAGCCCCGACGCGCGGCGCCGCTCCCGCCATTGCCGGCGGTCCCGGCTGCGGCAGCGGGCCCGCACGCCGTCCAGGTCCTGCGTACGTACCCGTCGAAGCGGCCGCCGTATCCCTTCGCCCCCCGCGGGGAGCGGAGCGTGGCCCGGGCCTACCGCAAGGCGTTCGGGCGGGCGCGTCGCCTCGTCTACATCGAGGACCAGTACCTGTGGTCGGCGGCCGTGGCCGAGACGCTGGCGGAGGCCCTGCGCCTCCACCCCGACCTCCGGCTCATCGTGGTGGTGCCCCGCTTCCCCGAGCGGGGCGGCCCGCTGTCCGAACCGCCCGAGCTGGTCGGCCACGAGCAGGCCGTCGGGCTCGTGCGTCGGGCCGGAGGCGACCGGGTTGCCGTCTACGACCTCGAGAACGACGAGGGCGAACCCGTCTACGTCCACGCCAAGGCATGCATCGTCGACGACGTATGGGCGACCGTCGGGTCCGACAACCTCAACCTGCGCTCGTGGACGCACGACTCCGAGCTCAGCTGTGCCGTGCTCGACGAGACCCTTGACCGGCGTGATCCCCGCGACCCGGCGGGGATGGGGGACGGGGCCCGGGTCTTCGCCCGCGAGCTGCGCCTGTGCCTGGCCGCCGAGCACCTGGGTCGCTCGCCCGACGATCCCGACCTGGTCGATCCCGCCCGAGCCTTCGATGCCTGGCGGGCCACGGCCCACGCGCTCGACCAGTGGTACCTCGACGGGTGTCGAGGTCCACGACCGCGGGGGCGCGTCCGTCACCACCGGCCCGAGCGGGTCAAGTGGTGGGCGGGCTGGTGGGCGCAGCCCATCTACCGGCTGGTGGTGGATCCCGACGGGCGTCCCCGGTCCCTCCGCCGGTCGAGCCGGTTCTGACGCCGGCGCGAAGCCGATTGGCCCGAGTGATGGCGGGTAGCGCAGCAGCCGACCGGCTCTCGACCGACGTTGCGGAGGACCATGGGGGTGCTGGCGTCCGGGTTGCTGATGGATCGCCGCTATCGCCTGGAGGAGCTGGTGGGGCGCGGCGGCATGGCGGAGGTCTATCGCGCGACGGACACCGAGGGCGACCGTCCGGTCGCCGTCAAGCTGCTGCGGGACGTCGAGGCGGCGGACGTGCGCCGCTTTCAGGTGGAGGTGGCCGTGCTCGGCCGGCTCGATCATCCGGGCGTGGTCACGCTGTACGGCACGGGATCGCACGAGGGCGTTCCGTACCTGGTGCTGGAGCTGGTCGAAGGCCCGAGCCTGGCCGACGAGCTCGTCGCCGGACCGCTGGGCGCCGAACGGTCCGTCTCGGTGGCGAGGCAACTGGCCGACGCCCTGGCCCACGCACATGGGCTCGGCGTCGTCCATCGTGACCTGAAGCCCGCCAACATCCTGTTCGACGCCGAGGGCCGGGTCCGCCTGGCCGACTTCGGCATCGCTCGGCTGGCGGACCTCGGCGTCAGCGTGACCGGGATGACGGCGCCCGGCATGGTCGTCGGCACGATGCCCTACCTTGCGCCGGAGCAGGTCGAGGGTCGCCGCGTGGGGGCGCCGGCGGACGTCTACACACTCGGGCTCGTCACCCTCGAATGCCTCACCGGGGCCCGCTGCTATCCCGGGGGGCGGATCGAGGCGGCCGTCGCGCGCCTCCACCGGCCACCCGACATCCCCGCCGGCCTGCCAGCCTGGCTGCGCGAGGTCCTTGCCGCCATGACCACCTGTGAGCCGCGCTGGCGGCCCTGCGCCGACGCGGCGGCGGCGGCCTTCGCCAGTCGCTCGGCCGATCCCGTGCTGGCGGCCACGGCCGGGCTGGCTCGTCCCCTGGAGACGACTGTCCTCAGCCGGCCCCGGCGACTCGGCGTCGGCGATCAGGGCCGTAGCCGCAGGGCGCTGACCCTGGCAGCGGCGGGCGTCGCTTTGGCGGTGCCGGCCTGGTTGTTCGCCAACGGTGACGGACCACTGGGCGATCCCTCGGCGACACCGGGTTCGACGCCCGCCAACCAGACGCCGACCCCGGGCCCGAGCTCGACGCCGCAGGCGCCCACCAGGGTCGAGCCAGTCGCCACTACGCTGCCGAGCCCCGGCGAAGGCGACGACCAGCTCGATGACGGGCACCCGGCGCCTGGTCACGAGGAGCGGGGCGGCAAGGACAAGAAGGACGACGGGGGCGGGGGGAACAGCGGCGGCAAGGGCCGAGGCGGCGACGGTTAGAGGCCGAGCGGATAGGTCCGCAGGTGGCACAGAACAGTACGGGATTTGCACCGTGAGCCACGACCGAACAGCGAGGCCTCCCGGCAACACTGACCACCGTGAGCCAAGAGGACGTGCCTATCCGCGCATGTCGTTAGGCGGCCTTCATTGCCGGACTGCGTCGGGGCCGGCCGCGCCGCCGACCTCTGCCAGCCGCCGCTGGAGCAGGCGCCGCTCGGCCTCGTCGTGGACCAGCGTCAGGGCTCGGCGATAGGCCGCGCGGGCCTCGTCCGTGCGCCCGAGCCGCCTGAGCAGCTCGCCGCGCGTTGCATGCAGGTAGCGGTAATCGTCGAGGTGGAGGCCGTCGACGATGGCGAGGCCCGCTTCCGGGCCCTGCGCCTCGGCGAGCGCCACGGCCCGATTCAGCTCCACGACGGGCGAGTCGGTGAGGCGGGACAGCTCACCGTAGAGCGCAGCGATCTGGGGCCAGTCGCGCGGTTCGTCGGCATGCAGGGAAGCGATCGCCGCCTGCACGACGTAGGGGCCGCGGCCGAGCAGCGCCAGAGCCCGGTCGAGCGCCTCCCGCCCCTCGGCGATCTGCTGCGGGTCCAGCAGAGAGTGGTCCTGGTCCGAGAGCAGCACCAGCTCGCCGTCGCGGAACCGAGCCTCCCTCCGGGCGTCGAGCAGCAGCATCAACGCCAGCAGTCCCTGGACCTCGGACTCGTCCGGCATGAGCTCGGCCAGTGCACGGCCCAGCCGGATGGCCTCGGCGGCCAAGTCGACGGCGCCCCCGTAGCCCTCGTTGAAGACCAGGTAGACGACCGCCAGCACGGCGACGAGCCGATCGGGCAGCAGGTGGTCGGGCGGGACCCGGAACGGGATGCCGGCGGCCACGATCTTGCGCTTGGCCCGCACGAGGCGCTGGGCCATCGTGGGCTCCGGGACCAGGAAGGCGCGGGCGATCTCGTCAGTGGTCAGGCCGCCGAGCGTCCGCAGCGTGAGCGCGACCTGCGCCTCGACCGACAGCGCCGGGTGGCAGCACATGAAGATGAGCTCGAGTCGCTCGTCGGGAAACGTCGTCGCGTCCATCGCGTCCATCGCGTCCATCGGATCCTCCGCTGCCTCCTGCACCCGGAGCAGGTGGGCCTTGGCGGCCAGCGTGCGATCCCGGCGGATGCGATTGACGGCGCGGTTGCGTGCCGTCGTCATCAGCCAGGCACCTGGGTTCGTGGGCATGCCGTCCCGCGGCCAGCGCTCCGCGGCGATGGTGAAGGCCTCCTGCGCGGCTTCCTCGGCGAGGTCGAAGTCGCCGAGGAAGCCGGTCATCGCCGCGAGGACACGTCCCCACTGCTCGCGGAAGACCTGGTCGAGGATCGCTACCACTCCACGATCGGACGCACCTCGACCGCGCCGCCCAGGCGGGCCGCGGGGATCCGCGCCGCCAGCTCGATGGCAGCGTCGAGGTCGTCGGCCTCGAACAGCAGGTAGCCGCCGATGGCTTCCTTGATCTCGACGAACGGGCCGTCGGTGGTGAGAGTCTTGCCGTCCTGCACTCGCACGGTGGTCGCCGTCTCGGGCGCATCGAGGCTGAGGCCGGGGGTCGCGCCGGGGGTTTGGTTGACCGCTTGGTAGTCGGCGTAGACCGCTTGCTGTTCGTTCTCCGACAGCTTCGCCCACGCCTCCGGCTCACGCGGGGTCGGGGAGTCACCCTGATGGATCAGCAGTATGTACTTCATGGCTCGCTCCTTTCTCGGGATGGTCGCCTATGAGACAAACGGGGAGCCACGAAATCGACAGCTCCGCGCCGACGGCGGAGAAAGATTCTCGATCGGGCCGCCGCTCAATCCTTGACGGTCGCGTGCCGGCGTCGGAAGGCGGCGGCCTTGACCCGGTTCTGGCAGGTGGTCGAGCAGAAGCGGCGGCTGCCGTTCTTGGACTCGTCGAGGAACACGCGATCGCAGTCGTCGCTGTCGCAGGTGCCGAGGCGGTTGGCGGCCCCGGCGCCGACGATGCGGGCCAGGGCCTCGGCGGAGATCGCGGTCGCCATCGGCACCAGGGTCGCGTCGCCGGGATGGTGGTGCAGGCGCCAGTGGCCGCCGTCCTTGGCGAGGTGCGGGTACGCGGGGTGGGCCGCGAGCAGGTCGTTGAGGTGCCGAGCGGCCCCGTCCAGGTCCCCGTCGTGGATGCTGCGGAAGACGCTGCGCAGCTGCTTGGCCAGGGCGACGAGGCCGGGGACGTCTCGCCGCCTCACTGGGGGCCAGGTGGGATCGCGCTCCAGGATCACCTGGATCGCTGGGGCGGGATCTGCTGGCTGGACCGGACGGCCGAAGGCGTGGTCGACCGCCAGCCCGTTGACGAGGTCGACCGCAGTGACGGCCCCCGCATACTCATAACTGCCGAAATGCACTTGACCAGTCACCGTTCGCCGGCGTATCGTCGTCACTGCCATATGAGCATACGCCAGTGACGGCCGGCTGTGGCGGTCACCCTGTCAGCAGAACGACCCATGACCAGCACTGCGCTCGCAGCGCCACCGGCCACCTTGCGGCGGGCCGTCGACGCCGACATCGATTACGAGAAGCGCCTGACCTCGCTGGGAGACGACCAAACCCGTCCATCGAAGGGAGACAGGGCCTGAGCCGCTAGGCCTGGGCCCGAGACGCACCATGGAGAACCAACCACTCGAAGGCAGGGTCGCGCTGGTCGCAGGCGCCACTCGTGGCGCCGGACGCGGCATCGCCGTCCAGCTGGGAGCCGCCGGGGCCACCGTCTACTGCACGGGCCGGACCACCCGGCACGAGCGCTCGGAGATGAACCGCGCTGAGACCATCGAGGAGACCGCCGAGCTCGTCGACGCCGCCGGCGGGCGGGGGATCGCCGTCCAGGTCGACCACCTCGAGCCCGACCAGGTCGCGGCGCTGGTCGACCGCATCGGACGCGACCGGGGCGCCCTGCACGTCCTCGTCAACGACATCTGGGGCGCCACCACCATGGAGTGGGACGCCACGGTGTGGGAGTCGACGCTGGAGATCGGGCTGCGGATGCTGCGCCGGGGGGTCGACTCCCACGCCATCACCGCCCACTTCGCCCTGCCCCTGCTCATCCGGTCGCCGGGCGGGCTGGTCGTCGAGGTGACCGACGGTACCGCCGAGTACAACGCCACCAACTACCGGGTGTCGTTCTTCTACGACCTGGCCAAGGCCGCCAACCTCCGCACGGCGTTCGCCCTCGGCCACGAGCTCGCGCCCCACGGGGCGACCGCGGTGGCCCTCACGCCCGGCTGGCTCCGTTCCGAGGCCATGCTCGAGGCCTTCGGGGTCACGGAGGACAACTGGCGCGACGCCACCGAGCGCATCCCGCACTTCGCCATCGCCGAGAGCCCGGCCTTCGTCGGCCGCGCCGTCGTCGCCCTCGCCAGCGATCCCGACGTGGCCCGCTGGAACGGCCAGTCGCTGTCGAGCGGCCAGCTCGCCCGGGTCTACGGCTTCACCGACATCGACGGCAGCCAGCCCGACGCGTGGCGCTACGTCCCCGAGGTGCAGGACGCCGGCAAGCCCGCCGAAACCACCGGTTACCGATGACAGAGGCGGCCGTCGGCGCTGGTCTGGACCTGGAGCCGGCGCACGACGTCCTTCGTTGCGGGTGTAGGCGGGAGAGCGCTCGATCAGGCGGCGAGGATGTCGTCCATTTGGGCCATGGCAGCGCGCAGGCCCTCCTCGATGCCCATGTCGAGCAGCTGCTCCATGGCCTCCAGGCTGGGGAAGGTCGAGGTCATCACCATCTGCGTGACGCCGCCCTCCGCGGAGAGGACCACGCGCATGGTCGTCGAGGGCATGTCGGGGTTGGGGGTGCCGGTCTCGTCGGCGAAGCCGTCCTCGACTTCGAGCGAGCGCGGTGCGTCGACCGCCAGGATGCGCCACCAACCCCCGTGCTTGTCGCCCTCGGGTCCCGTCATGAAGTACCGCACGGTCCCCCCGGGCACGAGGTCGTGGTCGACGACGGTGGCGGGATAGGTGGGCGGGCCCCACCAACGCTCGAGTTGCCGGGGGTCGGCCCACAACTGCCACACCCGTTCGAGCGGGGCGTTGAACTCGGCGGTCACCACCATCGTGAGGGTCGCAGGGTCCTTCTCGACGTGCCTGACGGTCATGAGTGTTCCTCCTTGCTCGTGCGTCTCCGTGGTGCGACGCGTGCAACCGCGTCGATCCCGGTCTTCGTCTCGCTCCCGGCGAGGATCTGGTCCATCTGGTCGACGCGGCTGCGCCAGCCCGCCTCGTACTGGTCGAGCAGCCGGTTGACGGTGCGGAGGGCCTCGATGTCACCCCGCACCAGTTGCTGTCGGCCTTGGCGGCGTTTGTAGACCAACTCGGCACGCTCCAGGACAGCGACGTGCTTCTGCACCGCGGCGAAGCTCATCGGGTAGCGCTCCGCCAGCGCCGACACCGACTGCTCGCTACCGAGCACCAACCGCACGATGTCGCGACGGGTGGGATCGGCCAACGCATGGAACAGCCGATCGGTCCGATCGGCATCATCTCGTTCCGCGCCCCCGTAACGTACAACCATCTGGTTGTATGTTACGGCGCAAGGTCGAGCTCGGCAACAGCTCGTGCGGGGACCTCGCAGCGGTGATCGGGTCGATCGCCGCGGCCCTCGGACCCGGCCGGTCGACGTCTCTCCAGCAGCGCCCGACCGTCAGCTTCCGGATGCCCGGTCCCAGCGGCCGTCAGCCTTGGCGGCATCGACCTCGGCCAGGCCCGGCGGCTGCATGCGACCTGCCGCCGTCAGGGCCTCGACCTTGGTGATGTTCACCGCCGACCAGTTGCTCCCCGGTCGGCGAGGCGTGTACCGCTGCAGGAAGTAGGTGTCGTCGAGCGCCTTGCGGTGCGCCGAGATCCAGCCCCAGCAGAGGCCCACGTCCACGGCCTCGTCGTTCGTCAGCGAGGCGACGCCGGAGTGCTTCTTGGCGATCTTGAGCCAGACACCCTTGTGCAGCCGGTGGTTGGCGGCCAACCACGCGTCCCAGGCGGCTGCGTCCTCGCAGCTGATGACGTCGAGCTCGTCAGGCACCTCGGCGAGCTTACGGAGCCCTGCCGGGGTGCTGTCGGGCCGGCTCGGCGGCCGCGTTACCGTGCTGCGATGCGCTGCCAGGGTGAACGATGAAGGCTGCGGTCTGCGAACGGTACGGGCCGCCCGAGGTCGTGCAGATCAGGGAGGTCCCCAATCCGGTGCCGGCGGACGGCGAGGTGCTGGTCAAGGGGGTTGCGACGACGGTCAACTCGGGAGACGCCCGGGTGCGGGCGCTGCGTGTCCCGCGCGGGATGAGCCTGCCGGTGCGGCTGAGACTGGGCGTCACCAAGCCGAGGCAGCCGATCTTCGGCTTCGAGACGGCCGGGCACGTGGAGGCGGTGGGCAGGGCGGTCACCCGCTTCCAGCCGGGTGACAGGGTGGTCGCCTCGCGCGGGTTCGACTTCGGCTGCCATGCCGAGTACGTGACGGTGGCCGAGCACGGGGCGATCGCCAGGGTTCCCGAGCGCCTGAGCTACCAGGATGCCGTGGCACTGTGCTTCGGCGGCACGACGGCCCTCAACTTCTTCCGGCTGGGAAGGCTCGCTGCCGGTGAGACGGTGCTGATCAACGGGGCGTCGGGTGCGGTGGGGACCATGGCAGTCCAACTCGCCAAGCACCGCGGCGCCGAGGTGACTGCCGTGTGCAGCAGCGCCAACGCGGAACTGGTCAAGGGCCTCGGTGCCGACCACGTCGTCGACTACACGACCGACGATTTCACACGCAACGGGCAGCGCTACGACGTGATCATGGACAATCACGGCGATGCGCCCTACGCGCGGGTCAAGGGCTCGCTGAAACCGGGCGGTCGCTTCCTGATGGTCATCGGCGACCTTTGGCAGATGCTCGCCGCGTCGTGGCAGAAGGCCGTGATCAGCGGCAGCCAGAACGATTCCATGATCACGGCCGACAACTACCAGACGCTCATGTCGCTGGCCGAGCAGGGCGTGCTCGAGCCCGTGATCGATGCCGTCCTGCCGTTCGACCGGATCGCCGACGCGCATCGCCGCGTCGACGGCGGCCACAAGGTCGGCAGCGTCGTACTCACGTTCGAGACTGGCGGCTGATGTCGGGCATCACACCGCGGCGGCTCGACCCGCTCGATCGTGTCGACCCGGTCGATGGACCGGTCGAAGGACACGATTGTGCCGACGCCGGTGGTCTCGGCGCAGGCGACGAGATACGCCTCGGCGAAGTCCACCCGGTCGGTCTCGTACACCTCGCAGCTACTGGATGTGATCGAGGAAGCCGAGCACGCGCTGCTTGAGCAGCGTCGTGGCGCCCTCGTCGTAGCCGGGCAGGCTGTCGTCAGCGAACAGGTGTCGGTCGCCCGGATACAGGAACAGCTCCGCCCTCTCTACCGTCTCGTCGAGTTGGCGGGCGGCTTCGAGGTCTTCGTTCGGCGGCAGCGCCCATTCGTCGGCGTCCATGATGTGGATCTGGAGCGGGACGCCCTCCGGCCACGGGCCGCCGAACTCCGACGGCGGGACGCAACTGTGGAACAGCAAGGCTCCCTTCGCACCGGGCCTTGTCTGGGCCAGCATCTGCGCCGGCATCGCGCCCAGCGAGAACCCGGCATAGACGATCTGGTTCGGCAGGCCGTCCGCGGCCATTCGACCGCGCTCGATGATCGTGTCGAAGCCGACCTGTTGCGCGTGCTCCACGCCGTCGGCGAGCTCCGTGAAGGTCTTGCCGTCGTAGAGATCCGGGAGGTGCACGACGTGTCCGGCAGCCCGGAGCTCGTCGGCGAACGACAGGCATCCGGCCGTCAGTCCCTGTGCATGATGGAAGAGCAGAACCTCAGCCATGTGGCGGCAGCGTAGGGCTGCCCTTGCCGTCAGGCCTGGTTCTTGGTGCCGTTCTGGTTGCTCAGCAACCGAGACGGCGCCAGGTTCGGAGGAAGCGTGTGCAAGGGGAGCGCGGATGTGGCGGGTCACGCGCGTGGTGCTACGGGACGAGGCTACGCCCGAACGGGGTCAGCGGCGCCGGGCTGCTCGTCGTTCTTGCTCGACGTACTCGTTCGCCAGCTCGGGCGGCGCACACGCCAGCCAGCCGTCGACGATCGCCTCCCGCAACTCTCGCTTGGTGACCGCCTTCAGCTGGACCAGAACGGCCGAGTACCCGTCGAAGTGGGGAATCGTGAAGAACGACCTGGCGTGCGCCGCTAGCACGGCCTCCTTCTCGGATAGGTCTTCGACTCGAACCGCGAGTATCGGACCATCGGGCGGGCTGGCGTCGCCGAACCGCCGGATGTCCGCCTTGCTGAACGAGCGCTCCCAGGCGAAGACCTTGCCGGCGACCGCCCAGGTGCGATTGCCGTGACGCTCACCTTCGGTGACGTCCGGCAGCTCCAGGGCCAATCGAGCGACGTCGTCGAGACTCACCATTCCGGCGACCTTACGCGCTGAGCCGGCTGGCCTCCGGTAGGTCGATCTGCGGCCAGCGGCGCACAAGCCGCCGGAGGCGCTACGGGCTGGGTGACACGATGCGATCGAGCGGCGGCACGGCGATGCCCGCCGGCTCGGCGGCGGCGAAGGCGGCGACGAAGGCGTCGATGTCCTGCGCGCCGCCGAGGGCGTCGGTGCCCTCGTTGAAAACGGTGAACCCGTCGCCGCCGGTGGCCAGGAAGTTGTTCATCGTCACCCGGAACGAGTCGCCGGCGCCTACCTCGACGCCGTCCACGAAGATCCGCCCGATCTTGCCCTCGCACGTCGCCGCCCCGGGGATCTGCTCGTAGCGGAACGTCGCGGAGACCTGAAGGATGCGCCGGGTGGTCTGCCCGCCGCAGCCGGGGAACTGCTGTTGGAGCAGGCGGCGGACCATGTCGCCGGTCATGGTCTTGGTCACCAGGCTGTTGCCGAACGGCTGCACGGTGAACGCCTCGCCGTAGGTCACCTCGCCCGGCGCCTCGCCGCCGGCGGAGATGTCCGACACCCGCAGGTCGGCGCGGATGCCACCCGGGTTCATGAACGCCACACGGGCACCGCCGAGCTCTGCGGGCCGGGTGGCGGCGAGCTGGGCGTCGGCGATGACGTCGCCCAGCGCCGACTCGCCCAGCGGCGATCCGGTGCGTGTGAGGTCTCCCTGGATCCGGCCGATCACCCGGTTGGCCAGAGGCGCCGCGGCGGTCACGTACTGGTCGACGATGGCCTGGACCTGCGGGTCCTCCTTCGAGGGATCGGGGATGCGAGTCACGCCCGGCCCGGGTGTGTTGAGGGCGTTCTCGACGATCACGTTCTCGGCGCTGGCCTCGACCAGCTTGCCGCTCTTGTCCTCGATCGTGAGGGTGATGTCGGTGAGGATGCGCCCGAACGACGACGCGCTGGTGATGAGGCGCGTCACGCCGCCGGCCGTGATCGTGCACCGGTACTCGGCGTGGGTGTGGGCCGAGACGATGACCTTGATGGAGGGGTCGAGGCGCCTGGCGATGTCGGCGATGGGGCTGCCGGCGAGGTTCCCCGCGCAGCCGTTGAGGGCGGCCGTCGTCTGGAACCCGCCCTCGTGGATGACGAGCACCGACGTGTCGACGCCCCGCCGCTCCAGCTGCTGCACGGCGCGGTTGGCGGCCTTGGCTTCGTCCTGGAACGTCAGCCCGGCGACACCGGTAGGCGTGACGATCGTGGGCGTGGCCTCGAGCACCTCGCCGATGAAGCCGACCGTGAACCCGTCGCCGCTGTCGGACTTGAAGCCCTTCGTGCCGTAGGCCGCAGCAAGGTCTCGCCGGTCTCGTCGACGACCACGTTGGCCGAGAGGTACTGGAAGTCGGCGCCCGGCCAGACGTCGGTCGTCGACCCGTCGGGGAGCAGGTACGGCGCGGCCGTGCAGCCCTCGGCGTGGCAGCCGCCGTTCTGGATGCGCAGCAGCTCGTCCCGTGCCTTGTCGAACTCGTGGTTGCCGACCGAGGCGAAGTCGACGTTCATGTGGTTGGTGGCCAGGGTGATGGGCTCCTCGAAGAACAGCCCGTTGGCCAGGGGGCTGGCGCCGATGTTGTCGCCCGCCACGAGGGTGGCCTGCAGGTCGCCGTACTGCGCCTGGCGGTCCTTCACGGCCTTGGCCAGGTAGGCGGCGCCGCCGGCGAAGCGGCCGTAGATGTTCAGCCCCGCCGCCTCGAGGTTGCCGTGGAGGTCGTTGAACGCCAGGAGGTGGACGTCGGTCGTGCGGTCCTTGTCGGTCTTGGCGAACGTCACGCTGACCTGGTCGGACAGCGACTTGGCCCCGGAGATGGTGACCGCTTCGGCCGGTGTGCGGTCCGACGTCGCCAGCGGTGCGGTGAGGACGACGGCGACCGCGAGCACCGCCACGATCGCTTGGACCCGCCAGCTGCGCACCGACCTTCGCGCCATCTCACCCTCCTGGAACGCTCCTGAGTCCCTCGCGGAACCCGGCCCCGAAGCCACCAGGGTGCCTCATCGGAATGAACGGTGCTCGCCAAACGCGTGAACGGCCGGTGGTCGGGGCGCGAAGAGCTGAGCGGCCGGCTCGAGCGGCCGCGGACCGCCGGCGGCGAGATCGCTACCCTCGCCGCCGATGCTGCGACCCGCCGCCGACGTGACCCCGGCGCCCGAGGCGACGCCGGACGCCACCGACGGCGAACGCGTCGGGGCGGCCACCGACGGCCAACCCGTCGGCGCCGGGCCCGGTGCTCAGGTGCGCCGGGGCGACGTCGGTGTCGTGGTCGTGGCGGCCGTGGTCGTCGCCGCCGCGCTGTGCCGCCCGCTGCTGGAGGACCTGCTCGATCGGCCCGCCGTCGCCAACTGGGCCACGGTGTTCGTGGCCATCGCCGTGCAGGCGATGCCCTTCCTGGTGCTCGGCGTCGCGGTGAGCGCCGCAGTGGCCGCCCTGGTCCCGGCCGGGGTCCTGCCCGGTCTGCTGCCCCGCCGCCCGGCGCTGGCCGTGCCCATGTCGGCAGCCGCCGGCGTCGCACTGCCGGGCTGCGAGTGCGGGTCGGTGCCCATCGCCGGCCGGCTGGTGGCGCAGGGCGCCGCCCCGCCCGCGGCATTGGCGTTCCTGCTGTCGGCGCCGGCGATCAACCCGGTGGTGCTGGTGGCGACCGCCGTGGCGTTCCCGGGCCGGCCGGCGGTCGTCCTGGCCCGGTTCCTGGCCAGCCTGGTGGCGGCGACAATCGTCGGCCTCCTGTGGGCGCGGTTCGGTCGGGACGAGCTGCTCGGCCGCGTCCGGCGACGTGCCCACTCACAGGGCGGCAGCCGGGGCGCGGTGCTGCTGGGCACGGCTCAGCACGACCTGCTCCACGCCGGCGGGTTCCTGATCGTGGGGGCCGCCACCGCGGCCACGCTGCAGACCGTCGTGCCCCGCAGCGCCCTCGACGCCGTGGCCGATGCCGGGCTGCTGGCGGCCTTGGCCCTGGCCGGGCTGGCGGTGGTCCTCGCGATCTGCTCGGAGGCGGATGCCTTCGTGGCCGCCGGCCTCACCCAGTTCTCGTTGAGCGCCCGCTTGGCGTTCATGGTCGTCGGCCCCATGGTGGACGTGAAGCTGGTCAGCCTCCAGGCCGGCACGTTCGGCCGCGGCTTCGCGCTCCGGTTCGCACCGTTGACGCTGGTGGTCGCGCTGGCGTCCAGCATCGTGTTCGGCTGGTGGCTGTTGTGAGCGCGGCCGGCGGGACGATCAGCATGCTCGTGGGAGCGGTCCTGCTGCGCCTCACGTTCAGCGGGACCTACACGCGCTACGTCAAGCCGGGGATGGGCCCGTGGCTGACCGTGGCCGGCATCGTGGTCGTCGTTCTCGGTGCCGCCACGTTGTGGCGCGCTCGGCGTGCCGCCCGGCCTGCGCATCCCGCCGGCGGGGACGACGGTGGCGGTCGGGAGCACGGTGACGAGCACGATCACGCCGGGGGCCCGCCGGTGGGATGGCTGCTGTTGGCGCCGATCGCCGCCCTGCTGCTGGTGGCACCCCCGACGCTGGGCAGCTACGGGGTCGACCGGGGGGCGGTGGTCGACGTGCGCGCCGGCGCCAGCGGGTTCGAGCCGCTCGCCACCGGCAACGAGCCGATCCCCATGACCCTGCTCGAGTTCGGCCAGCGGGCCTTCGACCGGGACGGCGCGAGCTTCAACGGGGCCACGGTGCAGCTCACCGGCTTCGTGGCCGGCGAGGACGACGGTGGCTTCCGGCTGGCCCGCTACCAGATCGCCTGCTGCGCGGCAGACGCCGCCCCGGTGGTGGTTCGGGTCGTCGGCGTCGTGGGGGAGCCGCCGCCGGTCGACCGTTGGGTGACGGTGACCGGCACGTTCGAGCCGGCGACCGGCGAGACGCCCGAGCTGGCCGCCACCAGCGTCATCGAGATGCCGGCGCCGGACGATCCCTACGAATGACGGTCGCGGCGGTCTCCGTCGGCCGTCACCGCCCCGTCGGACGCTTGCGGTCCGCGAGTGCGGGCACGGCCTCGATCTTGTCCCGATCCAGGTGGTCCCACAGGATGCCGGGCGGGCGGTGGGCGCCGGGGCAGCGGATCACCTCGTCCGGAGTGACGATCAGGTCGAGCCGGAAGTCATGGTCGGTCTCGGGCAGCTCGTCATCGACCACCTGCATCGGATGGACCGTCGTGGCGATCGTCGTCCGCTCGTCGATCCAGCCGGTCTCGATGCCCAGCGCCATCTCCAGGTCGCTGTAGCCGCCGCCCTTGCCGATGCGGGCGCCCGCCGCGTTGACGCACACCGAGCCGCACACCACGAGGTCCAGGCGCGGCACGGCCTCGACGCGGAGCCGTCGCCCGTGCTGGTCTGCTCCCTTGATCGACGCGGCCCGGCGTGGCGCGACATCGAGGAGCTCGGGATCGAGGAGCAGGAACGGCTCGGCCGTCCGCAGCCGGGGAACGGCCATGACCAGGAGCTTGCCGTCGGCCAGCGCCGCCGCCCGCACCGGCAGCTGCGGCAGGTCCGGATTGGCCTTGAGCGCGCTCGCTCGTTCCCAGGTGTCGAGGCCCGTCAGGAGGTCGGCCGCTCGCTCGGCGCCGGTGAAGTTCGGGATGCGACCCCGCGCCCCGGGGAAGCGGGCTACCCGCGCTTCGCTCATCCCAGCCCATACCCGACTGCGCCAGTCCTGCTTGGCGTCCTCGACCGCGTCCGCGGGCACGCCGCCAGTTTGTCGCTCTCAACGGGTTGCCGGGCGCTGACCGCTACTGGGACCGGATGGCGTCGGCCGCCTCGGCCTCGGCGTCGACGAAGCCGTCCCCGTCCACGTCGATCTCGACGCGGTCTATCCGACCGGTGAACCGGAACGGTCCCCGATAGTCGCGGTCGGCGGGCGAGAAGTCGGGCGACCAGCCGACGGTGAGCCCGGCACCGGTGATGGAGAACCGGCTCCAGGTCGTCCGCTCGATGTCGCCGGCCGCGACCTCGTCGCCGTCGACCAGCAGCACCCCCCGGTGGACGGCGCCGTCGCGCCCGGGCGTGAACGTGAACGCCAGCCTGTGCTCACCGGGCCCGAGGCGCTCGCCCACCGGACCCTCGATGCGGTACTCCCGCCATCCCGACAGGTTGTGGACGTAGCAGAGCCGGCCGTCGCCGAGCAGGTGAAACGACCAGCCGCCCAGCACCGACCCCTGCACGGCGAGGGCCCCCTCGACCGGGCCGTGCCCGTCGAGGGACACATGGGCCGTGATGCGGTGTGGCCGGTTCTTGACGTTGGCGGCCACGCTCTCGGGCACGGGCGACCGGCCGGGGCGGTAGACGTACCGGCGGCGGGGCTCCACCGGGCGGGGTCGTTCGAGCACCAGCTCCGAGAAGGGCCGGTTGTCGAGGGGCAGCACCTGGTGGCGGGCGGCCTCGATCCACCACCGCTCGACCAGGGCCGCCAGCCGAACGGGCTGCTCGGCCGCGAGGTCGTGGCACTCCGACGGATCGGCCCGCAGGTGGTAGAGCTCCCAGCCGACCCGGTCGAGACCCGGGTCGTCGGACTGGATCGGGTGGTACACGACCGCCTTCCAGCCTTCGTGGTAGATGGCCCGGCACCCGAACATCTCGTAGTACTGCGTGGTGTGGCGCTCCGGCGCGTCGGGGGCGCCGAAGCTGTAGGCGAAGCTGGTGCCCTCGATCGGCCGTTGCTCGACGCCGCCGACCGTCGCCGGGGCGTCGATGCCGATCACCTCGAGGATCGTGGGGACCAGGTCGATGGCGTGCACGTATTGGTGGCGCACCTCGCCCCGGGCTGCGATCCCGCCCGGCCAGCGGACGATGAGCGGATCGGCCACACCCCCCTCGTGCGTCTCGCGCTTCCAGCGGCGGAAGGGCGTGTTGCCCGCCACCGTCCAGCCCCAGGGGTAGTTGTTGTGGATGCGGGGGCCACCGATCTCGTCCAGGCGGGCGTCCGCTTCCTCCAGGGTGCGGGGCAACCAGTTCCAGGCGCGGGCGTCGTTGAGCGAGCCCACCGGCCCGCCCTCCGACGAGGCCCCGTTGTCCGACAGCACCAGCACCAGGGTGCGGTCGAGCTCGCCGGACCGTTGCAGCCATTCGATCAGCCGGCCGACCTGGGCGTCGGTGTGCGCCAGGAACCCGGCGAAGGCCTCCATGTAGCGCGCGTACACCCGCCGTTCCTGAGGCGACAGGGACTCCCATGCGGGAACCCACTCCGGCCGTGGCGACAGCTCGGTGTGCGGGGGGACCACACCGCTCTCGATCTGCCGCCGCAACGCCGCCTCCCGCCAGCGGTCCCAGCCGTCGTCGAACTGGCCGCGAAAGCGGGCGATCCAGTCGGCCGGCGCCTGGTGGGGTGAGTGGCAGGCGCCGGTGGCGAGGTAGAGGAACCACGGCTTGTCGACGTCGACATGGCGCAGGTCTTCGAGGTACTCGATGGCGTGGGAGACCAGGTCCTCGGTGAGGTGGTAGCCGTCCTCGTAGCTGCGTGGTGGGTCCACGAAGTGGTTGTCGTGCACCAGGGCCGGAACGAACTGGTGGGTCTCGCCGCCGAAGAACCCGTAGAAGCGCTCGAAGCCCCGGCCCAACGGCCAGCGGTCACGGCGTGCGCCCAGGTGCAGCTCCTCGTCCGGCGTGAGGTGCCACTTCCCGACGGCGTAGGCGGCGTAGCCGTGCGGTGTCAGCATCTCGGGGAGGAACCCGCACGAGCGCGGGATGCAGGCGTCGTAGCCGGGGAACCCCGTGGCCAGCTCGGCGATCCGCCCCATCCCGCAGGTGTGGTGGTTGCGGCCCGTGAGCACGCAGGCCCGGGTCGGACTGCACAGCGCGGTGGTGTGGAAGTTGGCGTAGCGCAGTCCCTGCGCCGCCAGCCCGTCGAAGGTCGGCGTCGGGATGTCGGAGCCGAAGCAGCCGAGCTGGGCGAACCCGACGTCGTCGAGCAGCACGATCAGCACGTTGGGGGCGCCGGCCGGTGGCGCCGGCTCGGGCGGCCAATGCGGCTCGGACTCCCAGTGGTACCGCCCGATCGTGCCCCCGAACTGGCCCCGTTCCACGGCGGGCGAGCCTAGGTCCTCGTGCGGCGTGGCCCCGTCGCCGAGGTCGAGTAGATGACGCACGCCAGGCACGGGCTGTTTACTCGACCTCGAGCCCGACGCTCTCGCATGGACGGCCCCAAGCTGGTGACATGTCGTATGGCCACGTCGACCTCCGGGTCTACGCCGAGCTGAACGACTTCCTGCCGCCGGAGTCGCGTGGCCACACGGTGCGCCGACCGTTCCGGGCCCACCAGACCGTCAAGGACGTGATCGAGGCGGCCGGCGTGCCCCACACCGAGGTCGACCTCGTCCTCGTGAACGGCGAACCGGTGGACTTCAGCCACAGGCCGACGACCGGCGACCGGCTCGCCGCCTACCCGGTGTTCGAGACCCTGGACATCGGGCCGATCAATCGCCTCCGCCCCCGGCCGCTGCGCGAGGTCCGCTTCGTGGTCGACGTCCACCTCGGCCGCCTCGCCCGGCTGCTGCGCCTGCTCGGGTTCGACACCCGGTGGGCGAACGACCTCGACGACGCCACGCTGGCGGCCATCGGCCAGGCCGAGCACAGGATCGTGCTCACCCGGGACCGCGGCCTCCTCAAGCGCCGCCGCGTCACCCACGGCCTGTTCGTGCGCTCCGAGCGGCCGGTCGCCCAGGTCGTCGAGGTGGCGCGGCGTCTCGACCTGGGCGACCGGCTGGCGCCGTTCACCCGCTGCCTGCGGTGCGGCGGCGAGCTGGCGGCCGTACCGAAGGCCGAGGTGCTCGACCGCCTGGAACCGCTGACCCGCGAGCACTACCACGAGTTCCGCCGCTGCCGGTCGTGCGGCCACGTCTACTGGCGAGGATCCCACCACGAGCGGCTCGCCAGGCTCGTGGATCAGATCCGGGCCGCGCTCCACCGCTAAGGAACCGAGCGGACAGGGCGGTTCGTCCTGCCTACGCGTGGGAATTTGGCGGCCGACCGCCGGCTCAACAGCTCGGCTCCCCGGCAGCGCTGACCACCGTGAGCCAAGAGGACGTGCCTCTCCGCAAGTCCTAACCGGAACGCACGAAGTCGACGACCACCCGGGCCAGCTCGGGCCCCCGGTCCTCCTGGAGGAAGTGTCCGCCGCCCTCGATGGTGGTGTGCGGCTGCCCCGCGGCGCCGGGGATGAGCTCGCGCAGCGGGCGGTCGGCGCCACGGGTGATGGGGTCGGAGTCGCCGAACGCACACAGGAACGGCTTGTCGAAGCGCCGCAGGGACTCCCAGGCGTCCCGGTTGGGCTGCGCCTCGGGGTCGTCGGGCGACGTGGGCACCAGCGCCGGGAACTGCCGGGCGCCCTCCTTGTAGCTCTCGTCGGGGAACGGGGCGTCGTAGGCGGCGATCACCGCCGGGTCGAGGTCGGTGGTGCAGCCGCCGTTGACGATCCGCCCGATCGGCAGCTCGGGCACCTCCTGGCTGTACGCCTGCCAGGCCAGGAAGGCGTCGCCGGGATGGCGATCGCCGGTGGGCAGGAAGGTGTTGGCGGCGACCACCCGGGCGAACCGGTCGGGCTGGGCGGCGACGAGCCGCAGGCCGATGAGCCCGCCCCAGTCCTGCCCCACCAGCGTGATGTCGTGCAGGCCCAGGCCGTCGAGGACGTGGGCGGTGAGCCAGCGGACGTGCCGGGCGTAGGTGTAGTCGCTGCGCCGGGACGGCTTGTCGGACCGTCCGAAGCCGACGAGATCGGGCGCCACCGCCCGCAGGCCGGCCTCGACGATCACCGGGATCATGTGCCGGTAGAGGTACGACCACGACGGCTCGCCGTGGAGCAGCAGCACGACCGGCGCGTCCGGCCCGCCCTCGTCGGCGTGGTGGACCCGCAGCGTCCCGCCCTCGCCGTCGGGGATGTCGACGTAGTGGGACGCGAACGGGTAGCCAGGCAGGTCACGGAAGCGGTCGTCCGGGGTGCGCAGGGTGTCCATCGGGTCCTCCGGGAGGTGTGGGGAGCGGTGCCGGCGGTTCAGGCGGGAGCGTCGACCGGGAGCACCCGGCGCTCGGTCGGCAGCGAGTCGTAGAGGTCGGCCACGAGGTCGCGGCGCAGCGACCGGCACGCGGGATCATCCCAGCGGTTGTGCCACTGGTGGGGATCGTCGTCGAGGTGGTACAGCTCGCCCTCGCTGCCGTCGTAGTGGACCCCGCACGGGCGCAGGACGGCGTCGCCCCAGGTGCGCTCCATCCCGTTGGGCCGACCGTCGGTGCTCTCCTCGTAGACGGTGCACAGCCAGCCGTCGCGGTAGATCGAGCGCAGGTGCATGCCGTAGCCGGGGAACTGGCTGTCCCACTGGCACAGCGCCCGCTCGTGGGTGCCGGCGCCGTCGGCCAGCGGCAGCGCCCGCCCCTGCATCCACGGTGCGGGCTCCACGCCGGCGATGGCGCAGAACGTGGGCGCCAGGTCGACCTGGCCGACCGGGTCGCCGACCTCGGCCGGCGCCGCCCCGGCTGACGGTGCGGGACGCCACACCAGCGGCAGCCGCATGAGGGCGTCGACGTGGAACGGGCCCTTGTACAGCAGACCCAGGTCGCCCTGGAGCTCGCCGTGGTCGGTGGTGAAGATCACGTCGGTGTCGGCGGTCCAACCCCGCTCGTCGACGGCGGCGAGCACGCGGCCGAGCGCCTCGTCGATCAGCTCGTTCATGACGTGGACCCGGGCGTTGATCTCGCGCACCTGGTCGTGGGTGAGCGTCCCGGGCGAGAACGCCATGGGCCCGCCCTCGGCGTTGACGAACGTGCCCTCGTACCAACGCAGCCAGTGCGCCGGCCGGGTGGCCAGGAGCTTGCGCACCGCCTCGGGGTCGCCCGGGTGGCCGGGCGGGAGGTCGAGCTCGCGCCAATCGACCCGGCGCATCTCGGACTGGGGCGGGTCCCAGGGATGGTGGGGGTCGGGGAAGCTGAGCCAGCAGAACCAGTCGTCGGCATCGTCCACCGTGTCGAGCCAGTCGATGCAGCGGTCGGCGGCCCAGTCGGTGTGGTACCAGCCACGCGGGATGGGGTTGTGCCTGGTCTCGGGGGCGCCGGTGTCGCCGCCGGGCTCGGCGCCGAGCAGGGGAGCGAAGCTCTCCAGGTGCTCGGGATGGTGCTCCGCCAGCCAACGCCCGTAGTGCGACAGCGCCCGCCCTCGGAAGGCGGCCACGTGGACCGCGTTGATGGCGTGCTCGAACCCTCGCCACGGGCCGGTGTCGCCGCGGGCCGCGCGGGCGTTCTCTTCCCAGCGGTTGCCGGGATCGAATCCCGGCTCGAAGTGCGCCTTGCCCACGAGCGCCGTGCGGTAGCCGGCCTTCTCGGCGAGGTGGGCGGCGACGCTGGGGGCGTCGGTGGGGAGGGCGATGCCGTTGGCGACGACGCCGTGGGTGCGGGGGTACTGCCCGGTGAGGATCGTGCAGCGGGCGGGCATGCACACGGTGTTCTGGTTGTAGGCCCGCCGGTAGGTGATGCCGGCTGCGGCCAGCCCGTCGACGACGGGCGTGCGGGCGATGGTGCCGCCGTTGCAGCCGAGCGCGTCGTAGCGCTGCTGGTCGGTGGTGACGAACAGGATGTTGCGGCCCACGCCGATGCCCCCTCCGGAAAATATTGGCAGTTGTGGTGACACTATGATTTGACACTCACTATGTCAATAGCTAGCGTCGGGAGGGTGAGCGACGTCGCCCTCGACGGGCGCCACCAGCGGGCCGAGCGCAGCCGCACCGCGGTCGTCGACGCACTGCTCTCGCTCTACGACGACGGCATCCTCCGCCCCGGGGTGGCCGACATCGCGGCGCGCGCCGGTGTCTCGCCACGCTCGGTGTTCCGGCACTTCGACGACCTCGAGGCCCTGGCTCGGGCGGCCATCGACCGGCAGTGGGGGCGGGTCCACTCCCTGTTCGACGCACCCTCCCCCGAGGGCGACCGCAGCACGAGGGCGGCGGCGCTCGTCGAGCAGCGGCTCCGGTTGTACGCCGCCGTCATCGGCGTGGCCCGGGCCGCGGCGCTGCTGTCCCTGTCCTCGCCGGTGGTGGCCAGCACGCTCCGTGCGCGGCGCCGGCTGCTGGGCGGCCAGGTGGCGGCGCTGTTCGAACGCGAGCTGCGTGCTCGGCGGGGCCCGGCACGGCGCGAGCTGGCGGCCGCCCTGGAGGCGACCGCCAGCCTCGAGAACGTCGACTACCTCCGCAGCCACGCGGGGCTCGGCGCCGAGCGCGCCGCAGCCGTCGTGCGCCGGACGCTGCTGGCGTTGCTGGACGCGGACGATGGCTGAGCCGGCCGGCGTCACCGCGTGGGAGGCCAGGGGCCGGCTGCTGTCCCTGCCCCAGGGCGAGGTCTGGGTGCTCGACCAGCCGCCGGCCGACGACGCCGGCCTCGACCCGGTGCTGCTGCTCCACGGGTTCCCTACCTGCTCGTTCGATTGGCGCCACGTGCTACCGGCGCTGAGCCGACGGCGCCGGGTGGTGGCCTTCGACTTCCCCGGGTTCGGCCTGTCGGCGAAACCCGACCGCCGCTACAGCCTGCGTCACCAGGCGGACGTCGCCGAGTCCGTGTGCGCGGCCCTGGGGCTGGGGCGGATCGCGCTCGTCACCCACGACATGGGCGACAGCGTCGGCGGCGAGCTGCTGGCCCGAGACCTCGACGGCGACCTCGACTTCGAGATCAGCCGGCGCGTGCTGGCCAACGGCTCCATCTACCTCGAGCTGGCCCAGCTGACGCCGGGCCAGCTGTTCCTCCTCGACCTGCCCGACGCCCGGCTGGAGCCGCCAGCGCAGCGCTCGGCCGGGGAGCGGCCTGCTGGCGAGCGTGACGAGGGCGCCGCCATGCGGACGGCGCTCGCCGCCACCTTCGCGCCCGACCACCAACCCGGCCCCGACGAGCTGGCCGCGCAGTGGGCCCTGATCGCCCGCAACGACGGGCACCACCTGTTGCCCCGCACCATTCGCTACATCGAGGACCGCAGGGCCGAGGAGGCCCGCTTCACCGGTGCCATCGAACGCCACCCGTCGCCACTCGGCGTGGTGTGGGGCGACCGGGACCCGATCGCGGTCGTGGCCATGGTCGACCGGTTGCTCGAGCGCCGCCCCGATGCGACTCCCGCCACCCTGGACGGGGTCGGCCACTACCCGATGATCGAGGATCCCGAGCGGTTCGCCGCCGCCACCGTCCGCTTCCTCGACGGTGAGTGAGCCGCCACCGGCGGCGGCGGCTCGTTTGGCCCGCTTACCAGCGGGTAGGAGCGCGAGTGACCCCAAGGAGGAACTGCCATGCGTCTGCTTCCCCGGAGACGTGAGCTACCCGACGATCGTGACGAGCTGCGCGACGACACGATCGGTGACGACGCGGTTCGGCGCGACGTGGTCAGCGACGACGTGGTGCGTGACGAGGCGGTCGAGCCCGAGTACCTCGAGCGCCGGGAGCTGGTCGACGCCGGCTGGAACCCCGTGAACGTGCTCGTCGTCCTCGCCGGCGCCGCGCTAGCCGCGCTCGGCATCGTGGCGCTCGTCCGCACGGAGATCAATGAGACCTGGTACACGCCCGTCGAGGACGTGGCCAACATCAACCACACGCCGCTCCTCGCCGCCATCGAGGTCGGTGTGGGTGCGCTGCTCGTGATCCTCGGCCTTGCCGGCGTCCGGGCCCTGACGGCGTTCGTGTGCCTCGCCGCTGCGGTCGCAGCAGCCGTCGCAGCGATCGATCCCGGCCTGTTCGAGACCGAGCTGGCGATCGAGCGCTGGTGGGCCATCGCGCTCGCCGCCGCCGGCGGCACGCTCGCCGTGCTGCTGATGCTGCCGCGGCCGATGGTCACGGTCGAGCGGAGCAGCCCGACGTTCCGCCGCCGTAGCCACGGCCGAATCGTCCAGCAGCACTAGGTCACGACCACCCGCCAACCCCGTCTGGTTGTAGCCATGCGGTGATAGGCCGCATGGCTACAACCGGTTTCACCGGGTGCGGCTGTAGACGTCCGGCTGGCTCTACACGTCCGGCTCGCGATGGCCCCGGCGATGGAACCAACGGAGGGGGCCGGTCCATCGCCGAGGCCGTTCGTCGAGCGCCTGGGCCTCGAGCGCGAACCGCGTCACGAACGCCGGGTCGTCCACCGCCAACGACTCCTCCAGTGCCTCGAGCACGTTGCGTTCGCGCCACGAGAGTTGGTCATCGTTCATGCAGCGTCGGCCTACCCCCTCGGATCTGGCCTAATCAGCAATCGCCGGCACCGGCTCCCGCGTGCCATCGCCGGCAGTGGCGGGAGTAGCGGCGACGCCCACCGGCGCGGTCGCCGTACGGCCGGCGGGGCGGGGCAGCAGCAGGAAGGCCCCGAGCGCGGCCGCCAGCATCATGCCGGCCGCCACCAGCGCCGCCAGGCCGAAGCCGTCGACGAACGCCGCCCGGGCCGCGTCGGCCAGCGCCGCCCCCGCCGGGCCGGGGAGGTCGCGGGCGACGCCGAGGGCGCCGGCCAGGCCCGTGCTGGCGGCGGCCTGCGCCGGGCCGGGTAGGCCCGCCGCCGCGGGGCCCAACGACCCGGTGAACTGGGTAGCGACGAGGGACCCCAGGGCCGCCACCCCGAGGGCGCCCCCGAGCTCGCGGCTGGTGTCGTTCATGGCGGAGCCGACGCCGGCGCGGTCGGTCGGCACCGACGACATCACCAGGGTGGTGAGCGGATTGCCGGTGCTGGCGATCCCGGCGGCCAGGGGGACGAACGCCAGGATCACCACCCACACCGAGCTCTCGGTGTCGAGCTGCGACAGGATCCCAAGGCCCGAGGCGATGAGGACGAGCCCGACGGGCACGACCCGGCCTGCGCCGAAGCGGGCCACGAAGCGGGGGACCTGGGGGGCCAGCGCCAGCATCACGAACGACACGGGGAGCACGGTGAGCCCGGCCTCCAGCGCCGAGTACCCCAGCACCAGTTGGACGTACTGAGCCACCAGGAAGAACGTGCCGAACATGGCGAAGTAGGCGAGGGCGATGCCGCCGGAGGCCACGGTGAAGCGGCGGTCGCGGAACAGCGCCAGGTCGAGCATGGGTTGGCGGGCGGCGTGCTCCCGCCAGGCGAACAGGGCGAGCAGCACCGCCGCCGCCCCGAACGTGGCGAGCGTCGGGGCCGAACCCCAGCCGTGCTCGGGTCCTTCGATGATCGCGAACACCAGGCTTCCCACCCCGAGGATCGACAGCAGCGCGCCCGGGACGTCGAGGGGCCGGCCGGAGGGGTCCTTGGAGGTGGGCACCAGGCGGCTGCCGGCGACCAGTGCCAGGACGATCAGGGGCACGTTGACCAGGAACACCGAGCCCCACCAGAAGTGCTCGAGCAGGAACCCCGACGTGGGGGCACCGATGGAGGCACCCCCGGCCGCCACGCCCGCCCAGATGCCGATGGCCCGCCCCCGCTCGTGGGCAGGGAAGACGTTGGTCAGGATCGACAGGGTCGACGGCATGACGAAGGCCGCCGCCACTCCCATGGTCACGCGGGCGGCGATGACCATGGCGGCCGTCTGGGCCAGGGTGGCCACGGCGGCGCCCACGAGGAACAGGACCAGGCCGCCCTGGAGCGCCCCCTTGCGCCCGAAGCGGTCGCCGATGGTGCCGGCCGTGAACAGCAGACCGGCGAACACGAGGGCGTAGGCGTCGACGATCCACTGGAGCGAGCTGGTCGAGGCGTCGAGGTCTCGCGCCATCGCCGGGATGGCCACGTTGAGGCTCATGTTGGCGACCATCACGATCGTGAGGCTGAGGCAGAGGACGCCCAGCGTCTTCCACCGGCGGGGGTCAGGAGTTCCTGCGAGCATGGCCCTCACTTCTAATTGTTGAAGTGAACTTGAGGTCAAGCGGTTGTGGCGCAAGTCACGACCCGCGTCCTTGAAGGGACAGGCACCGGATCGGTGCGAAAGTCTTGGAAGACGGCGGGTGTCGGGGCATCGTGGGCGGGTAGGTGCCGAGGAGGCCGACACCGGAGGTGACCATGGACGACCTGGAGTACCTACGAGAGCTGGGCCAGCAGCTGCGCGTCGACTCCGTGCGCGCGTCCGCCGCCGCCGGCTCGGGCCATCCGACGTCATCGATGTCGGCGGCCGACTTGATGGCCGTGCTGGTGGCCCGCCACCTCCACTACGACGTGGCTGCCCCCGACGATCCCAACAACGACCACGTCATCTTCTCCAAGGGCCACGCCTCGCCCCTGTTGTACGCACTACTCAAGGCGATGGGCGCCATCTCCGACGAGGAGCTCCTCAGCTTCCGCCGCTTCGGCAGCCGGCTCGAGGGGCATCCCGCCCCGGTGCTCCCCTGGGTCGATGTCGCCACCGGCTCGCTGGGCCAGGGCCTACCCGCTGGGGTGGGCATCGCCCTGGCGGGCAGGCGCCTCGACCGCCTCGGCTACCGGGTGTGGGTGCTGTGCGGGGACAGCGAGATGGCCGAGGGCTCGATGTGGGAGGCATTCGAGCACGCCGGCCACGAGGGCCTCGACAACCTGACGGCGATCGTGGACGTCAACCGCCTCGGCCAGCGGGGCGAGACCATGCACGGCTGGGACCTCGCCAGCTACGTCGAACGGGCGCGGGCCCTGGGCTGGCACGCCGTGGCCATCGACGGCCACGACGTGGCCGCGATCGACGGTGCTCTCGCCGAGGCGGCGGCCACACCGGGGCGCCCCACGGTCGTCATCGCCCGGACGGTGAAGGGCAAGGGGGTCGCCGCCGTCGAGAACGTGAACGGCGCCCACGGCAAGCCGTTGGCCGATCCGGAGGCCGCGATCGCCGAGCTGGGCGGCTTGCGCACGCTGCCGGTGGACGTCGCCAAGCCCGCCTCGGCCGAGGCGCCGTTCCGGTTCGAGTCCGGCGACCTGCAGCTGCCGGCGTGGGACGTGGGCGACGAGGTCGCCACCCGCAAGGCCTACGGCGAGGCGCTGGCCGCCCTCGGCCACGCCCGCGGCGACGTCGTGGCCCTCGACGGCGAGGTCAACAACTCGACCTATGCCGAGATCTTCGCCAAGGCCCACCCCGAGCGGTACTTCGAGATGTACATCGCCGAGCAGCAGATGCTGGCGGCGGCGGTGGGCTTGCAGGCGCGGGGCTGGCGGCCGTTCGTGTCCACGTTCGCGGCATTCCTGACGCGGGCGTTCGACTTCATCCGCATGGCGGCGGTCAGCCGGGCCCGGCTGTGCCTGTGCGGGTCGCACGCCGGCGTGTCGATCGGCGAGGACGGTCCCTCGCAGATGGGCCTGGAGGACATCGCCATGCTGCGGGCCGTGCACGGCAGCGCCGTGCTGCAGCCCTGCGACGCCAACCAGGCCGCCCGGCTCGTCGCCGCGATGGCCGATCACCCGGGCATCGCGTACCTGCGGACGCTGCGGGGCGCGACGCCGGTGATCTACGGGCCCGGCGAGCGTTTCGAGATCGGCGGCAGCCGGGTCCTGCGGTCGTCCGATGCCGACGGCCTCGTGATCGTCGCCAGCGGCGTCACCGTCCACGAGGCGCTCACCGCCGCCGATCGCCTCGCCGGCGACGGCATCGCCGCCCGGGTGATCGACGCCTACTCGATCAAGCCTCTCGACGGGGCGACGTTGCGGGCGGCGGTCGACGCGACGCCCGACGGCGCGGGGCCGGTGATCACCGTCGAGGACCACTGGGCCGAGGGCGGGCTCGGCGACGCCGTGGCGGCGGCGCTCGCCGACGCGGACCGGCCGCCGCGGGTGGTCCCGCTTGCCGTACGGGACATGCCCGGCTCCGGCACTCCGGCCGAGCTGTTGGCCGCGGCCGGCATCGACGCCGACGCGATCGTCAGCTGCGCCCGCCAGTTGGTGCCTACGGCTGCGGTCCAGCGGGGGTAGGTCAGCTCGGGTAGACGAGGCCGATCCCTGCCCGGGCGTCCCGCACCACGAACGTCAGGCTCTCCTCGAGGTACAGCTCGACCACGGCGTCGTCGTGGCGCCGGTAGCCGATCGAGGTGTCCTGGCCACAGACCAGCTCGTAGTCGCCGCCCCGCAGGCTGAGGACGACCGCGCCGTCGACGGCCGGTGCCCAGGCGATGGGGCCCCCGAGGATCAGCTTGATGTGCTCGAGCACCGGGTAGCCGCCGTGCTCGGTCGTCTCGATGACCCCGGTGTAGCAGCGGGGTCCGAGCGCGATGGCGTACGGGCCGCCCACCCCGGCCTCCCGCAGCCGGGCGGCAGCGCGGGCGACGATCCCCGGGTAGTCGTCGTAGTTGTCGCTGATCGTCAGCGGTTCGTGCGGCGAGCTGGGGGTGATGCCGGCGATGCCGGCCGCCTCCCAGCCGTGGAACACCGCCCGGTCCTCGGCCTCGGCCAGGCGGCGGGCGCCCTCGACGACGGCGTCCAGGTCGGGATCGGGGGCCCCGCGGTCCGCGGCCTCCAGCACGTCGTGGGGGATCTCCATGGGGACCCGCAGCTCGACGAGGGGCTGGGCGGCCCGCACGTGGGCGACGGGCTCGCCGGCGGTCCCCGGCTCGACGGTCCGGACGCGACCGACGTTGGCGGCCGCGTGCTCCCAACCGTGCGGGCCGCTGAAGTCGACCAGGGGCCGGGCCGCCAGGAAGTGGCGCAGCGTGCGCGCCGCCTCCTCCTCGATGAGCCCCCAAGCCCTGTCGCTGACCGGGGCGAGCTGGCGGTGGAGGTGGTCCATCACAGCATCTCCTTGTCCGCCAGGCCCCGGAGCCCGAGGGATGCGTCCCCGGTGCCGGCCCCGGACTCGGTCCCGGCGGCCGCGCTGTCGGTCTCGCCCTCGGCCTCGGCGGCCAGCTCGGCGATGGGGCGCTCGGTGAACAGGTAGCGACGCAAGAAGCCGTCCCAGGTCGCATCGCCGCGCCGGAGCCACTCCAGGACCATGGCGGCGTGCTCCTTCTCCTCGTCGCGGTTGTGGCGCAGCACCTCGCGGAGGCCGTCGTCGCCGGCGGCGTCGATCCGCTGGTCGTACCAGTCGACCGCCTCCAGCTCCTCCATGAGCGACGCGAGGCCCCGGTGTCGGTCCCGGGTCTCGGGTCGTAGGTCCTCGGGTGACTCGTGAAACGCCGCGCTCGCTGTCGCCACTGCTGCTCCTCCGCTGGACTCGACGGCCGACCTCCGAGGTTCCTACCCCCGAGGGCGCCCGGCAAGCGCGGGGCGGTTCGGGGGCCGCTGATTGAGCCGGGGAGGCGACGGGAAGGCCTTAGCTGTGAAGCATCGACCCAGATGGGTGGAGAGGACCGAAGAGGCCGTCGACGACCACACGGCGCCGCCGCCGGGGGAACGCAAGTACGCCGAGGGTCATGAGGCGCACAGCGACGACCAGGGAGTCCTCCGCCACGAGCAGCAGGAGGAGGCAGCGGAGTCGTGGGCCGGCCCCGGGTTCGGCCCGATGACCGACGCGCAGCTCAAGGGGTTGGTCCTCGGCGCCCTGCTGGGTGGGCTGTGCGGCGCGCTGCTGTTCATGCCGCTGGGGCTGATCGGCTGGGGCGACATCTCGCTGCCGTGGCGCTTGGGGCTGGCGGCGCTGTGCGGCGCGTTGGGCGGCGGGACCGGGGGTGCCCTCTACCTGGGCGGTCGCGAGCCCGAGCTGGAGGGGGAGACCCAGGACGTCGACGACCGGCCGTCGATCGGCACCACGCTGCGCGACCCCCACACCGACGAACGAGGCCGGTAGATGTCGCACTACCCCGGGGGCATGGAGCCCTCCGACGAGGACATCGAACGCACCCTGGCCGACGTCGTGCGTGCGATCGAGGAGAAGGGCCTGCCGTACCTGCTCATGGGCGGCGCGGGAACGGTGACCTTCGGCCGGTCGCGGGCCACCAACGACATCGACGTGTTCGTGCGGGCCGAGGATGCCGGCCGGGTCCTCGAGGTGCTCGCCGCCGCCGGGTTCGAGACCAGCGAGACCGACCTGGAGTGGCTGCACAAGGCGTTCCGCCACGGCGTGCTGGTCGACGTGATCTACCGGTCGGCGGGCGACATCCGCCTCGACGACGAGATGCTGCGGCGCGGCCGGCGGCGGACCTACCGCGGCACCGAGGCGACGATCATGTGCCCCGAGGACCTGGTGGTCATCAAGGCGATCGCTGCGAGCGAAGAGGCGACCCGGCACTGGTACGACGCCCTGTCGCTCATCGCCAGCTGCGAGCTCGACTGGGACTACATCGTGGACCGGGCCCGCAGCTCGGGTCCCCGCCGGCTGTTGAGCCTGCTGCTCTACGCCGAGTCCAACGACCTCGCCGTGCCCAGCTGGGTGGTCGAGTCGCTGTTCGCCACCGTCCACGGCAGCTGACCACCCTTCTGTCGCCGCTCAGAAGCAATCTGGCACCCGAGATATGACAAAACGGCTCAGGACTCGTCGGCGGCGACCTGGTCGAGGTCGCGGCCGGTGAGCACCGACTCGGGCTGGGTCCGGACCGGCTTGCGGCGGGCGTCGGCGCCTTCGTCGCGCATCTTGACCATCAGCCACGCCTCGTCCTTGCCGCCGCGGATGCGGGTGAAGGCGTAGCCGCCCCGCAGCTTGTGGCCGTCGAGCCAGACCGCCAGGTGCCCCCGGCGGATGGCATCCGCCACGGGCACCGGGTCGCCCGGTGCTCGCTGATGTTGCGGTATGTCCCGGCCTCCCACACGAGCACCGTGCCCGCCCCGTACTGGCCCTCGGGGATGACGCCCTCGAAGTCCTCGTAGTCGAGCGGGTGGTCCTCTGTGGGCACGGCCAGCTGGCGGTCCCGGGGATCGGTGGACGGCCCCTTGGGCACGGCCCACGACTTCAGCACGCCGTCGGCCTCGAGGCGCACGTCGTAGTGCAGGCGGGAGGCATCGTGCTTCTGGATGACGAAGTGCGGCTCACGCTCGGCCGAGCCCCGGGAGCGCCGCCTGCGGCGCCCGCGTCCCGCGGGCTCGGACGTCCGGCGGAAGTCCCGGCGTTGCCGGGCGAGCGAGTCCTTGGCGGCCATCGCCGGTCAGCTACCCGGCCGGCGTCCCGGACAACGGCACGCGGGCCCCGGCGCCGGCCCTCGGTCACGGTGTGTTGGTCAGGTGCCGGCGGGTTGGAACAGCTCGATCACGTTGCCGGAGGGGTCCTCGAGCAGGATCTGGGAGCCGCCGGGGCCGGTGACGATGTCGTTGCGGAACCGGAGGCCGGCGTCGCGGAGTCGGTCGACTTCGCTGGTGATGTCGTCGACGATGAGGTGGATGCGGTTCCAGCCGCCGGGGCCCGGCTTGGTTCCGTCGGGCATGGGCCGCCCGGCCGAGCTGGCCGGCCCGCTGAGCAGCAGCCGCAGGTTGCCGCGGGTGACGTCCGCGAACGCGGGCGCGGCGCTCGTGCGCAGCTCGAAGCCGAGGTGCTTGATGTAGAAGTCGATTGCGGTCGGCACGTCGTCGACCATGTAGCGGACATTCACCATCTCGTCCGGTGTCGTCATCGTGCTCCTCCTTGGGGTGGTCACGGCGTCTCGATGGCGCCGGTGGTAGTCGGATTGGCGAGCACGGCCAGCAGGAAGCCGATGCGGGTCTCCAGCTCGGCGGCCGTGCGCTGGAAGGCGGGGTAGGTGGCCTCGTCGTCTTCGCCGGTGTCGGCCGGGTCCGGGATGCTCCAGTGGATCGCCTCGGGGCCGCCCGGGAACTCGGGGCAGACCTCACGCACCCGGTCGCACAGCGTGATGATCCAGTCGAAGCGCGTCTCGGCGAACACGCCCAGGTGCTTCGAGTACTGACCGGCCAGGTCGACACCGCGTTCCCGCATCACCTGCAGCGCGTTCGGGTGCAGCGGCTTGGGGCGGCTCCCGGCGCTGAACGCCTCGATCGCGCCAGCCGATCGCGCTCGGGCCAGGGCTTCGGCCATCTGCGAACGGGTGCTGTTACCGGTGCACACGAACAGCACCCGAACACCCGCGGCGCCAGGCCGGGGCCTCTCGTGGTCTGGGGGCGGGGCGAGGTGCAGGCCAGGGTGCAGCGCCGCGCCGGTGGTGGCCAGCAGCGCCCGCAGCCGGGCCAGGTCCACCATGTAGTAGGCATCGCGCCCATCGGCCGAGCTACGCCGCGCCGAGACCAGGCGGGCGTCACGCAGCTTGCCCAGGTGGTAGGAGACCAGGTTCTGCGGCTGGCCCACCAGGCCCGTCAGCTCGTGCACCATCCGATCGCTGCGAGCCAGCTCGCTCAACAGTCGCCACCGCAGCGGATGCCCCGCCAAGCGCAGAAACCCCGGCGGCGGCAACTCTTGCTCGATCCCCGACGAACTCACCTCCTCATCATTACATCAAACTCGGTCGATGCATCAAGCCCAGTTGATCATTTCTCGAGGAGGCGGTACAGCCCCTCGAACGCGAAGCCCTCATGGCCGCGGAGCCGGGTGCCCATACCGAGATTCGGGCCGAGGTTCAGGCCGGCGACGGCCCGGGGTAGCGGGCATGGCGCGCGTCGAACCAGTCCAGCACGGGACCGGCGGCCGTTCCGAGCGCGGTGGCGCCGACCGCGGAGCCGAGGGCGGTGGCCCAGCCCACCGGGCCCAACGGCGTGCAGCCGAAGAAGTGGCTGATGCCCGGTGTCTGGACGATCCCGACCAGGACGGCGGCCGACCCCAGGGCGGCGAGGGCGACCAACGGATCGGTCCCGCCGCTGACCAGGGTCTGGCCCAGCTGGGTGGCGACAAGTGCTGCCAGGCCGACGGTGCTGGCGCGGCGGGTCCGTCCGCTGAGCCGGGCCAGCGTCCAGGCGGTGCCCGCCCCCATGGCGGTGGTGGCCGCCCGCAGCCCGATCGCCCGCTGGAGCGACGACCCCAGCGAGGCGTCGGGGCCTTCGTGCAGCAGGTCCTCGGGAGACACGTCCCGGGGTGGGCGCACGGCGACCGCCATGCCGGGGGCGACGTCGGTCATGAGGTTGACCAGCAGCAGCTGCCGGGCGGTGAGCGGCGAAGCGCCGCCTGCCAGCGTTCCGGCCACGGTGAAGCCAATCTCCCCGAGATTGCCTCCCAGCAGGATGGCCAGGGCCTCGCGCAGCGTGCCCCACAGCGCCCGGCCCTCGACTATGGCGGCGACGATGGTCTCGATGCGGCCGTCGGGGACGACGAGGTCGGCCGCGGCCCGGGCGGCGGGCGTGGCGTTCTCGCCCAGGGCGATCCCGACGTCGGCCAGGCGGATGGCGGGCGCGTCGTTGGCGCCGTCGCCGGTCATCGCCACGACGCTGCCCCGCCGGCGGTAGGCGTCGACGATGCGCACCTTGTGGCTCGGTGTCACGCGGGCGAACACGGCCACCTCGTCCAGCACGGCGTCGAGCTTCTCGTCGGTGAGCTCGTCGAGCTCGGTGCCGCTCACGGTGCGCCCGCCATCGACGAGCCCCAGCTCGCCCGCGATCCCCTCGGCCGTGCTCGGGTGATCGCCGGTCACCATGACCACCGCGAGGCCGGCCCGATGGAGCTGGGCCACGCCGTCCCGCGCCTCGGGCCGCACGGGGTCGACCAGGCCCAGGAACCCGAGGAAGTGCAGCCCGACGGCGCGATCCTCGTCCAGATCCCGCCGGCTCGACGCCTCCCGCTCGGCAACGGCCAGCACGCGATGGCCCCGGCGCGCCAGCCGCTCGACGGTCTCGTCGAGCTGGCGCCGGGCGTCGTCGTCGAGCGGGCGGGGGCCGTCGGGATGGTCCCAGGTGTCGCAGCGGGGCAATACCACCTCGGGCGCGCCCTTGACGCACAGCAGCGAGGACCGTCCGTTGCGGCCCAGCACGGCGTGGAAGCCGCGGCCGGGCTCGAAGGGCAGCTCGCCCGTGCGCCGCCACGAGTGGATCTCCTCGTCGACCGCCACGTCGGCGTGGGCAGCCCCATCGAGCACGGCCTGGTCGGTCAGGTGGGGGAGATCCTCGCCGGGGCGGGCCTCCGGCGAGGCCCGGACGCTGGCGGCGACGATGCGCACCCCGGTCGAGGTGAGCTTGTCGGGCGGGAAGTCATGGGCCCCGTCGCTGACGATGCCCAGCTCGATCTGGCCGCCGGTCAGGGTTCCGGTCTTGTCGACGCAAAGCACGTCCACACGGCCCAGGGTCTCGATGGCCTGGGGGTTGCGGGCCAGCGCCCCCCGCCCGGAGAGCCGCTTGGCCCCGCTGAGCTGGGCGACGGTTGCGAGCAGCGGGAGGCCCTCGGGGACGGCGGCCACGGCGAGGCTCACCCCGGGGGCGACCGCGTCCCGCAGCGGCTGGCGACGGAGCAGCCCGGTCCCGGTCACGACCAGCCCACCGGCCAGGGCCATGGGCAGGGTCAGGCGGGTCAGCTCGCCGAGCCGTTCCTCGACACCCCGGGAGATCACGGCCTCGCCAGCGCCGGCGCGGCCCGCCTCGGTGGCGACACCCACCGCCACCACCACGGCCTCGGCCTCGCCCGCCGAGATGGCCGTGGCCTCGTAGAGCATCGAGCTGCGGTCGGCCACGGCCTTGGCCTCGCTGGGCTCGGCCGACTTGGTCACGGGGAGCGACTCACCCGTCAGGCTGGACTCGTCGGCCTCGAGGCTCAGCGCCCGGATGATGCGGCAGTCGGCCGGCACCGCGTCCCCGGCCTCCAGTGCGATGACGTCTCCCGGCACCAGGTCTGCGGGCGCCAACCAGCGCTCGTGGCCGGCCCGGCGCACCCGCACCTCGCCGTCGGCGGTGGCGTCGGCGAGCGCTCGGACCGCGTGGTCCACCCGCACCCGCTGGGCGGCGCCGATGAGGGCGTTCAGGCCGAGGACGCCCGCCACCAGGCCGGCGTCCACCGGGGATCCCACGGCCGCCGACAGGCTCGCCCCCACGGCCAGCGCCGGCGTGAGCGGGTTGGCCACCTCGTCGGCGAAGGCCTCCCACAGCCCGAGCCCGTCGTCGACGCTCGCGGGTAGCCCGGCCAGCCGCCGGGCGGCCTCGTCCTCGGGCAGGCCGGCGGGGGACGATCCGAGCTGGTCGAGCACCTCGTCGACCGGTAGGGCGTGCCACGGCGGGCCGCCGTCGCTCACGTCGACCTGCAGCCCGGCCAACGCGCCCGCCTCCCGCAGGCCGTGGCCCATGGCGGCCAACGCCGCCAGGTTCACGGCGGTGAGGGCCCGGCCCGGGGTCGTGGGGGCGGTGGCGCCGATGAGCGCACCGACGCCGGATCCGGCCAGCGACACGGCGGCGCTGTCACGGCTCACCTTGCGGGCCAAGGCCGCCGCCACCACCACCACGACGGCGTCCTCCAGGCCGCCTTCGGTCGCCATCAGCTGCGCCCCCCACGGTGGCCGCCCGTCGGTGTCGAGCAGCCCGACCCCGCATTCCGCGAACCGCCACGCGTGGGCACCGGAGGGGCCGGCGACCAGCAGCGTGGCGCAGTCGTCGTCCTGGAGCATGCGGACGCTGTCGGGCAGCCGGCCGCCCCCGTCGACGAGCAGGTCGGCACCCAGACGATCGACCAGCGTGGCGTCGTCGCCGGCGACGGCGACCATGCAGTCGGCGCGGTGGGCGGCCTCGACCAGCTCGCGGGCGCCGGGGGCGAGGTCGTCGGCCCCTTCGCCGGCTTCGACGGCTCGCAGCACGGCGGCGTCGACCACCACGCTGTCGATCCGGTCGAGGCGCCGCAGGGCACCGCTGTCGAAGCACAGGATGCCCCGGTTGGCCAGCACGCGGTGCAGCTCGGCGGCGAACGCGTCGACGCCCAGGAGGGCCGCCTTGGGCATACCGGCCAGCGCCAGGCCCGCCGCCCGCCGGAGCTGAGCGCTGGCGAACAGCGTGCCGGCCCCCGCCAGCAGCGAGGCCGGCCCGGCCCGACCGGCGTAGGTCTCGGCCGGCCCGGGCGCTGCCCCGTGGCGCTCGACGGCGTCGATCTCGGCTGCCTCGGTGGCGTCGGTCTCGGCCGCCTCCACGGCATGCGAGGGGTCCGCCGGGCCGGTGGCGACGCCCGCCAGCGTCGCAGTGCCGGCCGTGAGTGCCGGTTCACAGCGACGCCAGGCCCGGTTGGCGCTGTCGATCTCCCGTAGCAGCAGCGCGCGCTGGCCGGCGTCCACCAGCAGGCCGAGGAGACCTTGCGACAGCGCCGCGGCGGCGGCGTTGGTGACCGCCAGCCCGACGTCCACGGGGACCCGGCCGAGGGTGGCCTCCAAGCGGTGCCGCACCCAGGGCTGCGACTGCACGAAGGGGATGACGCCGGCCAGCTCGACCGGCAGCCGGGCCATCCGTGCCAGCCGGCCGGCCACCGCCACCCCGAGGCCGAGCCCGTCGGCCGCCAGGGCCGCCAGCTCCCGGCCGCGCGGTTCCCGGTCGCCGGGGTGATCGGGCCGATCGCTCGGGAACGGCTCGCCCGCGACCCCCGCGTCGCGCTCGACCCGCTCGATCGCTTGCACCAGCTCGGACGTCGGCACCGCCTCGTCTCCGATGGCCACGATGACCCGGCCCAGGACCGGGACCGTTTGGGCCCACGCCACCCCGGGGTGCCCGGCGAGGGCGGCGTCGACCGCGGCCGCCAGCTCGGCCGCCTCCGGGCGATGGACGCCCCGGACCTCGATGTGGGCGCTGCGGGCCTCCCGCCAGACGCGCCGGTGCGTGCGTCCACCTCCCAGCAGCCCGGCGACGCCCGCGAACGGATTCACCGTCCGCGGGATTGGCTGCCCTCGAGCTCGGCCCGGACGAGGCCGTCGACGAGGCGAGGGAAGTCACGTCGGGGGACGAGGCGCGCCAGCGCCCGGGCGTCGTCGCCGAGGCCCAGGCGCCCGGCTGCCTTCAGCGTCCGGTCATCGGCGGCGGGGAAGTGCTCGGGCCAGACGGCCTGCACCTCGCGGGCGAAGATGTCGGCGCCGACCGGGCCGATGCCCGGAAACTCCTGGAGCAGCTCGCGCTCCCGGGCCGGATCGCGGTCGGCCTCCTCCCGCAGCCGGCGCAGGTCGCCGTGCCAGCGGTCGAGGAGCAGGTCGGCGGTGCCGGCCAGCATCCTGGCGGTGCGCTCGTCGTAGCGGGCGTAGCCGGCCTCGTTGAGAACCTTCGCGCGCCGTTCCCACGTCGACGCCGCCAGCTTGCGGGGTGTGCGCCAACCCTGGGCGAACAGCGCCCGCGCCGCGGCGACGGCGATGTTGGCCCTGATCCGGGCGCTCATCAGCAGCGACAGGCACAGCAGTTGGTACAGCGGCGCGGGAGCGTCCCGCAGCCTGATGCCCGCCTCCTCGGCGTAGGTCTGCGCGTGGGCGTCGAGCACCGCGCGGGCCGTCTGCTTGGGCGTCTGGCGCTTGGCCGCCACCCGCGCCGTCTTCCCGCCCGCCCGCCGGCCAATCCGCAACCGGTAGCCGCGGCCGTCGGCACCGAGCTCCCCGAACGGCGGCCGCTCCCCGGCGTCGATGGCCCGGATCGTCGGCCGCCCGACGTGGGCGAACACCAGGCGCGCGACGCCGCGCCGGCGCGCCTCGTCGGCCACCGCCAGCGCCGCGGCGTGCCCGCCCACCCCGCCCGCGAAGTGGATCGGCCGGCTCCAGCCGGCGGCGTCGGCGAAGAGGAGATCCACGCCCGCCGCCCAGTCGGGGAACGTCCAGAACTCGGGAGCCCAGGCCACGCGGCGGTCGCCGGCGGCGATCACATAACCCACCGTGGGATGCGAGGTGTGCGCCACTGGCCGGGGTTCGATCGACAGCCCGCCGGCCCGGAACGGCGCCACCGCCGCCTCGACATCCCGGTCCCGGGCGAGGCGGCGTAGCTCGGTGCGCAGCTCGCTGCGTTCGTCGCACACCAGCCACGCGTCGAGCGGCGGCTCGGGTGCCGCGCCCGGTCCACCGTCGAGCGCGACCCGGGTCCCGCCGTAGCTGACCAGCAGGCCCGCCGGGGCGTAGCGCGGCGAGCGCATCGCCCCGACCCCGAGCAGTCGCAGCCGCAGCTCCGCCATCAACGATCGCCGCTCCGCGGCGAGTACCGCACTGTGCTCATCATTCGCTCGCTGACGCTCGCTCATAGGACGACGCCGGCTGGCCCACCAGCTCGGTGAACGTGTGGACGAAGTGCGCCTGGTCGGCGAAGCCGAGCCGGAGGGCCAGGGCGCTCCAGTCCATGGCGCGGCCGTGCTCGATCTCCTCCAGCGCCTCGTGGATACGGCGGCGCTGGATCACCCACTTGGGGACCGACGCCGAGGTAGCGCTCGAACCGCCGCTGCAGCGTCCGGGAGCTGACCCCGAAGTGGTGGGCGACCTGCTCGACCCGGGTGACGTCGGTGTGGGCCACGATGTGGTCCACGGCGTCGTCGACCAGCGCCGCCTCGGTCGGGCGCCCCCGGCGCCGGCGCTCCAGGAACGCCTCCATGCGCCCGACGGCCTCGTCGGCGCTGACCTCGGAGTCGCCGGCGCCGACACGGGCCAGCTCACGTCCGGCCTCGGCCCCCAGGACCTGGGTTGCGGGCACGGCCTGGTCCGCCAGCCTGGACGCCCGCTGGGTCGACAGCGCCGCGAAGCCGGCGGGCCGGAACCGCACGCCGACCACCCGGCCCTCGCCGACCAGCACCCGCCGGAAGCACCGGGTGACGACCCGGTCACGGTCGACCGCTCGCCCTCGACGGTCAGGTGGATGCTGGGACGGGTGACGACGTCCTGGGTCCGCTCCTCCCCGGGGGGAACCGACCACTCGACGATCCACAGGTGGTGGACGATGTCCTCCAGGGGCGGCGAGGGCGGGCGCGTGTCGAGCTCGAAGTGCCCGAGCGCCGGTCCCCGCAGCACCGCGGCCGGCACACGCGTTCTGTTCGCGGGACTGGTCGTCCCAACAGCCTATTTCGCGACCAGAACGCGCCGGCTGGCGCCCCGGCCGGATCAGGACGCCGGCTTGGTCATCATCTCGGTCAGGCGCCGCTGCTGCTCGTCGTAGGGCACGTCCTCGAGGTGGGTGGCGATGATCCAGCGGTGGCCGAACGGGCAACGCACCGAGCCGACCCGGTCGCCGTGGAACTGGTCGGCCACCGACGTGACGGCCGTGGCCCCCGCCTCCATGGCCCGGGCGTACACGGCGTCGGCGTCGTCGGTGAACCAGGTGATCGACACGTGGACGGGCTGGTCGGGCGAGGGCGCGACCAGGTGGTACTCGGGGATCGCCTTGCCCAGCGTGACCAGCGCGTCGCCGACGAGCATCTCGGCGTGGGCAATGGTCCCGTCCGGCAGGGCCAGCCGGACGAGCTCCCGGGCGCCGAAGGCCCGCTCGTAGAAGTCGAGGGCGGCGGCGGGATCGTCCACGGCCAGGTGGGGCGTGATGGTCGGGTAGCGATGTACCGGGTTGGTGTTCGTCATGGGGCCATGATCCCGGGAGGACTGGCCGGCCTCTTGTAAGAACCCGACAGCCGTGGTGGCCGAGGTCAGGCCAGCTGGCCCGCCTGGTGGGCGGCGATCATCGCCGCCGACTCGGCGTAGGTGGTCGGCCCGTAGGTGGGCGCCGGCGGCAGGTTGGCCCGGATGGCCTCGACGTCCTCGGGGCTCAGGCCGCACCGGCCGGTGATCGGCTCGATGCCGTAGAGCGCGGCCGAGCTCAGGCCGAAGATCTTGGCTTTGACCTCGTCGGTGAGCGCCGGGTAACCGTGGCGCTCCTGCAGCTCCTCGCTGATCTGGAACGTGCGCAGGGCCTGGATCTGGTCCTGCGGCGTGCCGAACCAAATCGAGTCGGTGCCCCACACCACCCGGTCCTCGCCGACGTACCGCAGCAGCTTGCCGAGCGTGTGTGCCGCGGCCGTGGGATCACGCATGACGAACCACCACGTGCCGCCCAGCTCCGCGTACACGTTGGCGTTGGGTCCGACCCCCGCCGCCTCCAGCGACCGGATCAGCCGATCGACGCCCTGGGGATCGGGGTCGTCGGGATCGTAGGCGCCGACGCCGCCCCCACCCGGCTCGAAGCCCGAGTGGTACACGACGAACGACACGTCGGGGTTGCCGGCTGCGGCCGGGCCGATGTCGGCGGGGGAGGCCAGCTCGGGGGCCGACCCGACGATCGAGGAGATGCCCTTGTGCGTGCAGATGATGGGCGGACCGATCTCGCGCACGTGGTCGATGAAGCGCTGACCGATCTGCGGCCGTTCGGGGTCGTGGTCGTCGAAGTAGAAGTGCTCGTCGACGGGCGTCATCGTGTAGATCTTCCAAGCGGCGATGTCGTAGCGGTCGCGCAGCTCGCTCATGCCCATGAGCGCCACGTCGATCGGTCCCCGGTGCGGGTACGCGCCGCCGTGCATCAGCACCCGCCCGTCGCAGCCGATGCGGGTGGCGACGTCGATGGCGTACACCATGTCGTCGGGGGTGAGCTGGAGGTCGGGGGTCGGCAACGCCGAGAGGATCGCCATCGACGTGTCCGACCGCACGAACACCTCGCGGAAGTAGGCGTCGGCCGTGAAGCACGCCCGGGTGTCGCCCGTCGTCCCCTCTTCGCCGCAGCCGGCCTGCGGGAACATGGCGGTCCACTCGCCCTCCGGCGCGGCGAGGTCGTAGTTCACGTAGTGGGTCTGGACGTCGAAGATGAACTCCTCGCCGCCCAGGTCCTCGAGGGCGGCGCTGGTGTCGGTGGTCGCCTCCTCGGACACGTCCACCGTGCCGCCCGGCGACTCGCCCCGCTCGCGTGCCTCCTCCTTGGAGCAGGCGCCCAGCACGAACAACGTGGCGGCGGCGCCGGTGACGCCGGTCAGGAACTCGCGCCGGGACATGCCGAGGCGGCGGGCGTTGTCGTCGGCCAGCCGGTGCGTGCGGCGGATGACCTCGCGCACGAACGGGCTGTGCGGCACGGGGTGGAACTCGCCGTTCGACACCGGTCCGAACTTGATCGGCAGCCAGCCGTCGTCGCCGGCGCTGGCTCGGTAGGGCCCCCCGGTCCCCATCGTCCCCACCCTAGGACCTGCCATCTCAGCCGAACATCTGCGTCCAATACCAGCCGTCGTCGTTGAGGCCGACGCCGATGACGGTGAAGTCGCAGTTGAGGATGTTGTCGCGGTGGTCCTCGGAGCCCATCCAGGCCGCCATCACGTCCTCGGGGCTGCGTTGGCCCATGGCGATGTTCTCGCCCCCGAAGCTGGTGAAGCCGGCATCGGTAGCCCGCTGCTCGGGAGTCGTCCCGTCGAGGCTGATGTGGGAGAAGTAGTCGTTCGCCGCCATGTCGTCGCTGTGGCCCTGCGCCGCTGTCGCCAGCCGCTCGTCGACGACCAGCGGATCACAGCCGGGCTTGGCCGACCGCTCGGCGTTGACGAGAGCGAGGACCCGGTCGGTCGCCGGCAGGGCTGCCATGGTCGTGGTCGTCCTGGGCGGAGCGGTCGTCGGGGGCGCGGTTGTCGGCACCGCCGTCGTGGGCACCGCGGTCGTGGTCGTCGGTGGCTCCGTGGTCGGCTGCCGGCCTGTCGTCGTCGGCTTCGGCACCGTCGTCGCGGGCGCCGTGCCGACCGACGAGGCCACACCGACGGTGCTCGATGGCTGCCCGGCGGCGGTGACCTCGTCGCCCTTCCCGCGGTCGACCAGGCCCAGCGCAGCCAGCGGCGCGAGGCACACGAGCGCCATCACCATCAGCAGGCGCACGAACGAGGGCGACCTTTCGCCCCCCAGCTGGCGATCGGGCACGCCGCGACCCTAACGCGCCACGTGCTCCCCGCTCTTGTCGCCTTCGGCGACGGCCCGCTCGGGCTCCGACGCATGCTTCCCGCTCTTGTCGCCTTCGGCGACGGGCCGCTCGGGCTCAGGGGGCTCGCTACATTGCGGACGCTCGCTCAGGGCGGAGGTCAGGGGTGCTGTGCCCCCGCGACGCACTGGGACAGCGGGTGTCCCTTGTGGAAGACCGTCACCGGGCCGTCCTCGCTGACGACGATCGCGACCGCGTCGGGCTGGTCGAACGTGTAGCGGGCGGCCGAGCGGTGGCGCATGCCCCGCTCGTGGTCGACCGACGCGCCCGCCTCGGGCGACGTGCGCAGGCCCACTCCCAGTCGGCGGACGGTCCCGTCGGCGCCGACGATCGTGGCCAGGTCGGTCTGCATCAGCGCCGCGAACAGGGCGGGGTAGTGGTAGCGGGCGGTGACGCTGAGCGGGGGTGCGACGACGGAGTAGTCCAGGTCGAGGCCCGTCTCGTCGTGGTCTCCCGGCAGCACCAGGGTCGCCCCCACACGCGCCGGGCTCAGCCAGTGCACGGCCAGCTCCAGCAGCCCGGCCAGCACCGGCTTGTCGACCGCGGGCAGCAGCGGCTGCAGAGCCTCGTGCTGGGTGCGGGCGTTGGGTCGCCTCGACCAGCGGTAGCCGGACCATTCCACCGTGCCCGTCTCCAGGAACGCCCGGGTCACGCCCATGACCGTGCGCTGGACGATGATCGCACCGATGTCGCTCTCGATCTCGACCAGGTCGGCCTCGTACTGCACGCTGCGGCGGAAGCAGGCCAGCTGGAGCGGGTGACCCAGCTGGCGCACCAGGTACGCCGACCGGCCGTCGGCGAAGCGGCGGGCGACGTCCAACGGCATGTCGTCGAGGTCGATGAGGTCGACCAGCTCGCCCGACTCGATCAGCGACCGGTCGTCGGGCACCACGATGGCGCCGTAGATCGGGGCGCGCCGCTCGAACAGCGGTGGGCGCCGGGCGTACTCCAGCTCGTCGAGCACCACGGCGAGGACGCGTTCGTCGGCCTCGAGGACGACGCCGTCATCCACCATCTCGGAATGGAGCCGGCGGGCGGGGCGGGACAGGGCGACGCTTCCGTCCATCGGGTCACGATACGGGCGCCCGTCCCAACCGAGACGCGACGAACCGCCGGCGCGATGCCGGCGGCTCGATGAAGTTCGCTCTGACGCCTGAAGGTCAGATCACTCGGACGTTCTGCGCTTCCTCTCCCTTGCGGCCGGGCGCGACGTCGAACTCGACTTGCTGACCCTCGTTGAGGGTCTTGTAGCCCTCGCCCTGGATGTTGGAGAAGTGCACGAACACGTCGTCAGCGCCATCACGCGAGATGAAGCCATAGCCCTTCTCGGCGTTGAAGAACTTCACGGTACCTGTAGCCAATTTTTTCTCTCTTCGTCTTCGAGACGACCCTTGTGGCCGACTCGGTTGTCAACTGTAGGGCGAACCCTACTTGTAGCGATAGGTGATGCGGCCTTTGTTGAGGTCGTAGGCCGATACCTCGACCTGAACCCGGTCCCCGGGCAGGATGCGGATGCGGTTCTTGCGCATCTTCCCGCTCAGGTGCCCCAGCACGGTGTGGCCGTTGTCGAGGGAGATGCGGAACACGCCGCCCTTGAGGGCTTCGTCGGTGCGACCTTCGAGGATGAAGGCGTCGTCTTTGGTCTTCGTCAAGCGCTGACTCCTCGCTGTAGGCAGGTGGCCCACTTTACGGGGGCTTACGCCGAATCGTCGGCAAGGGCCATGCGCAGCGCCGCCACCCGCTCGGGGACCACCCGCCACCAGACCCACCGGCCCCGCTTCTCGCCGGCGATGAGCCCGGCCTCGGCCAGCGCCTTGGTGTGGTGGCTGATCGTCGGTTGGGACCTGCCGAGGGGCTCCTCGAGGTCACAGGAGCAGCACTCGCCGGCGGAGGCGATGAGGCTCAGCAGGCGCAGGCGGACCGGATCGGCCAGCGCCGCGAATCCCTGGGCCAGCTCGCGGGCGTCGGCCTCGGCCAGCGGCGCGGCCAGGACGACGCCGCAGCACGACAGCGCCACATCGTCGCGGGCGGGTCGTCGGGCAGCTTGGGTGCCGAGCGCCATCGAGGTCCTCCGGGTCGGTCTCGTATTGACAGCTGTCGATATATTGGCCATAGTCGATGCATCGACGAACGCCAATCTATCAGGAGGCACAGGATGTCCCGTGTCCAGCTCGCGCTCAACGTGTCCGACATCGAGTCGGCGGTGGACTTCTACACCAAGCTGTTCGGCACCGAACCGGCCAAGCGCCGCCCGGGCTACGCCAACTTCGCCGTGGCCGAGCCGCCACTCAAGCTGGTCCTGTTCGAGGGCCAAGGCGAGCCTGGCACGCTCAACCACCTGGGCGTGGAGGTCGCCTCCACCGACGAGGTGACGGCCGCCAACGCCCGGCTCAGCGGTGAGGGCCTGGCGTGCGCCACCGAGGAGCAGGTGTCGTGCTGCTACGCCGTGCAGGACAAGGTGTGGGTCGACGCCCCCGACGGCGAGCCGTGGGAGATCTACACGGTGCTGGCCGACGCCGAGCACCCGGCGGGCGAGCTGCGGACGGTCGCTCCGGGCGAGGAGGGCGAGGCCGCCTTGTGCTGCGCCGGCGCCCCCGAGTCCGCCGCCCGCTGCTGCTAGTCACGTGACCCAGGTGGGCGATGGCGTGAAGCCCGTTCTGGCGTCTCTCACCCCGACTACGCGGAGTGAGAGACGCCAGAACGGTGACCTGGCCCGGCGCCTGACCGCCGAGGCGGTCGGCACCGGGCTGCTGGTGGCCGTGGTGGTGGGGTCGGGCATCGCCGCCCAGCGGCTGTCGCCCGACGACGTCGGCCTCCAGCTGCTCGAGAACGCCGCCGCCACAGGGGCGGGGTTGGTGGCCCTGATCCTGGCGTTCGGACCGGTCTCCGGCGCGCACTTCAACCCCGTCGTCACCCTCGCGGACCGGGTCCTGGGCGGTCTCCCCACCAGCGACGCGCTCGCCTACGTCGTCGCCCAGATCCTGGGGGGCGCGCTGGGGGCGATCGTCGCCAACCTCATGTTCGAGCTCGACGCCGTCACCCTGTCCGGCACCGATCGGTCCTCGGCCGGGCTCTGGCTCGGCGAGGTGGTGGCGACCTTCGGCTTGCTGGCGGTCATCCTGGGCGTCGTGCGGTCGGGCCGGTCGGCCATGGCGCCCGTCGCCGTGGGCGGCTACATCGCCGCCGCCTACTGGTTCACGTCCTCCACCAGCTTCGCCAACCCCGCGGTCACGATCGCCCGATCGCTGAGCGACACGTTCGCCGGCATCGCGCCCGGCTCGGTGCCGGCGTTCGTCGTCGCGCAGCTCGTCGGCGGGCTGACGGCGGTGGCGCTGATCCGCTTCCTGCATCCCTTCCCGCGCCCTGACCAAGGAGTGCCCCATGCCCGACCTCAATGAGCTCAGCCTCGAGCAGCAGCACGCGCTGCACTCGGCCGCCGTCAACCTCCGCCGTGAGTTCGACGGCACCTTCGGCACCGAGACCATCGAGCAGTTCCTGCAGACCAGCTACGACCAGTTCGCCTCCCACGCCCGGGTCGTGGCCTTCCTGCCGCTGTTCGCCGAGCGCTTCGCCCGTCAGCGGCTGCGTGCCCTGGCCAAGGTGGAGGGCAAGGCCATCGACGGGCGGCCCATCGTGCTGTTCCTGTGCGTGCACAACGCCGGGCGGTCGCAGATTGCCCTCGGGTGGTTCAACCACCTGGCCGGCGAGCGGGCCGTCGCGTGGTCGGGGGGCAGCGAGCCGGGCACCGAGATCAACCCCATGGCGGTCAAGGCGATGGCCGAGGTCGGCATCGACATCACCGGCGAGTTCCCCAAGCCGTGGACCGACGAGATCGTGCAGGCCGCGGACGTGGTCGTCACGATGGGCTGCGGCGATGCGTGCCCGCTGTTCCCCGGCAAGCGCTACGAGGACTGGGAGCTCGACGACCCGAGCGGCCAACCCCTCGACGCCGTGCGCCCCATCCGGGACGAGATCGGGCGGCGGGTCAGGGCGCTGCTGGCCGAGTTGGACGTTCCGCTGAGCGGCTGACTAGTCGGGCGCCGGGCCCGTGGAGCCCCGCACCACCAGCTCGGTGGGGAACTCCACGATCTTCGCCGGTGCGCCCTCCAACAGCAGGCGGGCGGCAGTCTCGCCTCGGTCCGCGAGCGGCTGATGGATGGTGGTCAGCGGCGGTGTGGTGGACGTCGCCGTGGGCTGGTCGTCGAATCCCACCACCGACAGCTGGCCGGGAACGTCGATGCCCCGGGCGACCGCGGCGTCCACCACCCCCGCCGCCAGCTCGTCGCTCATGGCCACCACGCCGGTGGGGCGGTCGGGCCGGTCGAGCAGCTCGCCGGCCAGCTCCCGGGCCGCGGCCCGGGGCGCCTGGTCGTCGGGCGCCGCCAGCGCCGGGACCCCGGCCCAGTCGAGGCCGACCCCCGCCACGGCGTCACGCGCCCCGGCCAGGCGGTCGGCCATGACCGTGTAGCGGATCGGACCCGGATCGACCGGGTCCAGCGTGCCGCCGGGCGCGCCGGGCGAGCGGGGCAGGGCCAGCACCGCCAGCCGGCGGTGGCCCAGGTCCAGGAGGTGTTGGGCGGCCGCCCGGCTGCCGCCGCGGTCGTCGATCACGACCTGGCAGCGGGCCCCGGAGCTGCGGTGGTCGACCATCACGAAGGGCAGGCCGCGAGCGACCAGGGCGTCGAGGCGGGCGTCATCGGTGACGTCGCAGATCGACACGAAGCCGTCGACCGCGGCGTTGGCCAGGACCGAGGCGCCGGCGTCGTCGGCTTGCAGCCGGGGGAGGAGCGCCAGGCTCATGCCGGCGTCGTCCCATACCGACGCCATGCCCGCCACGAACACGAGGATGGCGGCGTCGGTGAACAGGTACGACAGCGGCTGGTCGTAGACCAGGCCGACCAGGCCGGTGCGGCCCCGCCGCAGTCCCCGGGCCACCGGGTCGGGACCGGGGTAGCCGAGCGCCTCGGCCGCGGCCAGGATGCGGTTGCGCAGCTCGCCCGAGAGCTGGTCGGGGCGGTTGTAAGCGTTGGAGACGGTGGTGCGGGAGACGCCCACCGCGCGGGCCACGTCGGCCAGGGTAGGGCTCGTCACGGAAAACATCTTGACCGATTCAGTAGGCGGCGCGAAAGTGGAGTTCTGAATCGATCAAGCTTGAAGCAACGAAGGAGAACGTCGTGACCTCCACGACCGCCACGTGCGCCCCCGCCACCACTCGCCACGCCGCCGCCGGCGCCGGCCCAAGCACGGCCGTCCCCGACCCCAGCACCACCGCCCCCGCCGTCTCGACCGTCGAGCAGGTCCCGGCCGACCTGGTCCCCGGCGCGTACGAGGGCTGGCAGGCCCTGGCCGCCGCCTCCCTCGGCCGGCTGCTCACCAACACCGAGCTGGTGGCGGTGGAGCGGCTCCCGGCCGACATCGCCCTCGACCTGCTGTTCCCCGACCTCACCGACGCCGCCCGCCACGAGGCGCTCTGGGCAATGGGCTAGCTCGGGCAGGCCGCTGACCGAACCTGGTGCGGAACAGGTTGCCTGGCAACCTGTTCCGCACCCGAAATGGATCGGGAGCTACTGCTAGGAGCTAGAGAGCTGGGCGATCGCGAGCAGCCAAGCGAGCAGATCGAGCAACAGCAACACCACGGCGGCCTGGAAGGCGCCTCCGTGCCCACGGACCGGCTCAGGCTACGAGCGATCGGCGTGGCCGAGGTCGCGGCCGGGTGCCACGCAGTCGCGGACCAGTCGCTTGAGCTCGGTGGGCTCGGGGAAGCCCTGCTCCTTGCGGTCCCAGACCGTCTCGCCGTCGACCCGGACCACGAGCACGCCCCCAGTGCCGGGGATCAGGGCCACCTCGCCGAGCTCGGCCTCGAACGTCGTGAGCAGCTCCTGCGCCAGCCACACCGCCCGCGGCAGCCAGCGGCACTGGGTGCAGTACTCGACCTCGAGCCTGGGCGCATGCATGAGAACCTGTTCTACCCTAGGGGCATGGACGGCCAACCGGTGTTCGACGCCGACAACCACTACTACGAGGCCGAGGACGCCTTCACCCGCCACCTCGATCCGGCCCTCGGGCCCCGGTGCGTGCAGTGGGCCACGATCAACGGCCGGCGCCACCAGGTGCTGGGCGGGCGCGTCAGCCGGGCCGTCAGCAACGCCACCTTCGATCCGGTGTCGAAGCCGGGCTGCCTCTACGACTACTTCCGCGGCAATACCGAGGGGGTCAACCCGCTGGAGAGGCTGCGCGACCACGAGCCGATCCGGCCGGAGTACCGGGACCCTGACGCGCGGCTCCGCACGCTCGACGACCAGGGGCTCGTCGGCTGCTGGCTGTTCCCGACGCTGGGGATGATCTACGAGGAGCCGCTCCACCACGATCCCGAGGCGGTCTGCCACACGTTCCGGGCGTTCAACCGCTGGCTCCACGAAGACTGGGGCTTCAACCGCGCCGACCGCATCTTCGCCGCGCCCTACATGACGCTGGCCGACCCCGACTGGGTGGTCGACGAGCTGGAATGGGCCCTGGGGGAAGGGGCCCGGCTGCTGGTCATGCGGCCGGCCGCTCCCACTACCGCCGTGGGCCGGCGCTCGCCGTTCGACGCCATGTTCGATCCGTTCTGGGCCCGGGTCGACGAGGCGGGCGCGACGGTCGTCGTCCACGCCGGCGACAGCGGCGTGTCGTCCGACGGCTATGCCGTCGACGGGTTCGCCGCCACGTTCTCGGGCGGGTTCAAGCCGTCGCTCAAGAACTTCGCCATCGAGCGGGCGGTGCACGACTTCCTGCTGTCGATGGTGCTGGAGAACCACTTCCGCAAGTTCCCCAACCTGCGGGTGGCGTCGGTGGAGAACGGGGCCGAGTTCCTGCCCGACCTGTTCCGCAAGCTGCGGTCGGTGGACAAGAAGATGCGGGGCTGGTTCAGCGACGACCCGGTCGAGGTCTTCCGTCGCCACATCTGGGTCAACCCGTTCTGGGAGGACGACCTCGCCTCGGTGGTCGAGTGGATGGGCGCCGACCGGGTGCTCTTCGGGTCGGACTGGCCCCACATCGAGGGGCTGCCCCAGCCGCTGGACTACCTGCGCGAGGCCAAGTTGCTCGACGCCGACAGCCGGCGACGGGTGCTCCACGACAACGTCCAGGACCTGAGCCGGCTCCGACCCCGCTGAGCGAGCTAGGGTGCGCACTGCGCAACCCATCCGAGATCACAGTTTCCCGGCTGTGCTTGCCGCGGCGGGCAAGGGTGAGCACTGGGCGCTCACCGAGCTGTTCCGCGCCTACCAGCCGCCCCTCCTCCGGTACCTGCGGGCCCAGGAGCCGGGCATGGCCGACGACCTCGCCGGCGACGTGTGGGTGGCCGTCGCCGGGCAGCTTGTGCGGTTCGAGGGCGACGAGGCCGGGTTCCGCAGCTGGCTGTTCACCATCGCGCGCTGCCGGCTGGTCGAGCACCGCCGCCGGACCGCCCGCCGGCGCACCGATCCGGTCCCCCACGAGCGCCTGGACAGGACCGTCGAGCACGGCTTCGGCGGCGATCCCTCGTGGGTCGTCCTCGACCGACTGGCCGCCCAGGAAGCCATCGACATGCTCATCGCCGACCTGTCGCCGGAGCAGGCCGAGGCCGTGCTGTTGCGGGTGGTCGGCGGCTTCGGGGTGCCCGAGGTGGCCCACATCATGGAGCGGAGCCCCGGTGCGGTGCGGGTGATGTGCCACCGGGCGCTGCGCCGGCTTGCCGTCCGGTTCGGCGACCAATCCACGGAGGCGGAGGGGGTGCTGGCCGAATGAGCCCCGACGACCTCTGGATCGAGCTGGCGCAGTTCGACACCGGGCACGCCGACGGGCTGTGGGACCCCAACGCGGCGACCGGCGCGGCCGACGCCGTGCCCGCCTGGTACGGCCGGGTGGCGACGTTGCTGCGGTCGGCTCAGGCGCCGGCCACGGACGACGAGCTGGCGGGTGAGGCCGACATCGTCGCCCGCATGCAGGCCGCCGCCCTCGAGACCGCTGCGGCTGCCACCGACGCAGGCGTCGACCGTGCCGTCAGCGCCAACGACGGCCGGCCCCGCCACCTGCGGGCGGCGTCAGGAGCCCATGCGCCTGGCGAGCGCCACCGAGGGGCCCGGGTCGTCGGCCGGATCGTGGCGGTCAAGGCTGCCGCGGTCACGACCGCCGTGGCCGTCGGGGTCACCGCCGCGGCTGCGACCACGGGCATCGTCGCCACGGTGGTGGTGCCCGCCCTCTCGGACCGCGACAAGCCGGCCACCGAGGAGCCGCCGACCTCGCCGGCCGACGGGGGCGGATCCGGCACCGGCCAGGATGGCGGCCGGGGCAGCGCTGGGTCCCTGACCTGCATCATCCTTGCGGACTGCGGTCCCGGCGACCCGGCGGCCACCGAGCCCGAGGGTGACGCCACGCCCGAGCCCGAGCCTGAACCCCCGGCCACGCCGCCCGCGACCACGGCCTCGTCCGGTGGCGAGACGCCCGCCGAACCGACGTCGCCCACGACCGTTGCGCCGCCCACCACGGCGACGACCACGCCTCCGCCCCAGACGACGACGACGACGCCGCCGCCCACCACGACGACCACGACCGAGCCCCCCATCCCGCTCGATGAGGCGGCAGACGGTGGCGACCAGCCGCCGGTCGAGACCATGAGTGTGCCGCGGACGGGCGTGGCCAGCCGCGGGGTTCCCGCCTACGACGGCGCTGCGAGCTCGCCCGCCGGCTGATCGGCCGGACGGGCCGCAAAACTTCGCACCGCGTGTAACGCACGGGCGTTCTGGCGCGATCTACACGCTGGATGGGAGCAGACAAGCGCGTCGTGGGCTAACGGGCGGACAGGCGAGCTGACTGCCGGCGGGCGGGGAGGTCAAAGTGTTCCGGGGGCGTGCGGGCGGCCCCGGAACCGACCTCCCTCGTGTCGTCACCGTCCTACACAAGCTCGGTGACGCACGCGACCAGCTGACGAAGGTTGCGGACCTCCGCCATGTGGTCGCAGGCCAGCGTGTAAAGCGACGCCACGGAGTCGCCCTGGTCCCAGCGCTCCCGGGGCTCGGGGTTGAGGAACCAGACCCGGCGACTGCGCCGGTGGATCTCCCGCAGCGCGTCCAGGCCCGGATCCCCGTGATGGCTGCGGGCGTCGCCGGTGACGACCAGGGTCGCCCTCGGGCCGAGCTCGCTCCCGTGCTGGTCGAGGAGCTGGCGGAGTGCCCGGCCGTAGTCGCTGCGGTGTCGGGCGCGGGCCGCCGAGGCCCGGACCAGCAGGGAGTACGGGTCGACGTCGTGCAGCCGACGGTCGAGGACGTCGGTGATCTCCCGGACATCGTCGACGAAGACGAACGTGCGCAGTCCCGAAAGCTCCTCGTGCAGGGCGTACACCAGCGTCAGCGTGAAGCGGGAGAACTCGGCCATGGATCCCGAGATGTCGCACACGACCCACAGCTCCGGTCGGGTGCGGGGCCGGTGCCGGTACGCGGGATCGAGGGGCACGCCGCCGCTTTGCAGCGACCCGCGCAACGTCCGCCGCATGTCCAGCCGACCACCCCGGCTGCGACGTTGCCGGTGCGCCACCCTGGCGGCCAGCTTGCGTGCCAGCGGGCGGACGGCGGCCCGCATCTCCCGCAGCTCCAGCGTCGAGGCGCCGAGGAAGTCGATCTCGTCAGGTCGCTCGATGACCGGCGCCGCCGGGCCGACGCGCCCGGTGCGCCCCGTCCGGACCTCCGCCGCCAACAAGCGCCGGAAGCGCTCGAGCAGTGCCTCGATGTCCGCCTGCGCCAGCCGCTCCTCGACCACCGTGCCCCGATCGCCGCCTCGCCGGAGCCGGAGGGCGTCCTGGCGGATCCCCGAGAGGTCGAGCCCGCGGCGCACTCGCTGCAGGTGGTACCGGTCGCTGCCGGGCGCCGAGCCGAGGCCGGCCCAGCGCCGCACCGCCCGCGCCGCCAGCGCCGGCAGGGCGGTGGCGTCGCCGCCCGCCAGGGCTCGGGCGAGCTGCTCGCGGATGGCGGCGTCTTCGCCGGCGCCGTCGGCGTCGGCCCGGTCGCCGGGCTCCACCGTCGCACTCGCCGTCGCGAACCAGCGCTCGAACGCCGCCTCGAAGGCGACCAGGTCCTCGGACCGCTTGACGAGCGTGGTGCCCAGCGCCACCCGCATCTCGGGCCGGGAGGCGAGGTCGACCTGCGCCAACGCCGCGACGGCGTCGACTACGCCGCTGGTCGGCACGTCGACGCCGGCCGTCCGCAACTGGTCGGCGAACGCGAGCACGACCCTGACGAGCGCCCCGCCACCGAGCGACGGTGACGGCGGCGGCGGAGTCGTGCTCATCGCCCCTGCCGCCGGCGGCTACCGCCGCGCCAGGCGCTCGCTGATCCGCCCGGCGGTCTCGAGGAGGGCGGGGAGGAAGTCCTTGCGGATCACGTCCAGGCTCACCCGCCCGGCGTGGCTGGACACGTTGAGGGCGGCGACCGCCCGGCCCTGGCGATCCAGCAGCGGCGCCGCCACCGACCGCAGCCCCAGCTCCAGCTCCTGGTCGACCAGCGCCCAGCCCTGGCGGCGGACCCGGGCCAGCTCGTCGTGGAGGTCGGCTGGCTTGGTGATGGTCCGGTCGGTGATCGCCGGCAGGGGCCCGGGGCCGATCAGATCGTCCACCTGCTCCCGCTCGAGCTCGGCCAGCAGCACCCGTCCCATCGACGTGGCATACGCCGGCAGGCGGGAGCCGAGGCCCAGCGAGATCGTCATGATCCGCTTGGTGGGCACCCGGGCGACGTAGACGATCTCCGATCCGTCGAGCACCGCCGCCGAGCACGACTCGTGGGTGCGCTCCACGAGCGCCTCCATCGCCGGCTCGGCGATGCTGGCCAGGTCGAGCGACGACAGGTAGGCGTAGCCGAGGTCCAGGACCTTCGGCGTCAGCTCGAACGCCCGGCCGTCCGAGCGCGCATAGCCGAGGTGCTGGAGGGTGAGCAGGACCCGGCGGGCGGTCGCCCGGGTCAGGCCGGTCAGGCGGGCCACCTCCGACAGTGTGAGCCGGGGGTGCTCCCGTGAGAACGCCTGCATGACCGCGAGCCCCCGCTGGAGGGACTGCACGTACTCGCTCGACACAGCCATGACCATCCCGCCGTCGTCGTTCACTTGGCGCACAGTCGTTCGCTTACCGCACCGCGACTATAGGAGCGCCGTCAACAACGCGACCTCATCGGCCCGGACGGCGTGGTCGCCGCCCGGGAAGATCCGGTGCTCGACCGCACCCCCCATGCGTTCGAACACCCCGGCGCTCTCCACCACCCGCCACGGCGCCACCCACGGGTCCTCCTCGGCGGTGGTCAGGCGCACGGGCGTGCCGTCGAAGTCCCCCGACTCGTCCCACGTGGTGCCGGGCGGCCCGATCAGGGCGCCGGTGCAGGCCACCACGGCCCCGTAACGGGCGGGGTGCCGCACCGCGTACTCGGCGACGACGCAGCCGCCCTGGGAGAAGCCGGCGAGGATCAGCCGGCGCTTCTCGATCCCCCGATCGGCAAGGCCGCGGACGATGTCGTCGACCGCGCCGAGCGCGTGGGACAGCCAGGGCTCGTTGTCGCCGAGCGGCGCCAGGAAGCTCTGGGGGTACCAGGAGTCGGCGGCGGCGTGGGGCAGCCGCCAGGCCACGTCGTTGCGGCCGGCCGGCTCGACGATGTGCTCGCGCACGTACGCCGGGGTCTGTCCCCGCCCATGGACCAGCACCACGACCGCCTGGGCGTCTGTGAGCGGCGCGCCCAGCTCGACGGGTGGCCGCTCGAGGTGCGGGTTCACGGGCGGGGACTGGTCCCGCCCGATCAATAGTTGAGGGTCGGCAGGTAGCTCATGATCCAGTCCCGCTTGTCGGCGAAGACGGGCGGGACCTGGAAGCCCATGCCGAGCTTCTCGTACGGCTCGTCGATCAGGAAGCCCTCGGGCTTGGACACGGTCGCTTCGAACAGCGCGCCGCCGGGCGTGCGCACATACACCGACTCGAAGTAGCCGCGGTCCTTGCGGTCGGACACGTCGGTGAAGCCCAAGCCCTCGAGGTGCGCCTTGACGCCGTCTTGCTCGTCGTAGCCATCGACCTGGAAGGCGCAGTGGTGCACCGTGCCCTCGCCGAAGGTCCAGCTGCCCTGCTCGAGCTCCGGGTCGGCCACGAAGTCGACGATGTGGCCGGTGCCGCCCGTGCCGAGCTCGAAGCGGGTGTGGCCGTCGTCGGTGGAGGTGAGCTTGCCGCTCCAGCCCTCCTGCATGAACTCGGCCGAGTTGTCGAGCTCACGGACCGAGACGGTGATGCCGTGCGTGCCGTGGATGGCGTGCTCGGCGGGCACCCGCGACTGGTTGTAGGGCGCCCGTTCGTCGCCGTCGACGCCCACCAGCTCGTACTCGATCCCGCACGGGTGCTGAAACCGCAGCATGCGCTCACCGAAGCGCTCGCGCTCGGTCACGTCGAAGCCGTGCTCGGTCAGGCGGGACTTCCACCACCCGAGCGCTGCGGTGGGCACCGACAGCGCGAGGGCCTTGACCTGGCCACTGCCCCGGCGGCCCATGCGGCCCGACTGACGCATCGGGAACGACGTCACCAGCGTCGACTCGTCACCCATGTCGTTGCCGTAATACAGGTGGTAGATGGGGACGGTGCCGTCGTAGAGCGCGGTCTTCTTCACGCTCTTCAGGCCGAGCAGCTGGGTGTGGAAGTCGTAGTCCTCCTGATGGTCGCCCACGCAGAGCGTGATGTGGTGATGCCGCTTGATCGCGGTTGCGGGATCGAAGGTCATACCAACGAACCCCCTCCGTGTTCGCTATACGCACAATTGTTCTCTCTGCGGCGCGAGTGTGGCACACTCGAACGGACGCCGATCAGGTGCGGCGGTCGGTTGAGGGGGAGCCCATGGCGCAGTACACGACCCGGTTCGGCAGCCTGCTCGACTACGACAAGGGCGGCGTCGAGGCGATCGACGACCAGCCCGAGCACTACGCCTTCTCCAACATGTTCGAGGTGGCCGCCAATGCCAAGGCGTGGGAGAAGGTGGCCGTCGGCAAGAACCAGCAGTACGTGCTCGAGGTCATCAGGGCCGAGGGCACGTCCGAATGGCGCACCGCCGCCCACGACGAGTTCGCCCTGGTCATGGACGGCACCGTCACGGTCGAGCTGGTCAAGCTCGATCAACCGGCCGTGCCCGCCGACAAGCGGGGATCGGTGCGCCTCGCCCTCGACGGCGAGGGCGAGCCGCGGGGGCAGCGCATGGGACGCATCGTCGCCGGCCGGGGCCACATGGCGCTGCTGCCGGCCAACAGCGCCTACCGGTTCAGCGCCGACCAGCCGGGCGTGATCCTGCTCCAGACGATCGAGGGCGACGACACCGTGTACCGCTGGGCCGAGATCATCCAGAGGGGTTGAGGAGAACGCGATGACCGAGACCACCACCGCCCCCGCCGCCATCACGTCCACGGTGCGAGCCGGTGAGCCCAACGCCCACGGCTACCGCAGCTACTCCCTGGGGGAGTTCACGTTCAGCCGCGACGAGTACTTCGCCCACATCACCTGGCCCACCGGCAGCCACGTCATGTCGATCGACGCATTCCTGCGGGCGACCCAACGCGACGTCGCCTGGCAGTTCTTCTACGGCGTCGTGAACTTCGACGACGTCATCGGCACCGTCAACCACTACGGCAACGTCGACCTGTTCGCCGGCACGTTCAACGACGCCTACCGGCGTGCCGAGGTCGACCACCTCGAGAACTTCCCCCACGACGAGATCTTCGCCACGTTCGTCGCGATGCTCGACGACTGGACCAACGCCGGCTTCGACCCGTTCGCCTCCCCCGAGGAGACGGGCACGGCGTGGGGCGACAAGGCCGGCAGCAACACCGCCGCCGTGAGCCGTCGGCGGGTCACGGCGGCGCGGATGGTGGGCGTGCCGGGCGACGAGCCGCTCCGCACCGACGCCACCCACCCGATCAACCGCATGTTCGCCGACGTCGACCAGTCCGAGCCCGAGATCCACGCCGAGTCCGGCTTCGAGGACGAGGTGGCGGCGTTCAACCTGTTCGCCTACCTGTCGCGCTCCGACGTCACCTGGAACCCGTCGGTCGTGTCGGTGTGCAAGGACAGCCTGTACTGCCCGACCACCGAGGAGTACATCCTTCCGATCATCCACGGCAACGACCGGGTCGAGTGGTTCGTGCAGCTGTCCGACCAGATCGAGTGGGAGGTCGCCGATCGGGTCACCGGCAGCCTGCGGGCCCGGGTCACGATGAAGCCCGGCGACGTGGCGGCGATGCCGGCCGACATCCGCCACCAGGGCTACGCCCCCAAGCGCTCGATGCTGCTGGTGTGGGAGAACGCCTCGCCGGAGCTCCCCGAGCTGATCGCCACCGGCCGCGCCCCCACCTATCCCGTCGACCTCTGATCCGG
>DASQUK010000192.1:0-2868 GCA_035641315.1 Acidimicrobiales bacterium | reverse complement strand
GTCAAGGCTGGCGTCTAGCGCCGCCCGGAGGTACGAAGCGCGAAGGCTCGCCCCGGGCTGCCCCGTCACGGGGAAGCGGCCCTTGGTGGCCAACAGGACCCGTTCCCGTCTGCTCGGCCTGGCGCGCAGCCAGGCGCCGATCAAGCGCTCGGACAGTCCGTCCGTGTAGACGTCGGCCGTGTCGATCAGCACCCCGCCGGCGTCGACGAACACGTCGAGGATTTCCTGTGCGGCGGCCTCGTCGCTCTCGGCACCGAAGGTCATGGTGCCCAGAGCGAGGCGTGACACCTCCGGGCCCCGCTGGCCCAACTGGCGCCGCTCCATCATTGCTGTCTCCATCCGGCCGGCTCCGTTGTGGGCGGACGGACTCATTCTGCACGTCGGCGAGGCGCAGTGCGGGCCACGGCCGGTAGGTCGACGTTGGCCCGGCAGTCTCGTGGTCAGTGCGACAGTTCAACGCGGGTCGTTGCGCGCACTGTGCGCTCCGGTCCGACGGGCTGACTCTGCACCGGCGCCGGGGACTCACACTCTCTGGCCCTGAGCCCCAGACCAGTGCGAGTAGCATTGGACGGCAACGTCTGATGACGCCCAGGCCGTCTTGCCGGTGCTCGGTCGACCATCCGCCACCCGGTGAAGCACCTCGAGTGCTTCCCCACGCCGGAGTCGTGCACTCGGGTGCGGTTCACCACGGCCGAGGTGACTTCGCTGTGCCCGCTCACGGGGCAGGCCGACTGCTCGTCGGTCGAGATCGACTACGAGCCCGGCCCGGTTCTGCGTCGAGTCGAAGTCGCTCAAGTTGTATCTGTGGTCCCTCCGCGAGCGGCCGGTGTTCACCGAGGCGCTCGCGGCGGAGATCGCGGCCGAGGTGCAGCGGGCGGCGAAGCCGCGGCGAGTGCGGGTTGTGGTGACCCAGAACGTCCAGGGGTGGCATCACCACCGTGGCGACTGCCGAGCTGTCGTGAGTGGCGCCGCCGCTGTCGTCGCCGCCGTATCGGGCGGGCTCACAGCGCGGTGCTCGCCTACCACTTGCGCGCCGATGGCTGGGATCTGCGACTGCTGTCGTTCGCCTACGGCCGGCGCCAAGCTCGCGAGCTCGAGTTCGCCGGCCTCCTGGCCGCCGGCCTAGGTCTTGGCCGACAGGACATCGTTCCGGTGGTTGCCCAGGAGCGGCCGCAGCAGGACATCGTTCCGGTTTGGGAGCTGGGCTTCCTGCACCAGATCGTTCCGGCTGGTGGGTCAACGGAGGATCCGTGAGACGGGGTAGTCACCGTTGTGGATGATCTGGCCGTTGAGGGTGACAACGATGACCTTCTTGGCGCGGACCTTGATGACGGCGGTGACGTATTGGTGGGTTTGGTCCTCGGCCACGGTGATGCGCTTGCCGAACAGGTCGACCCGGCGGTTGGAGCGCACGTAGCGCACGACCTCGATGCGACCCCGGGATGGCAGCCGGGTGGGTGGCTGGTAGCCAGTGGAGAGCGGGTTGCGGAGCCGGCCCGCCCAGACCTCGTCGGGGCTGGCACCGCCGTGGGCCGAGTAGCGGTGATGGGCGTTGTGGAACGCCACGAACGCCGTGTTCTCGGCGCGCAGGTGATCGAGCCCACTGAAGACCTCGGTGCGGAAGAACGACTTGTCCCACACGTCGTTGAAGTGCTCGACCACCCCGTTGCGCCACGGCTCGCGCAGGGGGATGAACCGCGGCGTGACGCCCAGGTCCAAACAGGTGGCGACCACCGGCCCGAAATGCTGGGAGGCGGGCGGGATGCCGCCCCGGAAGTTGGAGTGGTTGTCGAACTGGGCGACTGCGGGCACCCCGATGCTCGACCAGATCCCGGCCAGCGACGCCGCCAGCAGCGGCGGGCGGAGGGCCTCGATGATGTCGTTACCCGCGGCGTGGGAGCCGACGTCGATCAGGTTGAGGGCATGAAACTCGACGCCGCCGAAGAGGTGCCGGGGCCCGATCAGGTCGACCTGATGGGTCGTGCCCGGCTCGACGTCGACCGGCGCCGGGTATGGCACGCCCTTGGACACGTAGCGGCCCGCTCGACGCCGCGGGCGGGTGACGCCGGCTCGGTGGAGAACCCGCTCGATCGTCCACCGCGGCGGGATCGGTTCCACGCCGAGGCGGCGCAGCTCCCACTGGATCGCCAGCGCCCCGTGCTGCGCCTTGGGGTTGGCGACCAGCCGCTCACGAGCCGCCAGGATCTGGTCCCGCAGCCCGTCGCTGGTCCTCGTCGGCGAGCTGTGCGGGGCCCGGGACCGCGCCTTCGCCCAACCATCGTCATGGCCCTCCTCGCCGTGCCGGGCCACCCACTTGCGCACCCAACGCGACGTACGACCCAACGCCTCGGCGATCTCCTCAGGGCTCTCGCCCGCTCGCCGCCGGCGCACCGCCTCCTTGCGTAGCTCTTCCTCGGACAACACGACCTCCTCGCTCGGACGGAACGAGGAAGCCGAGACCGGAACGATGTCCCGCTGCTACTCGACCTCGAAAGGTGGAACGATGTGCTGCTGGCCCAACGATCCCAGCGCTGGAACGATGTCCTGCGGTTCGCGCCGGAACGATGTCCTGCGGGTCGTCACCTAGGTTCCCGAGGCGTCGGCCGACAGGCGCAGCATCGCCTGGGTGATCCCAGAGGCGGTCACCTCCAGGCCGAGCTCGGAGTACAGCCGGGCGATCTTGGCGGCCGAGACCCCGCAGCCGTAGTGCAGCCAGGCGGCGAGCGCCACCGTCTTGGGGCCCAACACGGCACCCGCCGCGCCCAACGCGTCGGAGCTCTGGTCGGGATGCCGTCCCCGCACCATCCGTTCACACGAAGGGCAGCGTCCCTTGGCCACCAAGAACCTGCGGTGCACCACCGCGGCGAC
>DASQUK010000191.1:0-20632 GCA_035641315.1 Acidimicrobiales bacterium | reverse complement strand
GGTCGGTGTGGCGGACCGGGTACGACGTGCTCGGGTAGTTCGGGGTCGAGGAACGGGAACTGGCGGAACGCGTGGATGAGCCGGGTTCGCAGCAGCAACGCCCGGCGGTCGTCGAGGTGGTCCTGTACCGAGTCGAGTTGGTAGCGGCCGTACTCGTGCACGAACGCGCGGTAGCGCTCGGCCAGCTCCTCGAGATCCCAGACCCTCGTGATGAAAGCGCTGAAGTCCAAAGACGCCGCAGGGCGTGCGAGCATCAGCCCGGCGTGCTCGCGCACCCCGAGCTCGTCCAGCAGTGCGGTCACCTCGGGTGCGCGGTCATGCGGCGCGATCCAGGTGCCGTCCTGCACCGGGCCAAACCCAAGGAAGCGCAGTCGCCGAGTCAGCCGGGCCCGCTCCAGCCGCCGCGCGTCGGGGATCGTGTGCCAGAGCACGGTCCATTGATCGTGCTCCGGCACCGATGCACGTCCGAGCGAAAAGATGCGTCCGTCACCTTCGTGGAGCACGGCGGCACTTCGGGGCGTGATCGTGTAGTAGACGTGCCGCCCGTTTTTGGCCCTGCCCAGCATGTCCCGCGCCGCCAGCCGCGTCAGGGCCACCCGCGCCGCACCGGAGGAGAAGCCGAGCTCGCCGAGCAGCGTCACCAGTCCGCCCGACCACACCAGGCGGTCGCCTGGGTGCACGAACGCGCCGAACAGGGTCATCACGAGGTCCTGCGGCTTGCCCGCGACCTCTTGAGGCACGCCCGAAATCGTATTACACCTGAGTCAGGACAGCTGTAACCCATTGTGCAGCGAACGGGACGAAGGAGACCGGTTGCGGGTCGGCATCGGACTTCCGAACACCACGCCTGGCGCAGACGGCGCGCTCCTGCTCGAGTGGGCGCGGCGGGCGGACGCCGGGCCCTTCTCCAGCCTGGCCGTTCTGGACCGCGTGGCCTACGACAGCGTCGAGCCGTTGACTGCGCTGGCGGCGGCCGCGGCGGTCACCTCACGGGTCCGGCTGGCGACGATGGTCGTGATCGGCCCGCTGCGTAGCACCGCCCTGCTGGCCAAGCAGGCCGCCTCTGTTCATGCCATCGCCGGCGGGCGGCTCACGCTCGGCCTGGCCGTCGGGGCGCGATTGGACGACTACGAGGTCGCCGGCGTCGATCACCACCGCCGCGGTGCTCGCTTGTCCGAGCAGCTCGCCTACCTCCGGGGCGGCGACGGCGCCGCCCAGGGCATCGGCGACGGCCTCGAACTACTCGCGGGCGGGGCGAGTGGACCGGCGTTCGCCCGGATGGCGCGCTACACGGACGGCTACGCGCACGGCGGCGGGCCGCCACGCGCCTTCGCGGCGGCGGCGGTGAAGGCTCGGGCGGCGTGGAACGACTTCGGGCGGTCCGGGCAGCCGCAGCTGTGGGGGCAGGGCTACTTCGCCTTGGGCGACGCCGAGCGGGGCGCGGCGTACCTGCGTGATTACTACGCCTTCACGGGCGGGTTCGCCGAGAAGATCGCGGCCGGGAACCTCACCTCGGCACGGGCGATCAAGGACTTCGTCCGTGGGTACGAGACCGCAGGCTGTGACGAGCTCGTCCTGCTGCCCACGGTCGCCGACATCGACGAGGTCGATCGGTTGGCCGAGGTGATCGCGGGATGACCCGGACGTGAAGGTCTCGATCGTCGGTGCCGGTCCGGCCGGGCTCTACCTCGGCATCCTGCTGCGCAAGGCCGATCCGGCTCACGAGATCAGGATCATGGAGCGCAATCCCCCCGACGCGACATTCGGGTGGGGCGTGGTGTTCTCCGACGAGACGCTCGGTCAGTTGCGCGACGCCGACCTGCAGACCTACGTCGAGATCACCGACACGTTCGCGCGGTGGGACGCCGTCGACATCCGCTACCGAGGACGGCTACTGCGCTCGCGAGGCCACGCCTTCTCGGCGATCGCCCGCAAGCAGCTGCTCGCCATCCTGCAACGCCGCTGCGAGGAGCTGGGCGTCAAGCTCGAGTTCGGCGTGGAGATCGACGAGCCGGCGACGGTGCCGGGCGATCTCGTGGTGGCCGCCGACGGCGTGAACAGCGTGTTCCGCCGCCACTATGCCGATGAGCTCGGCAGCGTTGTGGAGCCGCAGGGCTGCAAGTACGTGTGGTTCGGCACCGACCTCGTGCTCGACGCCTTCAGGTTCATCTTCCGCGAGACCGACCACGGCCTGTTCCAGGTGCATGCGTACCCGTTCGACGAGCACGCCAGCACGTTCATCGTCGAGTGCCCGGAGCCGACCTGGCGACGGGCCAGCCTGGACGGGATGAGCGAGCCCGAGAGCATCGCCTTCTGCGAAGGCCTCTTCGCCGAGGACCTCGACGGGCACCGCCTGCTGTCCAACCGCTCGATCTGGCTCGACTTTCCCCGGGTGCGCAACCGGAGCTGGCACCACTGCAACGTCGTGCTGCTAGGCGACGCCGCCCACACCGCGCACTTCTCCATCGGCTCGGGGACCAAGCTCGCGATGGAGGACGCGATCGCGCTGGCGAACGCGTTCGCGCGCCACACCGACGTCGATGCTGCCCTCGTAGACTACGAGCTCGAGCGTCAACCGATCGTGGAACGGGTTCAGCAGGCTGCGGACGAGAGCGCTGCGTACTTCCAGCGGGTCGCGCACCATGCGCATCTCGAACCGATGCAGTTCGCGTTCAACCTGCTGACCCGCAGCGGGCGCATCAGCCACGCCAGTCTGGAGGTGCGCGATCCCGACTTCGTGCGGGTGCTCGACAGCTGGTTCCAGGGCGCCTCTCGGGCCGAGGCTCGGCGGATGGCCGTCGCGCCGCCGCCGTTGTTGGCGCCGTTGTCCATCGGCGGTCTCACCGTGCCCAACCGCATCGTCCGGGCGGCCGACCGCGATGCGCTGGACGCCGTCGCGCACGGCGGCACGGGCCTCGTGCTGACGGGGCTGGCTGCGGTCACCCGCGACGGCCGCACGTCACCGGACTGCCCAACCTTCCACGCCGACGAGCAGGCGAGCGAGTGGATGTCAATCGTCGAGGACGTGCACGACGCGGGAGCTCTCGTCATGATCCAGCTCGGACACGCGGGCCGCCGTGGTGCGACCCAGCCGCGTACGCGCGGTGTCGATCTCCCGTTGCGGACCGGTGGCTGGCCACTGCTGTCCGCCTCGCCGCTGCGCTACGGACCCTTCAGCCCCAAGCCGAAGGCCATGGACGATCAGGACATGGCACGACTGCGACACGCGTTCACTGCGGCCGCGTCGCGGGCGGCGCTCGCCGGCTTCGACGCGCTCGAGCTCGACATGGCGCACGGTTACCTCCTCGCGAGCTTCCTGTCCCCGCTGACGAATCGGCGCGACGACGGCTACGGCGGATCGCTGGGCAACCGGCTGCGCCTCCCGCTCGAGGTGCTCGACGACGTGCGCGCGGTGTGGCCGAGCGACCGGCTGCTCGGCGTCCGCCTGACGGTGACGGACTGGGCGCGCGGGGGGGTCGACATGGACGAGGGCGTCGAGGTCGCCCGGGCCCTGACCGAGCACGGCGCCGAGCTGATCCACGTCGAGGCGGGCCAAACCGTGCCCGAGGCCCAGCCCGAGTACCGCCGCGGCTTCCTCACCGCGCTGTCCGACCGCGTCCGCAGCGAAGCACGGGTGCCCACGCTCGTCGGCGGCTACCTGACCACACCCGACGAGGTGAACACGATCGTCGGCGCCGGACGCGCCGACCTGTGCCTGATCGAGCTGACCGAGACCGACCTCGACCGCCAGGTGGCGTCATGAGCCTGTACTTCACCGATCTGACCTCGCCCCAGGTGGAGGCGCTGCGTCGGGCCGCTCCCCCCACCGTCCTATTGCTCCCAGTCGGCGCCACCGAACCGCACGGTCCGCATGCGCCGCTGGCGACCGACTCGCTCATCTCCATGAGCATGTGCACGCGCGCCGCCCGTCGGCTCGTCGACGACCCCGATGTGCGTGCTCTCATCCTCCCCGCGCTGCCGTACGGCGTCACGCGCTACGCCGCCGCCTTCGCGGGCGCGGTGCACGTGGCGGCCGACACCCTGCACGCACTCGTCGTCGACATCTGCACGTCGCTGGTCGACCAATGTCTTGGTCACATCGTCATCGTCAACAACCACCTCGAGCCGGAGCACGTGGCGGCGTTGCGCCGGGTCGTAGCCACGCTGCGGGACACCCGTGCGGTCGACGTCGGCTACCTCGACCTGGTCCGGCGCCGCAACGCCGAGCGGCTCACCGCCGAGTTCCGCGCCGGAGAGTGCCACGCCGGGCGCTACGAGACCTCCCTCGTGTTGGCGGACCATCCCGAGCTGGTCGACCGGCCACGGCTCGGCCAGCTGCCGCCCGTCCCGGTGAACATGCCCGCGGCCATAGCCGAAGGCCGCACCGACTTCGCCGCCATGGGCATGCACGACGCGTACTGCGGTGCGCCAGCCGATGCGACGGCAGAAGAAGGCGAGGCGACCCTGGCCACGCTCACCGACATGCTGATCGAGGTCGTCCGCGACGTGGCGCTCCGGAGCTGAACGGGAGGTGTGGTGCTGCGGTACCGAGACATCCCGCAACGGTTCAACGTGGCCAGTTGGTTCGTGGACCGCAACCTCGAGGTCGGTCGAGGCGACCGCACGGCGCTGCTCGTGGGTGACAGGACGACGACCTACGCCGAGCTGGCCACGCTGACCAACAAGGTGGGCAACGTGCTGCACGAGCTCGGCGTGCGGCGACAGCACCGCGTGCTGCTCGCGCTGAGCGACGGCGTGGACTTCGTGGCCACGTGGTACGGGGCGCAGAAGCTCGGTGCCGTGACCGCCGAGGTCTACACGTACCTGCAGCCCAAGGACTACGCCTACTACCTGAACTACACCGAAGCCGAGGTCGTCGTCGTGGACGGCGTCACCCTCGAGGCGATGCGGGAGGCGGCGGCCGGCAGCCTCTACCCGCGTCACCTGCTCGTCGTCGGCGTCGCCGAGGACGATCTCCGGTCCGGCGAGCACAGCTTCGAGACCCTCGTCGCCCAGGCCCCGGCGACCCTGGAGCCGGCGCCGACGACGCGCGACGACGTCGCCATCTGGAAGTTCACGACGGGCAGCACGGGTGAGCCGAAGGCGTGCGTGCACCCCACGCACAGTCCGCTGCTGAGCTTCGACTGGTACGCCCGCGGGGTCCTCGACATCGGTGAGGACGACCAGGTGCTGCCCGTGCCGAAGCTGTTCTTCGGGTATGCGCGCGACCTTGCCGCGCTCTACCCGTTCGGTGTCGGCGCGGCCGGCATCGTCTTCCCCGAGCGCACGACCCCCGAGCGGATCTTCGGGCTGATCGCTCGCCATCGCCCGACCATCCTCGTCAACGTGCCAACCATGATGAGCGCGATGGTGGCCCATCCCGACGCCGCCGAGCAGGACCTCGGCTGCCTGCGCCTGTGCACGTCCGCGGGGGAGGCGCTACCTGCGGAGCTGCATCGCCGCTGGGACGAGACCTTCGGCGTCGAGGTGGTCGACGGCATCGGCTCGTCCGAGGCCTACCACATCTACATCTCCAACCGGCCCGGTCGGGGCCGGGCCGGCACCGTCGGGCAGGTGGTGCCCGGCTACCAGGCTCGCGTCATCGACGAGACGGGCGCCACGGTGCCCGACGGCGAGGTCGGCGTGCTCGAGGTCACCGGCGAGACCGTTGCGCGGGAGTACTGGAGAGCGCCCGAGCGCTCGGCGCTCACGTTCAAGGGCGACACGCTGGTCACCGGGGACCTGTTCGTCCGTGACGCCGACGGCTTCTTCTCCTACCGGGGCCGGGCCGACGACCTGCTCAAGGTCGGCGGCATCTGGGTGGCGCCCAGCGAGGTCGAGGCCTGCCTCATCGGCCACCCCGACGTGGTCGAATGCGCCGTCGCCGGTCACGAGCACCAGGGGCTCGTGCGCCCACGCGCCTATGTCGTCCCCAGAGCGGGCGCCGACGTCTCGGCGGAGTCGCTGATCGAGTTCGCGCGCCATGCGCTCTCGCCGCACAAGCGCCCCCGAGACGTGCGCTTCGTCGACGAGCTACCGAGGACCACCAACGGCAAGCTCGACCGGCGTGCCCTGCGCGAGATCGACAAGGCCAACCCGTGACCGGGCGGCTCGTGGTCGTGACCGGCGGTGGCAAGGGCATCGGCCGGGCGGTCGTCGAGCGCTTCGCCGCCCACGGCGACCGCGTCGTCGCCGTGGGCCGCGACCACGACGCCATCGAGGCAACTGCGGCCGCGTGTGGCGAAGCGGTGCGCGGCGAGATCTGCGACGTCACCGACGAGGCCGCGGTGGCCGGGCTGGTCGATCGCATCGATGCCGTCGACGTGCTCGTGAACAACGCAGGTGTCGCCGCCACCGCGCCGCTGCAACGTACGACCCTCGCGGACTGGCAGGCGCAGCTCGACGTCAACGCCACCGGTGCCTTCCTCTGCACGCGCGCCCTGGTGCCCGGCATGGTCGAGCGCGGCACCGGGCGGATCGTCATGGTGGCCTCGACCGCAGGTCGTGTGGGCTCCCGCTACACCGCCGGCTACACCGCGTCCAAGCACGCCGCCGTCGGGCTCATGCGCGCGGTGGCTGCCGAGGTGGCGGGCACCGGTGTCACCGCCAACGCCGTCTGTCCCACCTTCGTGCGCACCGACATGACCCGACGCTCGGTGCAACGGATCGCCGCCACCACCGGCCGCAGCGAGGCCGAGGCCGAGGCAGCACTGGTGGCCACCTCCCCGCTGGGTCGCCTGCTGGACCCGGAGGAGGTCGCCTTCGCCGTGGCCTTCCTCGCCGCGCCCGAAGCGGCGGCCATCAACGGTCAGATGCTCGTCCTCGACGGAGGAGGCACCCGATGAGCCCGTTTAGAGCCTCGCCCGGCTTCACCGAGCGCTGGGCGCACTTCGACCTCGACATCGCTGGCGGCGTGGCCACCGTGCGGTTGTCGCGGCCGGACAAGCTCAACGCCCTCACCTTCGATACCTATGCGGACCTTCGTGACCTCCTCGGCGAGCTGCCCCACCGCGGCGATGTGCGCGTGCTGGTGGTGACGGGCAGCGGACGAGCCTTCTGCTCGGGCGGCGACGTCGACGAGATCATCGGCGAGCTCCAGAACATGGGCGCCGCGGAGCTGCTGGAGTTCACCCGCATGACCGGTGCGGTGACCAAGGCGCTGCGCGAATGCCCGCTCCCGGTGATCGCCGCGGTCAACGGTGTGGCAGCGGGCGCCGGTGCGGTCGTCGCCCTGGCCTGCGACTTCCGTCTCCTCTCCAGCTCGGCCTCGTTCGCGTTCCTCTTCACCAGAGTTGGGCTGGCCGGAGCGGACATGGGCGCGGCGTACCTGTTGCCCCGCTTGATCGGCTTCGGCCGGGCGACAGAGCTGCTCATGGTCGGAGACCGGATCGACGCGCCGCGGGCATTGGCGATCGGGCTCGCCACCGACGTCGTCGACGACGCGAAGCTGCCCGAGGCGACGGCCAAGCTGGCGCGTCGCCTCGCCGACGGCCCCGCGTTCGCGTACTCGGCGACGAAGCTGCTGTTGACCCGCGAGCTCGACGCCGACCTCGCCAGCGCCATCGAGATGGACGCGACGACCCAGGCGCTGCTGATGACGAGCCAGGATCATGCCGAGTTCTACGCCGCCTGGCGCCACGGCCGCGACGCCAACTGGACCGGGCGATGAACCCCCACCGCATCGTGACGGCCCCCGGGCTCGCCGAGCCGCGCGGCTACGCCCACGCCGTGGTGGCCGAGCCCGGCCGCCTCGTGCATCTCGGCGGTCAGACCGCGCAGGGTTCCGACGGCACCATCCGCGGCCGCACGATCGTCGAGCAGTTCGACGTCGCGGCTGGCAACCTCGTCGCAGCGCTGGCTGCCGCCGGCGGGAGGCCGGAACACGTCGTTTCCTTGACCATCTATGTCACCGACGTCACCGAGTACCGCGCGTCGCTCGGCGACCTCGGCCGCGTCTACCGCCGACACCTCGGGCGTCACTATCCGGCGATGGCCCTGTTGGGCGTGAACGCGCTGTTCGACGACTCCGCCAAGGTCGAGCTCGTCGGTGTCGCCGTCCTTCCCATCCGGTAGGTGAGCGGTCGTAACGACGCGTGGCCCCGGGCGCCGGTCACAGCCGTCGACCGATGGCGTCGCCTTCGTCTCTGAACGCGTCACATTCGGACCGGCGGCGTCGCCGCGCGGCGGTGCTACCTTGCGATGGCGGAGAGCCAACAGGGGAGGGGGAGCGATGAGTCCCAACGGCCGACGGTTCATCATCACCCGCCGCACCTTCTTGCAGGGGGTCGCGGCCACGGCGATCACACCGCCGCTGCTGAGCGCGTGCGGGGGCGACGAGGAGGAGGCGACGCCGACGACGGCAGCCCCCGAGGAGGTGGGTGCGCCCGCCACCACGGTGCTCGAGGAGCCGGCATCAGCGTTGTCGGGCGACCTCCGCATCCTCATGTGGAGCCATTTCGTGCCCAGCCACGACGAATGGTTCGACGGGTTCGCCCGCGACTGGGGCCAGGCGGTCGGCGTGAACGTCACGGTCGACCACATCAACACCGCCGACGTCCCCGGCCAGATCACGTCCCAGATCGCGGCCGGGTCCGGTCACGACCTCATCCAGCACATCGCGGCGATTCCCCAGTTCGAGCCGAGCGTGCTCGATCTCAGCGACGTCGTGAGCGAGGCCGAGAGCCGGTACGGCGAGATGCTCGACCTGTGCCGGCTGTCGAGCTTCAACCCCAACACCGAGAAGTTCTTCGCCTACGCACCCGGCTGGGTACCCGACCCCGGCAACTTCCGCCGCTCGCTGTGGGAGCCGGTCGGCCTGCCCGACGGTCCCTCGACGTGGGACGAGCTGCTCGAGGGGGGTAGCGAGATCCGCAGCAGCCAGGGGATCCAGCTCGGCATCGGCATGTCCCAGGAGATCGACTCGAACATGGCCGGGCTGGCGCTGCTCTGGTCCTTCGGCGCCTCGGTCCAGGACGAGGATGAGAACGTCGTCATCAACTCGCCCGAAACGGTGGCCGCGGTCGAGTACATGGCAGACCTGTTCGGTGGCGCGATGACCGACGAGGTGTTCGCCTGGAACGCAGCGTCCAACAACCAGGGCCTCGTCGCCGGGTCGTTGTCGTACATCCTGAACTCGATCTCCGCGTACCGGACCGCCCAGGAGGAGAACCCGACGGTCGCCGACGACGTGTTCTTCGTGCCGGCGCTCGAAGGACCGGAGACTGCGCTGGCGGCCCAGCACGTGCTCTACAACTGGATCGTCCCCAACCACGCGGCCAACGCCGACGCGGCGAAGGAGTTCCTGCTGCACTACACCGCCAACTACGACCACGCGTGCTACAACTCGAAGCTGTACGACTTCCCGGCGTTCGTCGACCGGGTCCCGAACCTCGACCCCTGGGTGGCCGACGATCCGTTCGGCTCCACGCCCTCCGACAAGCTGGCGTTCCTGACCTTCGACGACGCCGTGACGTGGACGACCAACATCGGGCACCCCGGGCCGACCAACCCCGCCATCGGCGAGACGTTCGGCACCAACATCATCCCCAACATGCTGGCCGCGGTGGCGCGCGGGGAGATGAACCCGGAGGAGTCCGTGGCGGACGCCGAAGCCCAGATCCAGGGCATCTTCGAGCGCTGGCGCGGCCAGGGCCTGGTCGGCGGGACGCGCTGAGCGCCGGCACCCCGTGGCTGTTGTCGTCGAGACGGTTGGCCTCACCAAGCTCTTCGCCGGCGGTGACCGGGCGGCGGTGGATCACGTCGACCTGGCCACCGAGGAGGGCGAGTACCTCGTCCTCCTCGGCCCGTCGGGGTGCGGCAAGACGACCTTGCTGCGGATGATCGCCGGTCTGGAGCAGCCCACCGAGGGTGAGGTCCGCATCGGCGACAACGTCGTGAACGGCCTGCCCCCGCGGGTTCGGCGCATCGCCATGGTGTTCCAGAGCTACGCGCTGTACCCGCACAAGACCGTCCGCCAGAACATCGAGTTCCCGCTGAAGGCCGAACGGATGGCGTCCGACAAACGGCGGGAACGAGCGGAATGGGCGGCCGAGCTGCTGGGGCTCACCCACCTGCTCGACCGCCGACCCCGGCAGCTCTCGGGTGGCGAGCGGCAACGCGTGGCATTGGCGCGCGCCCTGGTGCGCGAGCCGAGCGTCTTCCTGCTGGACGAACCACTGTCCAACCTCGATGCCAAGTTGCGGGCGGCCGCCCGGGACGACCTCAAGGACTTCCACAGGCAGGTGGGCACGACGACCATCTACGTCACCCACGACCAGGTCGAGGCCATGGGCATGGGCGACCGCATCGTCGTGATGCTCGACGGGCGGGTGCGCCAGGTCGGCCCGCCCCAGGCGGTCTACGAGCAGCCGGCCGACACATTCGTCGCCACGTTCCTCGGCGCGCCCCCGATGAACCTGATCCCCCGCGACGACGTGATCGTCGGTTTCCGCCCCGAGAAGGCGCTGCCCGCCGAGGTGCTGGGCGAGGGGTTGGACGGCCACTGGCGGTGGGCCCTCGAGGTGCACCGCATCGAGTACCTCTCCGGCGACCGCCACCTGCACGGGCTCGCCACCGGGCTGGGGAAACCGACGCCCGTGATCGTGCGGCTGCCCGCCACGGTGCTGACGCCGATCGAGGCGGGGACGACTCACGACTTCGTCGTCCGCGAGGCCGACCTCCGCTACTTCGACATCGTGACCGAACGGGCACATGAGGGCCGGGCCGGCTGACCGCGACGGGCTCCTCGCCCGGTTGATGCTGCTTCCGGCGATCGTCTACATCGTCGCGCTCGTCGCCGTGCCGTTCGTGGTGGCGATCGCCTACAGCTTCAGCGACGTCACGGCCGGCAACCCCAGCTACGACTGGGTGGGACTCGACAACTACCGGGCCAACTGGGACGACCCGGTCTTCAGGCGCTCGCTGTGGAACACCTTCTTCTTCACCGCCGCCACCATCGCGCTCACGGTTGTGCTGGCCAACATCGTCGCGCTCGTCCTCACCACGGACTTCCGGGGCAAGTGGGTCGTGCGCTTGCTCGTGCTGCTGCCGTGGACCACGCCGGCGGCTCTGGGCGCCATCGCGTGGGTGTTCATGCTCGACTCGTTGCTGAGCCCGATCGACTGGATCCTGCAGCAGCTCGGCCTCCTCGGGGACGGGCGCCACATGGTCTGGCTGGGCAAGTCCGGGCTCGCCAAGGGGTCGGTGATCGGCGTCCAGGTGTGGCGACTGGTGCCGCTGGCCGCGGTGATCATCATGGCCGGCCAGACCGCGATACCCGACGAGATCAACGACGCCGCGGCGGTGGACGGCGCCGGGTTCTGGCGGCGGCTGTGGGAGGTGACGCTGCCGCTGACACGGCCGGTGATCGCCGTGGCGGTGCTCTTCGGCGCCATCGTCACGTTCACCGACATGAGCGTGGTCCGCGTGCTCACCAACGGCGCGCCGGTCAACCAGACCCAGGTGCTCGCCAGCTGGGCCTACGTCAAGGGCATCGACGGGGGCAACCTGGCGCAGGGCGCCGCCGTGGCGGTGTTCCTGCTGCCGCTGCTGCTGGCGGCGACCGTCGCGATCCTGCGTGCCGTGCGGCGCTGGGAGGTGACGTGATGGTGGGCGCCCTCGCCCCTGCGGGCGCCGTCGATGGCGAGGCCCCCGGCGGCACGACGGTCGAGCAGCAGCGCCGGCGGGCCCAGCGGCGCCACGTGGTGTCGCGGATCACCCTGTACGTCGTCGCGATCATCGCCGCGCTCCTGGCCGCGTTCCCGTTCATCGTCGAAGGCATCATCACCTTCAAGCGCGACCAGGACCTCTTCGGTCCCGGGAACAACCCCTTCGTCTACAACCTCGATCCCACCACCGAGCACCTCGACTTCCTCTTCACCGACACCGGGTTCATGACCTTCGTGGGCAACACCCTGGTGGTCGGCGGGTGCGTCGTGGCCATCACACTGCTGCTCGCCCTGCCCGCGGCGTACAGCCTCGCCCGCCTGCCGCTGCGCTGGAGCGGCGCCCTCGGCATCACCATCTTCCTCGTGTACCTCATCCCGCCGTCGCTGCTGTTCGTGTCGTTCTCGAGGCTGGTCGCCAATCTCGACCTGCAGGACTCGAAGTGGGCCCTTGTCGTGCTCTACCCGACTATCACCGTGCCAGTGTCGGTGTGGCTGCTCCTCGGGTTCTTCAAGTCCATCCCCCGCGACATCGAGGAGCAGGCGATGGTCGACGGTTACAGCCGCCTCGCTGCGTTCTGGCGAGTGGCGGTGCCCTTGGCGTTCCCGGGGATCGTCGCGGTCGTGGTGTTCGCGTTCACGCTGTCCGCCCACGAGTTCCTCTACGCCAGCGCGTTCGTGTCGTCCAGCGCCGAGAAGACCGTGAGCGTCGGCATCCCCACTGAGCTGGTGCTCGGCGACGTCTTCCACTGGCAGGAGCTGCAGGCCGCCGCGCTGCTCGTGGCGCTGCCCATCGCCTTCGTCTTCAACCTGCTGCTAGAGCGGTTCGTGTCCGGCTTCACCATGGGAGCTGTCAAAGGCTGACACCACTGATCAACCGTCCACCCGCGGTGCGACCTCCTCGTCGAACCACTCCAGGTACTCCAACAGCTCGTACTGTGACCGGGTGGGCGGCAGCGGCACCGGCGTGCGGGTCACGCCCTGGGCGGCGAACGCCTTGAAGCCGTCGAGCAGCTGGTCGCGGTACGCCGACCGAGCCGCCGCCGAGGCGTCCGTGAACGGGATCGGCGGGTGGGCGCCGGCAGGTGGCTTGAGCCAGTAGAGGTCGAAGGAGTCCTCCTTGCCGGCGAACGCCGGTTGCTGGCGCAGGTAGTCGAACAACGGCGCCACCTCGTCGAAGTCGAAGTCCGTGGGGTTGGGCTGCCAGCCCTCGTATCGGGCGGCCCGGCGCAACGCCGGCTTGGAGTTTCCGCCCACGTAGATCGGTGGACGGGGCCGCTGCAGCGGCTTGGGCTCGAACGCCAGCCCCTCGATGTGGAACCAACGGCCGTGGTACGACGGCTCGTCCTCCCGCCACAGCACCTCGATGGCTTCGAGCATCTCGTCGGTGATCGCCCCCCGCTCCTCGAACGGCACGCCCAGGGCCTCGAACTCCCGCACGGCGTGGCCCACGCCCACCGACACGTTCAGCCGGCCGCCAGAGAGCACGTCGATGGTGGCCAGCGCCTTGGCCAGCGCCAGCGGGTGGTGGTAGGGCAGTACCAGCACGCTGGCGTCGAGCCGCACCCGCTCGGTAGCGCCGGCGACGAACGACAGCACGCTGAGGGCGTGGGTCCAGTAAGGGCCGAGCCGCGGGACCTCCTCGTACGGCATCGCGAAGTGCTCGGACGTGGTGATCGCGTTGTACCCGAGTTGGTCGACCGCCGTGGCGATCCGCTTCCACTCGCGGGGGCCGAGCGACCACGTCCACTCCGGCGTGGTGGGCAGGTGGTTGTTGCCGGGAAGGGCGATGTCGAACTTCATCTAGTCCTCGAGCTCGATCCGGCGGTGCGCCAGCTTCCACCCGTCGGCAGTACGCCGGAGCGTGTCGTGGTAGCGCCCCGTCAACGCCACCGACGGCGACGTGTCGGCCCCCTGAACGAACAGGAAGTAGGAGTGCGCGGTGGCCTCGTCGGAACCGTCGACCTCCACCCAGAGCGTGGTGTTGACGTGCCGAGTGTGGGTGCCGGGCCCTTGCCCGCCTACCTCGCGGCGACGGACCCGGTCCTGGCGGATGGCGGCGCTGCCCTGGATCGATCCCTCGGCGTAGTCCCAGACCGCGTCCTCGGTGAACAAGGACGTGTACTCGCCGAGGTCGCCGTAGTCGGCCAGGTGGGCGAGGCGCGCGACGAGGTTTCGGATCTGCCGTTCGTCCTCGTGCAACCGCTGCAGCTCGCTCTGGCTCTGATCGATCATGTCGTCTCTCCTCGACATGATGGCCCCCGGGGGGCGGACGGCGCCCGCCCCCCGACGGGACGGTGTGTCAGTCCACGTAGGAGTCGGAGAAAAGGACGACTCCGCTGTGGGTCTGCACGAGGCCGTGCACGTTGTCGTTCCAGCCCACCACCTGCTCGACCGCCGAGTACACGACCGCCGGAACCGTCTCGGTCCAGATCTCCTGCACGTCGGCCAGCGCGGCCTCCAGCTCCTCGTCGTTGGCCGCGGCCCTGACCGCCGCGAGGGCGGTGCCGAAGTCGGGCTCCCGGTAGCCCGTATAGAAGTTGGTAGGCCCCCACCAGCGGTTGAGGGACACGATCGGACTGCCGTCGTGCATGCTCGTCCCGCTGGTGCCAGCCGTGTAGTTGCCGGTGATGTACATCCGCTGGATCAGGTCCCCGATGGGGATGACCTCCACGTCGACCTGCATGCCGACCGCCTCGAGCAGGCCCTCCAGCGTGATGGCCGCCTCGGGATCGGTGTCAGAGGTCAGCAGCTCGAGGCTGCCGTCCCAGCCCGCGGCCGTGGCTTCCTCCACCAGCGCCCGGGCCCGGTCCGGGTCGTACTCGGGGCAGGCGGCGTCCGGTGCCACCGGCGACTCCGGGGGGATCACGCACGACGTCGGCGTGCCCGTGCCCCCATTGACGCGCTCGTCGATCACCTCGGGGTCGACGGCGGCGGCAATGGCCTGGCGGATCCTGACGTCGCCCGTCTCGGGATCGTTGAGGCCGTTGTTGATCATGACCATGCCGCCGATGGGGTTGACCTCCGAGAAGTGATCGAACTCGCCTTCCCGGATCTGGTCGATGATCTCGGGGTCGCGCTCCATCATCAGGTCGATCTCACCGAGCTCCAACGCGTCGAACGTGGCCTCCGCCGTGGGGATGTCGGTGACGCGGATGGTTTGGACGCAGACCGGCCCGCCCCAGTAGTCGTCCTTGGCCCGGAGCACGATCTCCTCGCCCGGCGCGAAGCGCTCGACCACGTATGGGCCCGCCCCGGCCCCCGGCGGCGGGTCCACGTGGAAGGCATCCCGACCCATCTGCTCGACCACCGCCGGATTGACGATGAGGCCGGCCATGTCGCCGAGCACGAACGGGAAGGTGCCCCAGGGTTCGGCCAGTGTGAACACCAGCGTGCGATCGTCGACCACCTCCATGCCGGTGACGGCCATCAGGTCGACGAACATGGTGGAGGCGTTGGCGGGGTCCTGGTGGCGGGCGATGTTCCAGCGCACGGCCTCGGCCGTTACCGGGTCGCCGTTGCCGAAGGTGACCCCCTCGCGCAGAGTCAGCGTCCACTGGCTGAAGTCGTCGTTGGGCTCGATCGACTCGGCCAACCACGGCTCGAACTCACGGGTCTCGGGGTTCCAGCGGACGAGCATGTCGTACACCGCCCCCAGCTCGATGCTGCCGGTGGTGCCGCTGCCGGTGGAGATCGTGGGATCGAACCCGGTGGTCATGAAGAAGGCGCCGAAGTTCAGCTCGCCGCCCATGCGTTCCTCCGTGCACTCGCCATCGTCGCCGCCGTCGGAGCCCTCGCCTCCCCCGTCGCCGGTGTCGGCCGCCGCGTCCGGCGCAGCCTCGTCGTCATCGTCGCCGCCGCATGCGGCGCCGAGCAGCGCAATCGCGACGAGGGCGGCGAGCCACCGCCGGCGCCTGTTCCCCACCCCTGTTGCCGCGCCCCCTGCCCCGGAGCGCGGCGCGTCCGGAAGTGCATGACCGTTCATGTGGGCCCCCTCAATACAACAATGTCATGTATCGAGCAGCAGCCTACGCCAAACAAACGGCTGTTGTGGACACTCGCGCCTTCACTACAGAAGTGGTCCTTCGCTGGGACGACCAGTTCCGTACCGAGCACGCGTTAGACCATCGGGCATGGACCTGGGGATGACGTTGCCGACGATGTTGCCGCACGGCCGGGCCGAGGTGGTGGCCTGGTGCCGCGGCGTGGACGAGGGGCCGTGGGCGAGCCTGGCCGTCCCCGAGCGCATCACGTACACGTCCCACTCCTGGACGGTGCAGCTGGCGGCCGCGGCCGCCCTCACCGAGCGGGTGCGGCTGTGGACGACCGTCGTCGTCCTCCCCGCGCATCCCGCGGTGCAGGCGGCCAAGGACCTGGCCTCGGTCGATCGGCTATCGGACGGTCGGCTCACGGTGGGCGTCGGCGTCGGCGGGCGGGAGCACGACTACCGAGCCGTGGGCTCGCCGTTCACCCGGCGGTGGCAACGGATGGACGACGCGGTGGCGGCCATGCGGTCGGTGTGGGCCGGCGACCCGCCGTTCCCCGGTGCCGACCCGGTGGGCCCGCCGCCCCTCCAGGCCGGCGGCCCGCCGCTGGTCGCCGGGGTCATGGGACCGAAGGCGATGGCTCGAGCGGCCCGCTGGGCGGTCGGCGTGGACGACGGGTCGACCGTGACCGGTGTGAGTCGGGACGCCGTCGCCGCACTCGTCGAGCGGGTGCGGGCAGCCTGGCGGAACGCCGGTCGCACCGAGGCCCCTCACGTGTCGGCCAGTCTCTGGTATGCGCTGGGCGACGGCGCTGCCGACCGTCTCCGTCGCTACACGTACGAGTACATGCGGATCTTCGGCGACGTGATCGCAGCAGCCATGGCCGACGCCTGCACGGCGTCCAGTCCCGCCTCCCTGCGCGAGGCGGTGACAGCGGCGGCCGACGCCGGCTGCGACGAGCTGTTCCTGGTCCCCACCACCGCCGACGCGACCGAGCTCGACCGCACCCGGGACGCCCTCGGGCGCTGACCGGGCCGACCTCACCGACCGAGTCCCGTCCCCGCAACCCCGCCAGCGCCCCAGCCCTCCGCGCCAGCTTCGCCGACGCCGCTCAGGTGTTGGCGATGACCTCGTCGGCGAAGCGCTTGATCCAGTCGACGAAGTCGTCCTTGGTCCCCCGCAACCCGGCGGCGCTCGGGCCCGCCTGGCAGGTGGTCACGCCGAGCTCCTGGCACCGCCGAACGCTCTCGAGCGTCCCACCCATGCCGGCGATGACATCGAACTGCCGGTCGCTCCGCTCGGCCTCCTGGCGATGGCGCTCGATGACCTTCAGGTGGTCCCCCAGCTCGGCGAAGTCGGTCTCGTTCACGCCGGGGTTGCGCTCCCCGGTGTAGAGCGAGGCATGGATCTGGGCGTGGTGCACCCAGCCGTCGCCCAGTCGCCCGGCCCGCCGCAGCGCCCCGGGCGACGTCCCGCCGACGATGATCGGGATGCCCGCGTGCTTGCGGACCGGTTTGGGGAAGAAGCGCACCGGGGGGATGTCGTAGAACTTGCCGTGGAACTCGACGGGATCCTCGCTCCAGAGCGCCCGGATCAGCTCGATCATCTCGTCGGTGCGGCGGCCCCGGTTGGAGAACTCCTGGCCCACGATCTCGAACTCGTCCGACAGCCAGCCGACTCCGATGCCGAACAGGACCCGGCCGCCGGACAGGCGGTCGAGCGTGATGACGGCGCGGGCCACCGGGATCGGGTGGCGCAGGGGGAGGATGAAGACGCCGGTGCCGAGCTTGATCGTCTCGGTGCGGCTGGCCACCCCGGCGAGCACCACGAACGGGTCGAACGACGGCGTGTCGGCGTGCATGGGCGGGAAGCCGTCGGGGGTGTAGGAGTACTCGGGCGGCATCTCGACCGGGAAGATCAGGTGCTCGGGTACCCAGATCGAATCGAAGCCGTTGGCCTCGGCGGCCTGGGCCACTTCGGGGTAGTGGCGGGCACCGAGACCCGACAGGTTCGCCGCGAACTTCATGCTGACGCTCCCTCCTGCGTGACCTGTGCGAGGTCGAGCTCCACGCCCTCGGGCATGGGTTCTCGACTGTCGGCCATGAGCACCGGGCCCTTGCCCTCGACGGTCTTGAAGATGCGCCCGGTGCTCACCTCGGCTCCCGCTTCGACCAGGTCGGCGAGGAGCCGGGCGGGCACCTCGGGCTCGTGGGCCTCGGACGCGTCCAGTCCAGCCTGCGCGGCGGTCTGCTCCACCAGGACCGTGCGCGTGTAGGCGGGGTCCAGGGCGAACACCACGATGTTGTCGTCGGCGAGGTCCCGGGCCAGCAGCGTGGTCAGCCGGTTGAGGGCCGCCTTCGACGAGCCGTAGGTGATGCCCGGCACGGTGTACTCGCCGATGATCCCCGCCCCCGAAGTGACGTTGGCGATGACGCCACCACCGTTCGCCCGCATCGTGGGCACGAGCGCCTTGGACAGGATGAACGGTGCCGTGACGTTGACGGTGAACTGGCGCACGAAGTTGTTCAGGTCGAGCTCGTCGAGGTTGTGGTATGCCGCCCGTCCGAGGAACGCGGCGTTGTTGACCAGGACGTCGACCCTCCCGCGCCACCCCAGCGCCTGCTCGGCCAGCAGCTGCACCGAGTCGGTGTCAGTCAGATCGGCGGCGACGATGTGAGCCTGACGGCCCAGCGCCTGCACCTCGGCGGCCGTCTCCGACAGGGTGCCCGGCATCCCGGGGACAGATTCGCTGACCGTGCGGGCGGCGAGGATCACATCCGCCCCTCGGCGCGCGAGCTCCAGGGCGATCGCCCGCCCCACCCCCCGGCTCGCACCGGTCACGAGCGCAACCCGACCTTCGAGCTTCATCGATCCCTCCGCTCTCGGCGTTCCGGCGACCGTAACGTAGCGTTACGCCGGGAGGCGGCGCAGGTTTTGGCCGACCGTTTGGTCGGTGCCAGGCCTGATGGCCCTGACAAGGGAGGAACCGTGTCCAACACCGACGTCGTTCGCGAGGCGTTCAACGCTTACCGCGCGCAGGACCAGGACACTGCCGTTCGGCTGCTCGCCGACGACTTCGTGTTCACGAGCCCGCAGGACGATCACATCGACAAGGCTGCGTTCCTGGAGCGCTGCTTCCCGACGGCAGATCGCTTCGTGTCGCAGGAGATCCGCGAGCTGGTCGACGCGGGCGCCGACGGCGTCTTCATCATGTACGAATACGAGCTGAGGACGGGCGAGCGCTATCGCAACACGGAGTTCAGCACCGTGCGGGACGGGAAGATCGTTGAGACTCAGGTCTTCTTCGGCGGGCGGGCCTGACGCTCCTTGGTCGTAGCGAATCGCAGCCCGTGACCGCTCCGGCGTTCCGATGCGACGGAACCCGGCGCTGCCGAACGATGCTCCATGATCATGGACGGGGCCTCATGGTGGTGGTCGGCTTTGGAGGGTGTGGCCGTGGGGGGTGGTGATGATGAGGGTGGCGTCGGGGAGCAGTTTGGCGTCCCAGCCGGGGGTGTGGAGTAGGTGGTGGTGCCTCGGGCATTCGAGGACAAGGTTTTCGAGGCTGGTGGGTCCGCCGCGGGTGACCCACTGGACGTGGTGCGCCTCGCACCATTCGGGTGGCCGGTCACAGCCGGGGAACCGGCAGTGCTGGTCCCGGATCACCAGTGCATTGAACAGGTTTGCCGGCACGGTGCGGGTGGTCACCCCGTAGTCGAGGATGCTGGAGCGTCCGGCGACGAACACCCGATGCACCCCAGCGTCACAGAACAGGCGCTGCACCGTGGTGCCATCGATGATGGTGCCGTCGATCAACCGGCCTTGGCCGCGGCGCTCGAGGTCATCGAGCGTGGCGACCACATTCACATGGGGGCGGTGGCGGCCACCGCGGCGGTGTTGTTGGTGGTCGAGGAACCAGCGGCACACGTCGGTGAGGGCGTCGGCGCGGCGGCGGGCGGGGCTGCGTTGGGGTTCGCCGTCGACGTCGCGGGTGGTGGCGAGGCGGATGGCGGTCTCGATCAGCGAACCGGCTTCGGGATCAAAGCTGCCCCGCAACTCGCGGCGCCCGTCCAGGATCCGCGACAGATGCAGCGACCGCTCCGGCTCACCCTTGTCCGGCGGATCGTCGAGGATCGCTTCGGCGTAGCGGGCCCAGGACTGCATCCGGGTCGCGGTCTCGGTCACCGACAACTCCGTAAACCCGGGGACGAGCTCGGCCTCGTGCTGGGCGAACAAGCCCACGGTGCGGTCGCACAGGTTGGCGACGATGGCCTGCACCTGCCCCCCCGACAAGGCCCCGGCGCGGTAGGCGGCGGCCATGACGGGCAGCTGGCGGAGCCGGCGGGCGGTCTTGGTGCACCGGGCGGCGTCGCGGCTCGTGTGGCTGGCCCGGTGCCGCAGCCAGGCGGTCATGGAGGTGGCGCCGTCGTTGCGCCACACCTCGGCCCCATCATGCTCACCGACGGCGGCAACGAGTTTGGCGTTGAGCCGGTCGGCGAGCCCAAACGCTTGGGCTAATAGGTCGTTGTCGACGGGCAGCCCGAGACCATCGATGGCGTCAGCCAACGGCTGAAGGACGGCGCTGACCTGCTCGGACATACCGCCTAGCGTACTAGTGTTCGCATACCAGGGCAAACCGATTTGAACAAATAATCGCCGTTACAATCACCAAATAGTGCCCGCCGCTGCCACGACAACGGGCTCTACGCGTTTGAGTGGGGAGCGGGCGTTCGGATCCGGGGTGGCGAGGGCCGGCTGGGCCAACTGACACCACCGGCGTGGAGGAGGACGCGGAGCCTGTAGTGCTCGAAGCGTCTGAAGCCATGGCCGCAGCGTTTGACCTTCTTGACGCACAGGTTCAGTCCCTCGGTCGGCCCGTTGGACGCACCGGTGCGGTGGTGCTCGAGGTCTCGGTCCGCCACGCGGCCAGGGTGCGACCGAGCGACTGGATCTCGGGCACGTCGTCGTCGGCACAGCCGGCGA
>DASQUK010000190.1:0-17771 GCA_035641315.1 Acidimicrobiales bacterium | reverse complement strand
ACGTCGCCCCCGGCGAGCGCTACTCGGTGCTCGTCCACCTCGACAAGCCCGGCACCTGGGTCTGGCACTGCCACATCCTCAACCACGTCGAACGCGACACCGGCATGTACGGCATGGTCACCGCCGTCGTGGTGAGCTGAGCTCGTGAGCTGAAGGCCCCCGGCCCGTACGCACGCGCGGGCGGCCGGGGGCCTCCACGCGGGCTCGGTCGGGACGAGACGCTCGAGCGCCTGCGCTGTCCGGCGCCCTCCTCTACAGTGCTGGCGGCCTGTGACACTCGGGTCCCTGGCAACCGGGGGCGCCGTGGCGCCCCCGGTTGGTGGACCCGGGTGAGCACGCCGACGCGTGGTTCGACTTGAGGGGGTAGCCATGCGACTGGCCCGACCGACCAGGCTTGCCGTCGCGGGGGTTGCGGCGGCGCTGCTGGCTGCGACCGCTGCGGCCTGTGACCCGATCGTGAACGCGCCGCCGGGCGGCGGCGAGGTGGTGGTGGGGACGTACCGGATCGGGCCCTTCGCCCTTGCGCCCGAAGGCCAGGCCGGTTCGGAGAGCCAGGCGACCCGGGCCAACGTGCCCCGTCCTCCCGGCGCGTTCGGGATGAAATCGATCAGGTTCGACATCGTCGACGCGGCCGGCAACGCCATCCCGCACGGCGCCGTGCACCTCCACCACGTGCTGCTGATGAACCCGGCCCGTACGTCGCCGTATTGCGGCAACTGGCCGGAACGGTTCGCCGGCGCGGGCAGCGAGCGCACCCCGATGAGCCTGGCCAACCCCTACGCCTACATGGTGGGGAGCAATGAGCGATGGAACGCGCTCTGGCACATCATGAACATGAGCGACGCGCCGCAGGAGGTGTACATCCAGTACACGGTCGGCTACCAGCCGGGTGCTACGGCCCAGAACACGCGCGCCGTGACGCCGTTCTTCCTCGACGTGACCGGCTGCGGCAACTCCACCTACGACGTGCCCGGCGACGGCGGCCCCGGCAGCGTCCACACCCGGAGCCGCACGTGGACGGCACCCTGGGACGGGTACCTCGTCACCGCCGGTGGCCATCTCCACGGTGGTGGCATCGACATTGCCATCCGCGACGACGCGGACGGCCTCGAGTGCAAGATGGTCGCCCACTACGACCACCCGCACCCCCACGATGCCCCGAGCTCCATCACCACCTGTCCCACCCACGAGCAGATCGGCGCGGGCCAGACGTTCACGGTGACCTCCCGCTACGACAACTCCGAGCCACACGAGGACGTCATGGGCATCGTGCTCGCCTACGGCTGGCGGGGGACGCAATGACGCAGGGGACGCAGCTCCTTCGCTCACCATGAGCCAGTAGGGGCGCCACCCGCCTGTCTGTCCCACGGTCGACTGTCGCGTCTCTCACCCGACCACTACCGATGCGACGGCGAAGTAGATGAGCAGTGACAGGAGGTCCTGCACGACGGTGGCGAGCGGCCCGCTACCACGGGGGGATAGGCGTCCATCAGCGTGGCCATCTCGTCTGCCTCCGGGGCGGCCAGCACGAGCTCGACCGGGACGAGACCGAGCAGGCGATCGCGATGGCAGACCGCCACGTCGGCGACGCTCTCGTAGCGGCGCGCCGAGAGCTCGGCGCGCACGTCGCCGCCGGTCGTTGCGGGAGCTGCTCGCGGCACGTCGCGGCACACGTACGCGGAGGCCGTGCCCTCGTCGACGGGCGTGGCGCCGCCGCGGCCCTCGTCTGCACCTGCGACTGACACCATGGCCGCAGTATCCCCGACGATCCCGGATGGGACCTCCGGCCCTACCGGGCCGCCACGTCGGTCCTTAGCGTCAGAGTCACGCGGACGAAAGGAGCCACCGTGGAGGCACCGTTCACCGACATCCTCGTCCCCCTCGACGGATCGCCGGACGCCGAGCGGGCCCTGGCCCCGGCGCTCGAGCTGGTCCGCCGCACCGGCGTGCCGCTGCGCGTGCTCAGCCGGGCGCGGCCCGACGAGAAGGAGACGCGGGCCGACTACCTCGCGGGCGTCGGCGATCGCCACGCGACCGTCACCGACCTCGAAACCCAGGTGGTCGACCAGGAGAGCATCCCCGACGCCATCGCCGACGCCCTGGAGCCCGGCACGCTCGTGTGCATGTCGTCGCACGGGCGCGGGGGCCTGGCCCGGGCCGTGATGGGCAGCGTCGCCGAGGCCCTGCTGCGTACGCTCGGCCGGCCTGCGCTGGTCGTCGGGCCCCACGTGGCCGAGGACCACACGTTCGCCGGCCGGATCGTCGCCTGCATCGACGGGTCCCAGGAGTCGGAGCGCACGCTCGAACCGGGCAAGCAGTGGGCGGCCACACTCGGCCTGCCGCTCTGGCTCATGGAGGTTGGCGACCCGGGACCGCCCGCCGAATGGGTGACGCAGGGCGACGCCTTCGAGGCGGCCCACGTGGAGGGAATGGCCCACCGGCTGGGTGGGGTCGAGGGCTGGGACGTCCTGCACGACAAGCACCCGGCCCATGCGCTGGTCGACATGGCGGCCTCCGAGCCCACCGCGCTGCTGGTGATGGCGACCCACGGCCGCACCGGCTGGGACCGCCTGCGGCTCGGCAGCGTCACCATGGCCACTGTCCACAGCGCGACGACGCCCGTGCTGGTCGTATCCGCCGCGCCGCCACAGGCAGGTGCCGGAGCTGGCTGAGGGATGCCGATGACCGAGCACACCGGCGCCGAGGCTCCCCCCGTTGCAGCGGTCGTCAGCCGAGCGGCGTCCGACGCGCTCGCCTGGCACCCGCTCGAGCCGTTCGAAGGCGTCGACTACAAGTTGTTGTGGCGATCGGGCAGGTCCGTGGCTGGCCTCATGCGCATCGCACCGGGCAACTCGGTGTCGCCACACGCCCACGTCCGGGCGCACCACCACATGTGGGTTGTGGACGGCGCCGCAGAGATGCTCGGTGAACGCGTCGGCCCGGGCACCTACCTGCACATCCCCGCCGGCGTCGAGCACGGCATTCGCGACGTCGGTGACGGTGGCTGCACTGTGCTCTATCTCTACCTACAGGACGAGACCGCCGCTGGATAGCTCGTCATCCTCGAAGGTCGCTCGGTCGGTCTCTGCGAGCCTCGGGTGGTCGGGCCAGGTCTCGATCACGCGGGCGGACAGTCAGCCCCACCGGGCGGCCATGCCATCCGGCCCCTCACGAAAGGGCGTTCGACCCTGCAGAGTCGGCCGCCCGGGGAGCTTTGATTCAGGAAGGCCTTCCGGATCGGAAACGCGTGAGGAGGCAGCAGTGGCTTCGGTGGCGGCGCCGATGACAAACAGGCGGGTGGGCGGGTGGTGGTTCGTCGACTGGGTGCGCCGGCATCCACTCGGCGGCTTCATAGTGGCTGCTTACACCCTCTCCTGGACGGCGTGGATCCCCGGGCTGCTAGGGGCAGGACCCGTGATGATCGCGGTCGGGGGGTTCGGGCCGGCGGTCGCGGCTGGCCTGGTCACCCGCTGGACGGGCGGCTCGGTCAGGGAGTGGTTGCGTCCGCTGTGGCATTGGCGCGTGCCGGCCCGCTTCTACCTCTACGCCTTGGGACTGCCGGTGCTGCTGTTCGCTGTCATGAACGCCGAGCTGGCGTTGCTCGGCGAGAACGTCGAACTCGCCCGTCTCGGTGACGCTATCCCTGCCTATCTGGCTACGTTCGTGGCGGTCGCGCTGGTCGGAGGTGGGCAGGAGGAGCCCGGCTGGCGCGGCTTCGCGCTCGATCGCTACCAGGCCCGGCACTCGCCGGTACGAGCAACCCTCCTGCTGGGCCTGGTGTGGGGCGCATGGCATCTGCCCTTGTACGGGCTGGCCTTCCTCGGCCCCATGCTCTTCGTCTTCTTCTACACCTGGCTCTACAACCGCACTGGAAGCGTCCTGCTCTGTGTGCTCCTGCACGGCAGCTTCACGCCCGCGCTGGACCACCTCATCCTGGCTGACGACAGCACGACGGTCGACCTCGTGATCGTCTTGACAATGCTCGCCGGCGCAGCCGCTCTCGTCGCCCTCACTCGCGGTCGACTCGGTAGATCCACCGGGCGTGCCCCGACGTCGTCGCCGCCGGCCGCCGAAGGTGCATTGTCCACGGTCTTGTAGAGTTCGACGCGACCGATGCGCATGCGCCCGGCGTCATGCGCCGCACGGTGGATCCGTCCTGGTGAAGGTCGAGTCGCTCTCCGTCGATGAGTGCCGTCGCCTGCTCACGACGCGGGACGTGGGCCGGTTGGCGGTGGTCGTGAGCGGCTACCCGGAGGTCTTCCCGGTCAACTACGCGGTCGTCCGCGACCGCGTGATCATCCGCACCGACCCGGGCGCCAAGCTGTCGCAGGCGCGGTTCAAGCGCGTTTGCTTCGAGGTCGACGAGCTGGACATGGCCCGTAGAACCGGATGGAGCGTGCTGGTGAAGGGCGTCGTCCACGAGATGAAGGAGGGCGAGCGTCATGCCGAGGAGCTCGACCTCGTGGCGGCGGGGATCAGGCCGTGGGCAGGTGGCGCCAAGGCGCACATCCTGGTGGTGACGCCAGTGACCGTCACGGGGCGGCGCATCGTCGAGGAGTGACCCGGTTCAGCAACAGTCGGTCGTGGAGATCGCATCGATTTCGAGTAAGAGGCCCAGCGGGTAGGGCGCTCCGAAGGGCACCCCCGCGTGGGAATTTGTTGCCGGGCCGCAGCTCAACAGCTGGGCCTCTCGGCAGCACTGACCACCGAAGGCGAAGACACGTGCCCATCCGCTGAGCCTGTAAGGACCAGATGTGGTGGTGCCAGGCCGACATCACCCGCCCAGCCGAGCCGCGTGACCGGTCGCTCGGTTGTGCATCCAGTCGTCCCAGTCGTCGGCGTTCTGGTCCATCCAAGTGACCATGTCGCGACACCAGGTTTCGGGGTCGGTGCCGTCGGCGACGGCGGCGGGACTGGTGGCCATCCACTGGACGCACGTGTCGAGCATGCGCTCGGGGTTGCCCCACATCATGGAGCCCATCATCTGGCCACCGCGCATCTGGCCCTGCATCCAGCCGGCCATGTTGGCGCACCACGTGGCGTCTGAACCGGCAAACGGTCCCCGGTCGTTCATCCAGTCCTGGCAGCCTTGCTGCAACGCGGCCATTTGAGCGCGGTCAGTTGCGGTGTCGGGCTCGTCACCGCTGGCGAGCGCGACGGCGATGCCGGCGCCCACGGCGATCGCGATGACAGGGACGGCGATGAGCAGCCATCGCATGGGCCACCGGCGGGGCGGGGCGCCCTCGGGCGTAGGTGTGGTCTCATCGGTCGACGTCATAGAGCTCAGGATCGGTTCGGACGGGACGGCGATGACAGGGTCGAAGGTCCCGTGGCATGCGTGCTGTTGGGCACGCGGGCTCGGCAAGGCGACGGTGACAGGTGTCGGGGGGACTTCGTAGACGAGCGGATAGCCCCTCCTGTCGCATTCCTGAACCGAGCTATCATCGATGGATGGCGATTGATTCGTGCTGTGTGACCCCGCGGGGCGAGCTTGTTCCAGCTGCCGCGCTGTTCCGCTCGCTGGCCGACCCGGTGCGCCTGGCCATCGTGCAGCGGTTGTCTCGGGGCGAGGCCCGAGTGGTGGACTTGACCCAGCAGCTCGAGCTGGCCCAGTCGACGGTGTCGAAGCACCTGGCGTGCCTGCGGGAATGCCGCCTGGTGGAGTTCCGGGCCGAGGGACGCCAGTCGTTCTACTCCCTGTCCCGGCCAGAGCTGGTGGACCTCTTGCGCGCAGCGGAGGGCCTGCTGGCGGCCACGGGAGACGCAGTGGTGCTGTGTCCCGTCTACGGCACGCCGGCAGCAAGCCACGCGGACCGCTCGTGACGACCTTGGGGACCACGGCTCGGGGCCCCGCGGAGCGGCTTCGGCGACGGGGTCTGCTGCTGGCCGCGGTGACCATCGGTTGGAACCTGGTCGAGGCGGTCGTGGCCGTGACCGCCGGCCTGGCCGCGGGATCGATCGCGCTGGTCGGGTTCGGGTTCGACTCGACCATCGAGGTGGCGTCCGCCTGGGTGGTCGTGTGGCAGTTCCGGGGCGAGCTGCGCGGCGGCTATGACGAGGACCGCGAGCGCCGCGCCCTTCGTCTGATCGGCGTCACGTTCTTCGTGCTCGCCGTGTACGTGTGCATCGAAGCGGTGCGCGACCTGGTCTTCGTGGACGGGCAAGCCGATGAATCCACGATCGGCGTCGCCCTGGCGGCGGTGTCGCTCGCAGTCATGCCGGCGCTGGCATGGGCCAAGAGACACACCGCGGACCAGCTCGGCTCGCCGACCCTGCGCGCCGATGCCACCGAAACCCTGTTGTGCGCGTGGCTCTCCGCCGTCCTGCTCGCGGGGCTGGCATTGAACGCGATCCTGGGCTGGTGGTGGGCCGATCCCCTCGCCGCTCTCGCGATCGCCGGACTCGCCACCCACGAGGGAGTCGAAGCGATCCGAGACGACGACCACCACGACGCCCCTGACCTCGCCTGAAAAGGAGATGACAACCGATGACGACCAGCCCTTGCCCCTCCCCTGACACCTGTCCCTGCGGGCCGGACTGCCCCGCGACGCCCGACTGCCCCTGCTGACGACCCCACAGGCGACCAATGAGACCGGTCACGGTCGACCGGGCGCCGCTGCTTTGCACGTCCCGGTCAGGTCGGAGCGTGCTGGTGAAGGGCGTCGTCCACGAGCTGAACGAGGGCGACCGTCATGCCGAGGAGCTCGACGTCGTGGCGGCGGGGATCAGGCCGTGGGCGGGTGGCGCCCAAGCACACATCCCCGTGGTGACGCCAGTGAGCGGCACGGGGCGGCGCATCGTCCAGGAATGACCCGCTCTCGCGTCAGTGTTCCACTGATGGCTCGGCGTCCCCGGCTGTCACGGCCCGATCCGATAGGGCCGCATCATCTCGTTGTCCTCGTGCTCGAGGAGATGGCAGTGCCAGACGAACAAGCCGGCGCGGTCGAAGTGGAGGCGCACCCGGGTGATCTGCTCGGGATAGGCGATCACGGTGTCCTTGAGACCGGTCTCTGACGGCTCTGGACCACTGGCAGCGCCGCCGAACGACTGGCGGTTGACAACCTCGAAGAGCACCTCGTGGATGTGGATCGGGTGGGCATCCTCGGTGAAGTTGTGCAGCTCCCACACCTCGGTGGCGCCCAGGACGGGGTTCTCGGTGATCGGTGCGTCCCACCCCAGGGGGTTCCCAGTGCCGTCGGGCTTCAGGGTCCCGAGGAAGGCCGCGACCGGTCCGTCGAAGCCGGGGAAGATCGATTCCGCCTCGTTGAGCGACACCTGGCGGGTCAACGCCTCCGGACCGGGTTTGGGCGGCGCCGGGAGCGTGGAGGGGACCACGCTGACGTCGGTGCCGTTCAGCGACACGACCGTGAACTTCATCACCTGCCCGGTGGTCGCCGGGTCCGCGAATGGGAAGTCGCGTCCGGGCACCCCGCCGCCGAAGGGCTCGTCGGGGCCCTCGTTGATCAGGAACACCTCGGTGCCCTCCGGCAGGGGGTGAAGTCCACGATGACGTCGGCCCGCTCCGCCGGGCCCATGAGGAGCTGATCGAGTGCCACCGGTTGGGGCAGGAACCCGCCCTCGGCCCCGATCTGCACGAACTGCAGGACCGGTGTGCCCGGCCGTGCCTCGGGGTTGCCCGGGACCAGCTTGAGGATAAGGAACCGTCCGTTGCACCCGTTGAGCATGCGGAAGCGGTAGCGCCGCGGCTCGACGGCCAGAGCGGGCCAGGTGTTGCCGTTGACCAGCATCGCGTTGCCGAAGAACTCGGGGTTCCAGATCGGCGAGACGTCGCTGTGGGGGATGTAGGGGCCCTCGAACCCGTCGAAGAACGCTCGGCTGTCCGGATAGAAGAGCGAGCCGTCCACCCGGAACGACCGGTCCTGGATGGCCAGCGGGATCTCGTAGTAGCGCGTCCCCGCAGCGTCGCCGAGAGCCGGTGCCGGCCCGGGCAGCGCGCCGGGAGGTGTGTCGAACGCGCCACCGCGGAGTAGGTAGAACCCCGCCGGGCCGGCGTACACGTTTACTCGGGTCATCCCCAGGGTGTGGTCGTGGTACCAGAGGGTGCCCGCCGGCTGGTCGTTGTCGTATTGGACCACGGCGTTGCCCGGCGTCCAGGCGACGCCGTGCTCTGCCTGGAATTGGCTCCGGAAGGGCTGGTAGTGCGTGCCTACGCGAGCCGAGTTGCCTGGGATGTTCTTCGCCCGGGGCAGGTATCAGGCCTCGGGGTAGCCGTCGCTCTCCTCGGTGCTGTGACCGCCGTGCAGATGGGTCACCATGGGCACCGGACCGGTGTAGGGGCCCGGCGTTGCCCCGAACGTCGGCCGCGAGTCCCGCCCTTTGGCCCCGCCCGGCGGATTGGCCCAGTGCAGGGTGGGGTCGACGGGCAGGAGATGGGGCAGGAAGTGGCCGCTCCCGTCCACCAGCCCGTTGATCCACCGCACCCGCACCGGGGCGTCGGCTCCCGCCTCGACCGTGAAGGCCGGGTAGTTCAACGTGGCCGGATGGTTGACCGACCCGTAGCTCCACACGGTGGTCGGAGGAAGGCCGCTCGGCAGCACCTGCTGTTGGAACTGCCGGACGGCGACCAGGGCCTCGAGGTCGACGGGCACGTCGTCGAGGTACAGCGCGGCGGTGTTGCTCAGCCGGATGCCGTGCTTGTCCTCGGGGTTGGCCTGGGTGAAGCCCTCGGCGCCGCGCTCGATCACGAACCAGCTCGGCCCACCTGGAGTGTTGGCCAGGACGGTGTAGGCGTCGGCGATCCCGCCGTTGCTGATCCACTGCTTGCGCCCGTTGAGCCGGTAGCCCACGACGCGGCCGTCCTGCTCGATGGGCGTGGCGGTCGTCTTGAGCGCCCCGAGGTCGCTGCCCGCCTCGGGCTCGGTGGCCCCGTACGCGAACAGCAGGCCCTCCTCGGCCATGCGGGTCAGCCACAGCTTCTGTTGGTCGGCGGTGGCGCCCACGGCGATCGGGTCGCTGCCCAGGGCGGTGGCGAGCACGCTGGTCGCCACGCCGAGGTCGATGGCGGCCATCTTCTCGCAGACCCGGCACACGTCGAAGCTGCCAGCGCCCATCCCGCCGTACTCCTCGGGGACGAACAGCAGGTGGATGCCCAGGTCGTCGCCGCACATCTTGCGGACCAGCTCGACCGGGCACTCGTCCTCGTGGTCGAGGCGCAACACGAGGTCGGCGGGCAGGTGGCGGTCGGCGAACTCCTGGATCGCCTCCAGGGTCATGTCCAGCATTTCGGCGTCGAGGCCCTTGGTGGGCCCGACGCGGGTGACATCGGTGGCCATCGCGGGTCCTTCCCCGGATCGATTCGGGCATGCTTCATCCGTCAACGTACGAATTGGCGCGCCCGCGGTTCATGGGGCAAAGGTCCCAAGCCGCTCCGGCGATGGTCCCGATGTCTCGGGAGGAGGATGCGATGGCCACCGGAGGGCGGGGCGAGCCGCACGGCGGCGAACCGGCGCGGGACCTGGGCGAACCCGTCAACGACTGGGTGCTGGTCTACGAGGGCTTCGATCCTGCTCAGGAGGGGCTCCGGGAAGCCCTGTGCACGCTCGGCAACGGCTACTTCGCCACGAGAGGCGCGGCGCCCGAGGCGAGCGCCGACGAGGTGCACTACCCCGGCACGTACGTCGCGGGCTGCTACGACCGTCTGGTCACCGAGATCGCGGGGCGATCGGTAGAGAACGAAGACATCGTGAACGTGCCGAACTGGCTGCCGGTGACGTTCAGGTTGGCTGAGGGCGAGTGGTTCGACGTCCGCCGGCTCGAGCTGCTCGGCTACCGGCAGGAGCTCGACCTGCGCCGCGGGCTGCTCACGCGTGTCGTGCGTGCCCGCGATTCCGCCGGGAGGGTGACGGGCGTGACCCAGCGGCGATTCGTCGACATGTCCCAACCACACCTGGGCGCGCTGGAGACCACGATCACGGCCGAGAACTGGTCGGGACCGGTCGAGCTGCGCTCGGCTCTCGACGGCACCGTGACCAACTCCGGGGTGGCTCGCTATCGGGATCTGCGGGGCGATCATCTCGTCCCCGTCGAGCAAGGCCAGGTGGGCGACGGCGGGATCCACCTGCAGGTGCAGACGCGGCAGTCGCGCATCTTCATCGCCGAGGCGGCCCGCACGCGGGTCACGGTCGAGGGACGGCGCGTCCCGGACGGCCCGAGGTTGGTCGAGGCGCCGGGTTTCGTCGCCCACCGGTGGTGCGTGGAGGTGGACGGGGGGGAGAGGCTCACCGTCGAGAAGGTGGTCGCCCTCCGCACCTCGCGCGACCACGCGGTCTCCGAAGCCGGCCTGGCGGCGCGCACCGATATCGAAGATGTGGGCAGCTTCGCTGAGCTGTTCGACCACCACGTGCTGGCCTGGGACCAGCTGTGGGGCCGCTTCGACCTGCCGCTCGCAGGTCAGCGAGACGCCGAGCTCGCCCTCAGGATCCACATCTTCCACCTGCTCCAGACGGTGTCGCCCAACAGCATCGGCCTCGACTGTGGGGTCCCGGCCCGGGGCCTCCACGGCGAGGCGTACCGCGGGCACATCTTCTGGGACGAGTTGTTCATCTTCCCGCTGCTCAACCTCAGGCTGCCGGTCCTGACCCGATCGATGCTCGACTACCGCTTCCGGCGGCTGGCGCCGGCCAGGCGGGCGGCCAGGCGGGAGAGTCGCGTCGGCGCCATGTTCCCGTGGCAGAGCGGCAGCGACGGCCGGGAGGAGACCCAGACACTGCATCTCAACCCCCGGTCGGGGCGCTGGCTGCCCGACAACTCCCGGCTGCAGCGGCACATCGACATCGCCGTCGCCCACAACGTGTGGAGCTACTACCAGGTCACCGGCGACGTCGAGTACCTGCGTTTCCGGGGGGCGCCGATGATCATCGAGGTCGCCAGGTTCATGGCCGGTCTCGCGACGTACAACGACGCGCTCGACCGGTACGAGATCAAGGGGGTGATGGGCCCCGACGAGTACCACGACGGTTACCCGGGAGCCGACGTGCCGGGCCTGGACAACAACGCCTACACGAACGTCATGACCGTCTGGGTCGTCTGCATAGCGCTCGAGATCCTCGACCTCCTTCCCGACCACCATGCGCGAGAGCTGTGGGATCAGCTCGGCCTGACCACGCGCGAGCTGGACCGCTGGGACGACATCAGCCGCAAGATGCGGATCTGCTTCCACGGCGACGGCGTCATCAGCCAGTTCGAGGGCTACGACCGCCTCCAGGAGCTCGACTGGCTCGACTACCAAGAGCGCTACGGCGACATCCAACGGCTCGACCGGATCCTGGAGGCCGAGGGCGATTCAACGAACCGGTACAAGGTCTCCAAGCAGGCCGACGTGCTCATGATCTTCTACCTGCTGTCGGCTGCGGAGGTCCGGGAGGTCTTCCACCGGCTCGGCTATCCGTTCGATCCGGCCGAGGACGCGCGCGCCAACGTCGATTACTACCTGGCGCGCACGTCTCACGGGTCCACGCTCTCGTGGGTCGTGCACTCGTGGGTGCTGGCCCGCCTCGACCGGCGGCGCTCGTGGGAGCTGTTCCTCCAGGCGCTCCGCAGCGACATCGCCGACATCCAGGGCGGCACCACCCACGAGGGGATCCACCTCGGCGCCATGGCCGGGACCGTCGACCTGATCCAGCGCTGCTACGGCGGCGTCGAGGCCCGCGGCGACGTCCTGTGGCTCGACCCCGCGCTGCCCGACGAGCTCCCGGGCCTCCGGTTCCTGCTCCACTACCGGGGCCATCGGGTCGACGTCGTCATCGCCCCCGATCGCCTCCAGGTGCTCGTGCTGTCGGCGTTGGCTCCGCCGATCCGTGTCGGGTTCGACGGCGAGGTGGTCGAGCTGGGGGGAGGCGCCTCCAAGGAGTGGCCACTGCCGCCGGCAGACCGACAGGCACTCAGGTCCGGCGTGTAGGGCGGCTAGCGAGCAGTGTGTTGCGGGATGTGTGCGCGGATGAACGCAGCCGTCGGCGAGCCCATGAGCAGGGACGCCGTGGGGGCTACGGGACGCCATAACGACTCGGCTGTGATCTCTAAAGGTGGCGAGGGGTTCGAATCCGTTGGGGATGCTCAGAACACGCCCCAGGCAGGCACCGTGTTTGGGCCGCTGACACAGGTGTCGTCGTCTCGGCGGCTCCTGCCATGCCGTCCAGGAGTGATGTGGCGTGGCTCCGAGGATTCTCGAGGAAGCTGCCGGGTCACGCGCTTGCGGCGTCGCGTGGTCTCGGTGACAACCGGAGCGGTGAACCGGGCACCAGCAGGTGCGGCTCGCCCCGGATGGTCACCTTGAGCGGCTCGCCTTCTTCCAGGGTGTACCGCTCGTCCTCGTGCGACAGGGCAACTCGAATCTGGCGATCATGGAACCGGACCGGGAATTCGAGGCGGTCGTAGCGCCTCGGCAGCCGCGGGTCGATCGTCAACCGACCGTCGAAGTCGCGGACCCCGCCGAACCCGAATACCAGCGCCATCCATGCGCCGGCCGCGGATGCGACGTGCACGCCGTCGGATACGTTCCCCGCGAGGTCCGCCAGGTCCATGAGGAGCGCGAATCTGAAGTAGTCGGTGGCGCGCTCCTCGTCGCCGATCTCCGATGCGACGATGCTCTGGATGCTGGCCGAGAGCGACGAGTCACCCGTCGTCAGGGCGTCGTAGTAAGCGAAGTTGCGGGCCTTCTCCTCGGGCGTGAACTCGTTGCCGAGCAGGAACATCGCCATCACCACGTCGGCCTGCTTGAGCACCTGGTGGCGGTAGATGACGAGCGGGTGAAAGTGGTTGAGGAGCGGGAACCGCTCGGGTGGCGTGTCATCGAGGTCCCATATCGCACGGTCGAGGAACGAGTCGTCCTGCGGGGTGATCGCCCGTGACTCGTCGTATGGGATGTACATCGCGGCGGCTGCCTTCTCCCAGGCGTCTGTCTCCGACGACGTCAGCCCGAGCGAGTAGCACAAGGCCGCGTGTGCCGTCGGATGCTCGGCCTCCATCGAGCGGACGGCCTGCGCGGCGTAGTTGAGGTTGAGCCGTGCCATGAGGTTGGTGAACGCGTTGTCGTTCACGACTGTCGTGTACTCATCGGGGCCCGTGACGCTGTGTATGTGGAAGCACCCATCGGGGCCGTAGAAGCCGAGCGACTGCCACATGCGTGCGGTCTCGACGAGCATCTCGGCACCCACCTCCATCAGGAACTCTGGATCGCCCCGCACGTCGACGTAGCGACGGATCGCATATGCGATGTCGGCGTTGATGTGAAACTGCGCCGTTCCGGCCTGGAAGAGGGCCGATGCCTCGTCACCATTGATCGTGCGCCACGGGAAGAGGGCACCAGACAGCTCGAGCGTGCGGGCGCGCTGTCTCGCCTTGTCGAGCATGCTGTGCCGGAACCGGAGCAGGTTCCGAGCGATCCGAGGCTGCGTGTACGCGAGGAACGGCAGCACGTATGCCTCGGTGTCCCAGAAGTAATGGCCGTCGTAGGCGCCAGACGTGAGGCCCTTCGCGGGGACGCCGGCGCCCTCGGCGCGCCACGTCGCCTGTGCCAGCTGGAGGAGGTTCCAGCGGACGGCCTGCTGTGCACGCACTCGGTTGACCGGATCGGCGATCACGACGTCCGCCCTCGACCAGAACCGTTCGAGGTTCGCCCGCTGGGCGTCGGCGAGCGTCTTGAACCCGTCTCGCACCGCTCGGTCGAGGGTTCGCTCGCATCGCGGGACGAGGTCACGGGAGGGAACGCTGCGCGACGTCTGGTAGGCGACGTACTTCACGACCCGGATGGGGACGCCTGGCTCGGCCTCGGCGGTGATCACGACTTCTGACAGGTCGGGCGTGACGCTGCTCGTCGTCTGGTGGCGGTTTGCCGTCTCGACCACATGCTCGATGCCCATCGCGAGGGTCATCTCGCTGTTGGTCGTCACGTAGGCCAGGACGGCACGCCCGTCGCGATCCTCGGCGAGCTGGCCGTTCAGAACGCGATGGGCGAGCTGGGTGCCGAGCCGAGCGTCGAGGTGCTCGCGTCGTCGCGAACGGGGTCGGTCGATGCGGTTGACCATGCGGGACACGATCGACATCGGGGAGGTGTGATCGACGGTCACCTCGTACTCCACCGCGACGAGGTGGCGGTGTTCGAGCGAGGCCAGCCGACAGGAGTGCACGGTCACGTGCTTTCCTCCCGCCGTCGACCACACGAGATCCCGCTGGAGGACACCGTTGCGCATGTCGAGCACGCGGGCGTACTCGCGGAGCCGAGCGGTGGGCACGAACAGTGGCTCGTCGTCGACGAACAGCTCGAGGACCATGGCGTCGGGGACGTTGCACATCGTCTGGCCCGTTCTCGCGAGGCCGTAGGCCTCCTCGGCGTGGACGATCGGCCACGTCTCGTGGAAGCCATTGATGAACGTGCCAGGGTCGAGCGAAGGCCGTGCCTCGTCCAGCGCACCTCTCACGCCGACGTAACCGTTCGAGAGCGCAAACGCCGTCTCGGTCCGGTCAGAGAACTCGGGTGTCCAACGCGCCTCCACGACCCGCCATTCGTCGGGCGGGAAGAGATGCTCGGGGGGCGGCACGATCTCGCGTTTGAGGATGCCCCAACCGTAACGACGGCGCGGCTGGTGTGCCTGTCCGCCCGGTGCTCTGGCGCCGCTGCTGTCGCTGGGCGACGCTTGGGGGTGTGAAGACCGGTACATCGTTGCCACGATGGACGGATCGGGCAGCGTTGGCCGCGGGGCTGGGCTCGTCCTCGAGGTCGCGTGCCATGCCCGCCGCTCGTGACCGCGCCATCCTGTCGGGTTCCGTCGCCGCGTTCGTCGGCGGGGCGATCGTGGCGCGCCGCGCTGGGGTGACTCGCACCGAGTTGCGGTGGTTCGAGCTGGTCAACGGCCTGTCCCGCCGGGTGTACGCGCCGGTGTGGGGGCTCATGCAGCTCGGCAGCCTTGGCGGGCCGCTCGTGACCGGAGCGGTGATCCGGGCGGCCGGGCATCGCCGGCTGGGGAACCGGGTGATGGCGGTCGGGGCGCTCACCTGGGTCACCGCGAAGGCGATCAAGCCGAGCGTGCGGCGGGGCCGTCCCGCGGTCACCATCCCGGCCACGCGGGTGCTCGGTCACGAGCAGGCGGGCCTCGGCTACCCGTCCGGCCACGCGGCGGTGGCGGCGGCAACTGTCGTCGTCATCGTCCCCCACCTCCCGCGCCGGTGGCGGCTCCCGGCGTGGGCTGTCGCCTTGGCCGTCGGCCCCATGCGCGCGTATGTCGGTGCGCATCTTCCTCTCGACGTGCTGGGTGGCGTCGCGCTCGGGATCGCCGTCGGCACCGCGACCGGTTGGAGCGACGCTGGGATCGGGCCCCGCGAAGCTACGGATCGAGGGTGATGCCGAGCTCGTCACGCAGCTCCTGGCGAAGCAGCCTCCTCGGATAGAGCTGCACCGCCTGTTGCAGCTCGTCGATGAGAGCGATGTGCGGCCCGCGTGCGAAATCGAACACGTACGTCACGCACCCGTCGGCGAACACATCGTAGAAGCGGCCCGTGAACCTCGGTGACACCGACTCGGCGAGCTGGTAGGTGCGGACGCCCTCGTCGCGCGGAGTGACCGGCGTAGCCGATCCCACGTCACAGCTCGGGGCGAGCTCGACGTCCACCGGCCGGTCCGAGCGATCGGACCTCAAGGAGAAGCGCGTGCCATCGTCGTCCACCTCGAAGGACTCCAAGCTCCAACCTGGGGGCAGCTCGGCAATGCAGGGGAGGTAGGCGGCGTCGGGCACCGACTGGGCGACGATGCCCAGCCGCTGACTGGCTTCGCACTTCGGCATGGCTGCGGTGGCCGTGGCGGCGCAGGCGGGCGCGGTGACGACGAGCGCCACGACCAGCAGTGCGCGTCGCCACCGAGCGCTCACGCCAACCCCGCCAGCCGGAGGTTCACCGCCACCAGTGCGATCGCCAGCGCTGCGCCGACGACGACCGCCATCGTGAGAACCGCCCGGCGCAGGCTCCAGCGCTGGATGGCGACCGGTGGCGTCGGGGGGGCAAGCTCGCGGAACCTGGCGAGCAGATCGTCGTCGCGCCGCCTGAGCAGCGACCGGAGCTGCGCGGGGATGGTGACCCCTCGGCTCGCCGCGAACGCCTCGCCGATCTCGTCGGACGAGAACACCGATAGCGCGCGCTCGTACACCCGTTCCGCCGACGTGCACAGCGCCAGGGTGAGCATCATGTTGGCCAGGTCGACGGCCTGGCGCCACGGAGTGGGGCGCACCTCCGCGAATGCGACGTCGATGAGCAGCACGCGACCGTTGCGGACCAGGAGATTCCCCGGCTTGATGTCACGGTGGGCGAGGCCTGCGTTCCACAGCTGCCGCACGCATCGCAGCGCGTCGTCGATCGTGCCGTCCGTGACCGTGCCCTCGGTGATGTGAACGGCGCCGGCGAGGAACTCGGTGAGTATCAGGTACTCGCGATCGGGCGTGATCTCCACGATGCCGTGGGGCCGGGGGCTGGGCAGCCCCGCGTCGCGCAGCACCCGCAGCATGTGGTCTTCGTACTCGACGAGGCGTCGCACCGTGTTGAACGGCCGCTCGTCTTCGAGCCGCCCGTACCGGACCGTGCGGGCGAGCTTGTACCAGCGGTCCGACCAGAGATGCGTCGACGCGTACAGCTTGCCGAAGAGCTGACGCTCGGCGCTGTCGTCGGCGACATCGATCCGCAGCGGGGTGGAACCGGCCGAGCTACCCCGCCCGAACGGCTCGACTCCCACGACTCGGACCCCCACCTCACTGGCGAGCGCAGCCCGGATGGCCTCGCCGCGCCGGCCGCCTACGTCGAGGTGCGCCCGGACGCCACGGCGGTAGGTGACCGGAAAGGCCTCCTCGGGCGTGAGCAGCCGGAGAGCCACGGCCGGCAGGGCGACGCCGGTGACGAGCGCGGCGGCCACGTCCGTCGGGTGGTCGACGGCGAGGAGTAGTCGGGCCGCGACCACCAGAGCGATCGCCGTGCCCACCACCCAGGCCGCCCCCGCCCGCCACCGGCCCCCCGGGGTGAGGGTCAACAGCATGACGGTGAAGCCGAGGGCGATGTTGGCGACGGGCGCCGAAGGGTGGGCGTAGCCGTCCCAGGAACCGACGATGGCGACGTCCGCCGGCCGCATGCGCCCGAGCCCCACCGCCAACAGGCCGTTCAGCAGCGAAACGACGAGGAACACCGCCAGCGCCACGGCCATGTGCTGGAAGCGGCGGACCGCCAGAAGCACGATGAGCGTCGTCCACGCCACGACCCTGAACGTCCACAGGGAGCCGAGCGCCGCCACGCCTTGGCCCACGTCGACGAGCTCGTCGGTTCTCAGCCGGGCGACGGCGTGGAGCACGGCGAGGTCGACCCGTGTCACCACCCGCACGCCGACCTCCGTCGTGAGCGCCGCCCAGAGCAGCACTACCAGCACGCCGGCGACCAGGAAGGCGCGGGTGCCAGGGCTGACCGGCCGTGGTAACGGCGGAGGCTCGCCTGACGGGCGTCGCCGGACCAGCGGGCCCGGACGCTCGGCGGCGCGATCGGACGGCGTCTGCGCCCGCCGCGGCGCCCCCCACCTCCGGCGTTGCTTGCCCGGCAGTGTCATCCGCGTGGCCCCCGTTGGCGCTGCATCGACAATGCTACGGGCGTGGCCAGGCCGGGCGCTGCGCGATCGGTGGGACGGTGATGGTCGGCGGTGGCCGTTCGGCGGGCCGCCTCGCGCGAATCGCCGGTGCGGTCCTCCTGCTCGCTGCGTGCGGGACGGGAGGGCACGAGACCACGCCGATGCC
>DASQUK010000189.1:0-8551 GCA_035641315.1 Acidimicrobiales bacterium | reverse complement strand
CGCGGCCCGTGAGGTGGCGGGGGTCGCCGCGGTCGGCGGGCAGGCCGCCGTGGCGGCGCACCAGCTCGCGGACGCGGGCATCCAGCGCCTGCTGCTCGGCCTTGGGTGCGTAAGCCCGGTCGCGGTAGCGGCGGCGGTAGCTCGCCAGGAGCTGGGGATGCGTCTCGGCCAGCCGGCCGAGGAACACCTCCTTGACGCCCGGGCGCAGGTGCAGCAGCACCGTGGAGATCGACTGGGCGCCGGCGTCGACGCAGGCCCGCACCACCGCCTCGAGCTGCTCGGGGCCGTCGGACAGCTCGGGCAGGACCGGGGCGATCAGCACGCCGGTGGGCACCCCGGCGGCGTTGAGCTGCTCGACGGCCCGCACCCGCCGCTCGGGATGCGGGGTGCCGGGCTCCGTCGCCTGCCACACGGCCTCGTCGAGCGTGCCGATGGAGAGGTTGACCCGCACGTCGGTGCGGCGAGCCGCCTCGGCCAGCAGCTCGAGGTCGCGTAGCACGAGGGTGGACTTGGTGAGGATGGAGAACGGGTTGGCCCGCTCGGTCAGTGCCTCGACGATGCCGCGGGTGAGCCGGTACTTGCCCTCGGCACGCTGGTAGGGGTCGGTGTTGGTGCCCATGGCGATGAGCTCGCCGTGCCAGCGCCTGGGGTCCAGCTCGTGGCGCAGCCGCGACACCGCGTTGACCTTGACCACGATGCGGCGCTCGAAGTCGCGGTCGGCGTCGAGGTCGAGGTAGGTGTGGGTCGGCCGGGCGAAGCAGTTGTGGCTCACCACGCCGTTGGCGATGAAGTCGCCCGTCCCGGTGGTGAGGTCGAACATGGGGAGATCGCCATCGACGGGCTCGACGGCGATCACCCGCCGCTGCGGGTCGCTGGCGATCGCGGTGCCCGCCTGCCTACCGCCCGGCGCCGCGAGACCGAGGAGCGAGTGGTGCCGGGTGAGGTGGGGCCGAGGGCCCGAGGCGTCGGACCGGGTGACGTGCTTCCAGCCCCGATCGGTGAGGAAGCGGTGATCGCCGCTGGCGACGAGCTCGGTACCGTCGGCCAGCCTGACCCGGAAGGCGGGCTTCACCGTCGACCAGTGGTCGAGCACGGTGGTCTCGATGCAGAGCCGGCCGGCCCGGTCGCGGACGGTCCCGCAGACCGCGTCGCCCGGTCGGACATCGGCGAGCGCCTTGCTGCCACCGTCGGCCATGAGGATCGGCGTGTCGCCCGCCAGGCAATAGGTGCACGCGTGGGTGCATCCCCGGTAGGCGTTGATCGTGTAGCGGAAGCCGAACGGCGCCCCCCGGACCTCGTTGATGATGCGGTGAGCCCGGACGTGCAGGAACTCGATGCCCCGGAACTCGCCGCGCCCGGGCTCCCGCTCGAACACCGGCTCCTCGAACAGCGCCCCCTGGGTCTGAGGCCCATCCGCCTGGCGCCACCGCAGTTCCGTCACGGCCGCCCAGTATAGCGAACATATGTACGCTAGACCAGCCTTCAGCCGACCGCCTGCGGAGCGGCAGCGGGTGCGGTCAGGAGCTGGCACAGCACGTCGCGGGTGGCGGCGAGGGGCTCGGTCGAGCGCTCGCCCTTGCCCATCGTGAGCGCGCCCTCAGTGGTGGCGACGATGAGCGTGGCCAGGCCGTGCGCCTCGGCAGGAGAGTGGCCTTCGGCCTCGAGGGCGGCGGCGAACCGGTCGGTCCAGCTGCGGAAGGCGCGGCTGGTGGCGGCGGCGAGGGCCTCGTGGGTGGCGGCGGCATCGAGCGCCACCGACGCCACCGCACAGCCCTCGACGAAGCCGCTGCGCTCGAAGAACTCGATGTACTCGTCGAAGAAGCTGGCAACGGCCTCGGCCACGGTGTCGGACTCGCCCAGGCCGTTCTCGAGCCGCCGCATCACCCGCCCGGCGAAGTGGTCGATGGCGGCTGCGGCCAGCTCCTCCTTGCCCCCGGGGAAGTGGAAGTACATCGACCCCTTGGGCGCCTGGGCCTCGGCCATCACCTGGTTGAGCCCGGTGGCGCTGTAGCCCTGCTTGCGCAGCAGTCGGCTCATCGTCCGGACGAGACGGTCGCGTGTGTCGGATGCCACACCTCCAGCCTACAACTATTACGACCGGTCTATTGACTATGACGACTGGTCTAGTTAATTTCGACCCATGTTGCTGCGAGCGTCGAGACCGGAAGATCTCGAGTCCCTGCGGGCCTTCGTTCACCGCTGTAGCCCCGAGACCCTCTATCGCCGGTTCCACGGCGCCGGCGGGCGGGCGATCGAGCGGGAGCTAGGTCGCGTGGCCTCCTCCACTGTTGACCACCGGTCCTGGGTTGCCCTGGCCGACGGCGAAGTGCGCGGCACCGCGACCCTGGCCCGGTCCCGCACGGGCGCGAGCGAGATGGCGGTGTTGGTGGAGGACGCGTGGTTCCGACGCGGCATCGGGCGGGCCCTGGTCGGCGAGCTCAGCGCCGCCGCCGCGAGCCGCGGGCTGGACACTGTCGTCGCCTGGGTGCAGGCCGACAACGAGCCGGCGCTGCGGTTCATCCGTGCGGTGGCGCCCGGGGCGAGCGTGCGCTTTGTGGGCGGTGCCGAGCTGGAGATCCAGGTCCCGGTCCCCGTCCCGGCGGCCGCGGCCGGGCCGTCCGAGCGGACGAGGGAGGCGGCATGAGGTCCCGACGCCGCCCCGATGTCAGTGTGCTGGCCGAGGTGCCCCCCTTCGACCGGTACGCGCGCAGCTCGCTGGCACCGCTCATTCCCCACGCCGACCGCCTGCGGCTGGCCAACGGCACGGTCGTGGCCCGCGAGGGCTACCGCGCCCGGCAACTCGTGATCGTCGTGACCGGGGTGCTGCTCGCCACCCGCGCCGGCCGCCCGATCGCGGCGTTGGGCCCGGGCACCTGGGTGGGTGCCGACGAGCTGCTCGACGACCGGGCCCACGACTGCACGCTGGTGGCCGGGGAGGGGCTCGAGGTGCTCGTGCTGACCGGCCCCGCCTACCGCTGGGCGGCGCAGACCCTCCCCGGGCTGACCGATCGGCGGGTGCTGGACCTCCGGCGGGTCGAGGAGGCCCTGGACCGGCAGGCTACGTTCACCACGTGAACAGCGAGGCAGCCGCCAGCCAGACCCGGCCGACGCAGGCGGACAAGGCGGGGTGGTTCCTGTCGCTGCACGAGGGGCCGGCGCCGCTGCTCATGCCCAACGCCTGGGACCAGGGATCCGCCAAGCTGCTGGACTTCCTGCGCTTCGAAGCCCTCGCCACCACCAGCAGCGGCTTCACGGCCACATTGGGACGGCTCGACGGGTCGGTGAGCCGTGACGAGGCTCTGGCCCACGCCGCGTCGATCGTGGCCGCCACCGACCGCCCGGTGTCCGCCGACCTGGAGAACTGCTACGCCGACGATCCCGCCGGCGTGGCCACCACCGTCCGCTTGGCGCTGGACTGTGGGCTGGCCGGCTGCTCGGTCGAGGACTTCACTGGTCGCGCCGACGACCCGATCTACGACGCCGACCTGGCTGCCGAGCGGGTGGCGGCGGCCGCCGAGGTCGCCCACGCGGGCCCCGTCCAGCTCGTCGTGACCGGCCGCGCCGAGAACTACATCCACGGCCGCCCCGACCTGGCCGACACCATCGCCCGCCTACAGGCGTATCAGGAGGCGGGCGCCGACGTTCTGTTCGCACCCGGCCTGAGCGAGCTCGAGGACATCCGTCACGTGGTGGCATCGGTCGACCGTCCGGTCAACGTGCTCGCCCTGCCCGGCTGTCCCACGGTGGCCGAGCTCGGCGAGGTGGGGGTCCGGCGCATATCGGTGGGTGGGGCGTTCGCCTTCGCCGCGCTCGGGGCCCTCGTCGAGGCGGCCCGCGAGCTGCGCGAGCAGGGGACGTACGGGTTCCGTGAGCGCTCGGGCACCGGCTTGAGGGCGGCCCGGGCCGCCTTCACGGGAGAGGAGGCAGCTGGACCATGACCGATTCCGCGACTGCGACGGCCACGATCTTCGACGACCTCGAAGCGGAGCAGGACCGGCTGGAGTCGATCCTCGACGCACTCGACGACGGCGCCTGGCGATCGCCGTCCGCCGCCGAGGGCTGGAGCGTGGCCGACGTCGTGCTGCACCTGGCGCAGACCAACGAGGCCCTGGTCGCCAGCGCCGACGGGCGCGACAGCTTCGAGGCGCTCCGGAACGTAGGCGTCACCACCGACGCCGCCGCCGAGCAGATGGTGCGGGCCGAGCAGGGTGACCGGGTCGAACCGGCGGCGGTGTTCGAGCGTTGGCGGGCGTCCCGGCAGGCGTCGACCGACGCGCTGCGGGCCGCCGACCCGCAACGGAGGCTCCCATGGGTCGGAGCGCCGCTCAAGCCGGCCACGCTGGCCACCACCCGCTTGGCAGAGCACTGGGCGCACGGGCTGGACATCACCGGCCCGCTGGGCATCCCGTTCCCGGACACCGCCCGGCTGCGGCACATCGCCTGGCTGGCCCACGGGACGCTGCCGTACGCGTTCGGCCTGGCCGGGCAGGATCCGCAGGCCGTGCGTTGCGAGCTCACCGGGCCCGAAGGCGAGGCGTGGCACTACGGGCCCGGGGATGCCGACTCGACCATCACCGGTCCCGCCGGCGCCTTCTGTCGGGTGGCGGCCCAGCGGCTCGCTCCCGAGGAATCCGGCCTGGTGGCCGCCGGTCCCCACGGGGAGGCGGCGCTGCGGGTGCTGCGCACCTACGCCGGCTGAGAGTTACAGGCTGAGCGGCTTGATCGGCGCGCCGACGAGGGACGGGTCGGCCCGCCAGTCGACGCCGGGGACGTCGATGTAGAGCTCGATCTCGTTGCCGTCCGGATCGGCGATGTAGAGGCTGTGGGTGACGGTGTGGTCGCTGGCGCCGAGGACCGGCGTCCCTGCCTCCCGTACCCGGTCGAGCGCCTCCCGCAGCTCGTCGTCGGAGTCACCGACCTTGAGCCCGAAGTGGTACAGGCCGACCCGCCGGCCCTCGGGCTGGGCCGCAGCGTCCGGCCCGACCTCGATGAGCAGCAGCTCGTGGTGGGTGCGTCCTGACGGCGCCGAGAACGCGGTCACCGGCGCCCGCAGCGGCGAGGACCCGTCGGTGTCGGGCAGGATCTGCCGCCAGCCCAGCACGTCGCGGTAGAAGCGGGCGGACCGCTCGATGTCCCGCACGTACAGGACGATGTGTCCGAGCTCTTTGATCTCCATCGGGGCCTCTCCTCGTCGTCCCCATCGTAGGATCGGGCGGACGCAGGCAGGAGGCGGGCACGCCGTTCACATGGGACCAGGACACGCGGCCGTTCTCGGGTGCCGAGGGCGCACAGCCGTCCCGCTTCGTGCTGCGGCAGATCGACGACGACACGTTCGCACTCGACGAGCCGATCTGGTTCACGCGGCCCGAGGGCATGCGGGGCGGCGTGGGCCCCGCGATCGTGCTCCGGCCCGAGTGGCTGCAGCGCACCGACCTGGCGTCGATACCCGGCTACCTCGGCTGGTTCGCCCGGCGCCGCGGCCGGCACACGCCGGCCGTGCTGCTCCACGACGTGCTCATCCCCGACCGGTCGGGTTGGCCGGACGATTTCCCGGACGACTGGCGGCTGGCCCCCGACCAGGCCGACCCGCTGTTCCGTGAGCTGCTGATCGCCTCTGGAGTGCCGCTGGTGCGCAGCTACGTGATGTGGGCGGGGGTCACGGTCCGCACCCGGTTGGCCAGCCGACCGTGGGGTCGCATCTGAACCCTCTCAGATGCCGACCGGGTGCCAGACCGTCTTGGTCTCGAGGAAGGCGAGGATGCGGTCGAGGCCGGGGTCGGCCGTCCAGTCGCGCTCGCCGGTCGGCGGTCGCAAGACCCGCTTCAGGTTCTCGGCGGCCGCGCCCTCTAGCTCCGCGGCCAGCTCGGGGTCCTCGACGCCGGTGAGGTCGATGGCGTTGACGTCCATGTGCGAGGCCAGCCACGGCGCGATCTCCGCGGCCCGGCCGGTGAGCAGGTTGACGACGCCGCCCGGCAGGTCGGACGTCGCCAGCACCTCGGCCAGCGTGATGGCGGGCAGCGGTGCCCGCTCCGAGGCCACCACCACGGCCGTGTTGCCGGTGACGATGGCCGGCGCCACCACCGACACCAGGCCGAGGAGCGACGAGCCGGCGGGGGCGATCAGCGCCACCACACCCGTCGGCTCGGGCACCGAGAAGTCGAAGTAGGGCCCGGCCACCGGGTTGGACGAGCCGTGCACCTGGTGCACCTTGTCGCTCCAGCCCGCGTACCAGACCCAGCGGTCGATGGCGGCGTCGACGGCCGCCTCGGCGTCGGCCCGTCCCAATCCCTCGCCGTCGGCGAGCTCGTCGGCGAACTGCGAGCGCCGGCCCTCCAGCATCTCGGCCACCCGGTAGAGCACCTGGCCCCGGTTGTAGGCGGTCGCGCCCGACCACCCGGTGAACGCCTTGCGGGCCGCGACCACGGCGTCGCGGGCGTCCTTGCGCGATGCGAGCGCGGCGTTGGCCAGGAACCGCCCGTCGACGGAGCGCACCTCGTAGCTGCGTCCCGACTCCGACCGGGGGAACGCGCCACCGATGTAGAGCTTGTACGTTTTGCGGACGGCCACCCGGTCAGGCATCGAGGTAAGCCCCCAGGCCGTGGCGGCCGCCCTCGCGGCCGTAGCCCGACTCCTTGTAGCCGCCGAACGGGCTGGTCGGATCGAACCGGTTGAACGTGTTGGCCCACACCACGCCGGCCCGCAGTTTCTGGGCCATCCACAGAATGCGGCTGCCCTTGTCGGTCCAGACGCCGGCTGACAGCCCGTAGGGCGTGTTGTTGGCCTTCTCGACGGCCTCGGCCGGCGTGCGGAAGGTGAGCACCGAGAGCACGGGGCCGAAGATCTCCTCCCGGGCGATGCGGTGCGACTGCGAGACCCCGGTGAACACGGTGGGCGGGAACCAGAAGCCCCGTTCGGGCAGGTCGCAGGGCGGCGACCAGCGCTCGGCGCCCTCGGTCTCGCCGACCTCGGACAGCATCCGGATCTTGTCGAGCTGCTCGGCGCTGTTGATGGCGCCGATGTCGGTGTTCTTGTCGAGCGGGTCGCCCAGGCGCAGGGTGGTGAGGCGGCGCTTGAGTCGGGCCAGCAGCTCGTCGGCCACCGACTCCTGCACGAGCAGGCGGCTGCCGGCACAGCACACGTGGCCCTGGTTGAAGAAGATCCCGTTGACGATGCCCTCGACCGCCTGGTCGAGGGGGGCGTCGTCGAACACGACGTTGGCGGCCTTGCCGCCCAGCTCGAGGGTCACCTTCTTGCGGGTCCCGGCCACCGAGCGGGCGATCTGGCGCCCGACCTCGGTCGAGCCGGTGAACGCCACCTTGTCGACCCCGGGATGCTCGACCAGCGCCCGCCCGGTGTCGCCGGCGCCGGTGACGATGTTCACCACGCCGGGCGGCAGGTCGGCCTGCTGGCAGATGTCGGCGAACGCCAGCGCGGTCAGCGGCGTGGTCTCGGCGGGCTTGAGGACGACCGTGTTGCCGCACGCCAGCGCCGGGGCGATCTTCCACGCCAGCATGAGGAGCGGGAAGTTCCAGGGGATCACCTGGGCGGCCACGCCCAGGGGCCGGGGGTCGGGACCGAGCCCGGCGTAGCCGAGCTTGTCGGCCCAGCCGGCGTAGTAGAAGAAGTGGGCGGCCACCAGGGGGACGTCGACGTCGCGGCTCTCACGGATGGGCTTGCCGTTGTCGATGCTCTCGAGCACCGCCAGCTCGCGGGCCCGCTCCTGCACGATGCGGGCCAGCCGGTAGAGGTACTTGCCACGGTCGCGGCCGGGGAGGCGGGACCACACGTCGTCGTACGCCCGGCGGGCGGCGGCGACCGCACGGTCGACGTCGGCCGGTCCGGCGGCGACCACCTCGGACAGGACCTCCTCCGTCGCCGGGTTGACGGTCTTGAACCGGCCGCCGTCGATGGGCTCGACCATCTCGCCGCCGATGTACAGCCCGTAGGACGGCTGGATGTCGACGATCGAACGGGACTCGGGTGCCGGGGCGTAGTCGAAGGTCGGCATGGTGTGTGGCTCGTCAGTCCAACGTGAAGTAATCGGGACCGGCGTAGCGGCCGGTCGTGAGCTTCTGGCGCTGCATGAGCAGGTCGTTGAGCAGGCTGGACGCCCCGAAGCGGAACCAGTCGGGACTCAGCCAGTCGTCGCCCGCCACCTCGTTGACGACCACCAGGTAGCGCACGGCGTCCTTGGCGGCCCGGATCCCGCCGGCGGCCTTGACCCCGACCTGGCGGCCGGTTTGGCGGCGGAAGTCGCGTGCCGCCTCCAGCATCACCAGCGTCACCGGCAGCGTGGCGGCGGGGGAGACCTTGCCGGTGGAGGTCTTGATGAAGTCGGCGCCCGCCAGCATGGCCAGCCACGACGCCCGACGGACGTTGTCGTAGGTGGCCAGCTCGCCGGTCTCGAGGATCACCTTGAGGTGGGCGTCGCCGCACGCCTGCTTGGTGGCCACGATCTCGTCGTACACGTCGAGGTAGCGGCCGGCGAGGAAGGCACCGCGGTCGATGACCATGTCGATCTCGTCGGCGCCGGCGGCGACGGCCGCCTTGG
>DASQUK010000188.1:0-4805 GCA_035641315.1 Acidimicrobiales bacterium | reverse complement strand
GAAGAGGTCGATCATCTCGTTGCGGACCTCGGGCACCGCACCGATCCAGCCCTTGATGTGCGCGCCCGCCTGCCGGTGGCTGTTCCTGCTCGTCGGGCGCAGCCGAGGCGGGACGACCTCGAGCCACTCGTCGAGGTAGCCGCCGACAGTCCTCGTTGACCGCTCGACATATCTGCCCGCGTCGACGCTGGCCGCCAGGTCCGCAACGCGGCCTCGGCCGCCTTCCGAGTGCGGAAGCCACCCTTCGACTTTCTGCCGGCGTTTGCCCGTCACGGGGCCCTGGCCGACGTCGAGCACGACTGTCCAGCTCAGCGCCCGGTGCCCGGGGCGGGGATCGAACCCGCACGGCCTTGCGGCCAGAGAGGTTTAAGTCGCAGAGAGTGGTGATGGCGGGTGTTGCCTGATGCCAGTCAGATACCGTCTGATCTGGGGTTTCGTCTCTCACGTGTTGGGGAATGTCGGGCCGTCACGTCGCCTGCGACTACGTCTTGTGAGCATTTCGTGAGCAGTCTCGCGAGCAAGGTGGAGCACTTCCATACCCCGAAGGCCACGTCAGCTGTCCGTCAAACCGGGGCAACACCACCCCAGCGGCCTATCACCCCAGACCTATCTGAGCCGTCAGCGAGAGGATCCTGTTCGTCCTCGACGGCGGCAAAAGGTGCTCGCCCGAGCGGTGCGCGACGTGTTCGTCGAGCACGATGTCATCGCGCGTTGGCCAACGCACAAGGAACGCAACGTTCTCGATCACCTGCCCGATGAAATCGCCCGAACTCAACGGACGTCCTCGACAGACACTCGGCTGGATGACACCGTCACAGGTACTCGATCGAGCGATGCGTTGATCCATGAGCCCAGCGGGCATTACGTGCGGGGTTGAAGGGTTCGCCGCCATCGGACTCTGGGAACTCGCGTGGCGGCCCGGCAGCAACAGCCTCTCAAACGGGTGGGCCGACCTCAGGGGTCAGGCGACCCTGACTGCGTCGTGCGAGCTCGCGGCGCGACGTCACGCCAAGCTTGCGGGTAGATGCGCGTCAGGTTTGCTTCGACCGTCTTGACGCTGATGAACAGCGAGGCTGCCACCTCGTGGTTCGTTCGGCCGTCGGCAACGAGTGTCGCTACTTGTTCTTCTGTCGGTGTGAGCGCGAGCGGATTTGAGGCGCGTCCCGCGATGCGGGCCAAACTCTGCGCGCGCACGGTCGGTCCACCGGGCGGCTCCGAGCGTTTCGAAGATTCGATGCGCCTCGTTGAGCGATTCGCGTGCCGCCCGTTGTCGCCGGAGTCGGCGCTGCACCACGCCGAGGGATAGCAGGGTCCGCCCCCGTTCGAACGGTCGGGGTAGCCGCTGGTGTTCGCGCGTCGCGATCTCGACGGATGGCTCGGCTTCGGCCAGGTGACCGGTTGCAGCTTGCAGGAGGCCGCGGCATCGTGCGCCGGTAGCGAGGGCCCAAGGTCGGTCGGACTTTGCGCCGCACCGCTCGAGCTCATCGACGAGCGGTGCCGCTTCGTTCCACCGTTCGACCGCGATTAGCGCCTCGACCGCATCGGCCACTATCCGCACGGTCCTGTGGTCGTATCCCGAGCTCTTCGTTAAGGCGATACCGCGCTCGAGGTGATCGACTGCGGCCTCAGGAGCTGCGACGGTCGTACCGAGCGTGACCGGTTGGGACGACCGGGGGACTCGCCCAGGGGTTGTTACGTCGCCATCGACGATCTCGTCGCGGGTGTTGGTCGGAGCCTGCCTGGCGCTGTTCGCCCTCGTCGCGCACGTGGGATCGGATCTCGGCCTGACCATCACCGAGCCGCTTTTCGAGCTCGACTGATGGACCGCACCCACCGGCCGCGACCTCTGAACCTCCGGATCGGGAGTGTGGTATCGACGCCGACGTCGAATCCCACGCCGACGCCGACCCCAGCGCCCTCACCTTGACGATCCGCTACTCCATCGCGGTTGACCGGCCGCCCCGCTTCCGACGGCAGGCCACTCGGCTGGCTTGCGACAGGGTCGGCGCCCGGCGGTGTGACTGCCGACCAGGTTCTCGTGCAGTGCACCGACGTCGTGCCGGACACGGAAGACCCGCGTCATGCGTGAGCAATGGTCTCGACACGACACCACTCACAACGCTGCGCTGCGGTCAGGGTTCCGCGCTCCGCTCCCGCTCCACAACCGCGGCCGCTTCTGACAGGCTTCACCTCAACGCACGCGAGAGGTCCACGATGGAAAACGACGTGAGCCGCCAGTGGTCGTTCGTCACGCCGCTCGTTCCGGGCGACGTGCTCGCCGCCCAGGTGCGCCAGATCGAGGCACAAGGTCTGGCCGGGATCTTCGTCCCCGAGATCTACAGCGACCCGTTCATGGGGCTCGGCTTCTGTGCCGCGGTCACTGACCGGGTCCAGCTCGCCACCGGGATCAAGATCGCCTTTGCCAGCAACCCGTTCGAGATCGCCATGACGGCGATCGATCTCGACCGGGTCTGCGGGGGCCGCTTCGTCCTCGGGCTGGGTACCTCGATCAGGGCCTGGGTCGAGGGTTTCCACGGGATGCCGCGCTACGGCCGGCCGGTCGAGCACATCAAGGAGACGATCGAGGTGATCCGCCTCATCGTCGCCAAGAGCCACACCGGCGAGCTCGACCGGTTCAACGGCAAGTACCACAAGCACGACTGGTCGACGTTTCTCGGCCCGTTCGCACCACCGATCCGGGACCGCATCCCGATCTGGTTGGCCGCCAACCAGAAGGGACTGACCCGGCTGGCGGGCGAGGTTGCAGACGGCTACATCGACCATCCGATCCACGGTCCGGGCTGGCTCCTCCGCTACGGCCGGGACGCCCTGGCGGACGGTCTCGCTTGGGCGGGCCGGCAACGCCGCGACATCCATTGGAATGCCTGGCTGTGGGTGGCGGTGAGCGACGACCGGAGCCAGGCGCTCAACGACGCCCGGGCGACCGTCGCCTACTACGCCGGCATGAAGCAGTACGAGCCGATGTTCGCCTCGATGGGCTTCGAGAAGGAGGCCCAGGCATGCTCGGACGCGCTCGAGCGCAAAGACATGGCAGCGTGGGTTGGGGCGGTCAGCGACGAGATGACCGAGACCTTCGTGATCCTTGGCAGCCCGGACGCCTGCCGGAAACGGGTCGCCGAGGTCTGGGACGTGGCCGATTCGTTCTGCCTGTGCCCACCAATCGGCGGCCTCCCCCCGGAGAAGGTTGCCTTCTATCTCGGCGGGATCGCCGAGACCTTCTACGGCTGAGTCAGAGCGAGCCCGAACTCGATCACTGCCTCGGCCAGCTCTGTGCGCCGTCCGGGCTCCGCGAGGGTGTCGGCCGCCAGGACGGGCAGCCCGAACCCGGCCAGGACCTTGCCGTCCTCGTCGAAGTCCCGCTCGTCGACGACGAACCCATCGATCAGGTCACGGTACGCCGACGCGGCCGCCGAGGGTTGGTGGGCGAGACCGACGGCCTCCATGACGACGGCACGCAGCCGGCACCGGGTCAGCTCGGCATCGGTGCTCGGCTCGGCGTTGAGCACGATCGGCGAGACGGCCACCGTCGGTGCCCTTCGCCCGGCGATTGCCTGGCGCACCCAGGGCACGGCGAGGATCGGCCCGATGCTGGTGACCGGATTGCTCGGCGCGATGACCACCAGGTCGGCGCGCTCGATGGCGGTCAACACCCCGGGTGCCGGAGCGGCACGCGCCGCACCGTCGTAGGCGATATCGGCGATCGGCGGGGCGGCCTGTTCGCGGACGACGAAGTCCTGGAACCCGAGCCACCGTGGGCCCACCCGGACCCGGGTCCGCACGTCCTGGTCCGTGGCGGGGAGGATCCGCGCCGGTAAACCCCACGCCTCACCCAGCTCGTCCGTCACGGCGCTGAGCGGGCGTCCTGCGGCGAGCCGCGACGTGCGTTCGAGGGAAAGAGCGAGGTCGCGGTCGCCGAGATGGAACCAATCGTCGCCGTAGCGGGCCAGCGCCTCGTTGGCGGCGAAGGAGTCGCGCAGCGGTCCCCAGCCGCGCACCTCATCGAAGCAACCAGCCAAGGCGTACAGCACGCTATCCAGGTCCGGGCACACCCGCAGCCCTAGGTAGTCGAAGTCGTCACCGGTGTTGACGATGCAACAGAGGTCGCCGGAGCGGTGGCGTAGCCCGTCGAGGAAGCGAGCGGCACCGAAGCCGCCGCACAGCAGGGTGATCATCGCGTCACTCTCGCCTACCGGGGACGAGCAGCGACGCCTCGGCGTGCTCGGGCGGCCAGACGACCCGCGGGACGCCGCGCTGCCACTGGACGGTGAGCACCCGGTGGCCGACCTGCTGACCCGTGCGGGGATCGAGACGGAAGCTGCCGTAGAGCGTGCGGCACCGCAACCGGGCGGCAGCGGCGACCACGTTGGCGGGCTCGGACGATGCGGCGTCGCGCACGCAGCGCGAGGCCAGCACGCCGGCTGCGAAGGCCTGGGCCGCCGGGTACTCCGGCTCCTGCCCGGTGGCCCGCCGGTAGCGGTCGACGAACCAACCGGCATCGGGCCCCTCGTCGGCCGGCGCGCCGAGCGCACTGCGGACCGTCCACTGGCTCGGGCCGACGAGCAGCTCTCGGCGATCGCCGAGCTCGGACAGGACCTCGTCCACGCCGGCGCCGACGAAGCCGAGCACCCGGGCCCAGCTGCGGCGTGCGCCGAGAAGAACACGTGCAGCGGCCAGCTCGTCGTCGAAGCCAGCGGCGACGAGCACGAGGTCGGCGGGCGGGGCGGTGCGAGCCGCGCCGGCCGCCGCGCCCGGCTGGAACACCTGCGGGGTCACCTCGTAGCCCA
>DASQUK010000187.1:0-4838 GCA_035641315.1 Acidimicrobiales bacterium | reverse complement strand
CCCGCCATGACGACGACCGCCGGAGGGCCGAGAGCGCCAGGTCCGCCGCCAACCGGCTGGCAGCGGAGGTGGCCCACGAGGCCCTCGGCGACGGGCTACCCGTCACCGTCACCGGCCTCGACGATGTGCTCACCGCCCTGGCCGAGCTGCGCGAGGTGCTTGCCGACCATCACCGGGCTCTCCGTGACCTTGGGCGGGATGTCGCGCGCCTGCAGCGCATGCGTGGCGACGAGTCTGATCGTCGCGCCGAGGCCGAGACCTCCGCGGTCGAGGCCCGCCACCGGCGCGCCGACCACGACACCGCCGCCCACGAGCTCGCCACGCTGCGCGAGGCGCTGGCGTCCACGGTCGACCGTGTCCTCGCGCAGCACGCCCAGGTCATGGCGCGCCTGACCGAGCTCGAGGAGTCGCTGCTCCCGGCGGCCGAGCGCGCGCTGCGCGACGCCGACACTGGGCGCGCCATGGCCGAGGCACGTCTCGGCGAGGCCCGCGGCGTCGAGGTCCGGGCCGCCGCCACACTCGGCGCCGCCGGGCAGGCGCTCGAGGCGGCGATCGTGCTCCCCGGCGTCATGCTCGCCGCCGCCGGCCGCGACGTTCACCAGCGCAGCGACCTCGTCACCCCCGACGCTGCGGTCGAGCCCAACCAGGCCCACGTCGCGCTCGCCGTCGCCGTGGCGGCACTGGTCGACGGCGACGACGAGGTGACCGACGGCACGATCCTGTCGCGCTACGACCGCCTCAGCGACGCGCTCGCGGGGGGCTATGACACCGCCATCGACGAGCACGACGGCGTCAAGGTCGTCCATGTCGCCGACGACGGCGGCCGCCAGCCGATGGCGGTGGTGGCCGCCCGGCTGGCGGACGAGGCCGAGGCGGCACGGGGACGGCTGGCGGCACGCGAGCGGGAGGTGCTGGAGCGGTTCCTGCTGCGCGAGCTCGCCGACGAGGTGCGCTCCAAGCTTCTCGATGCCCATGACCTGGTGGCCGGCACCAACCGCACCTTGGCGGCGGTGTCCACCTCGCACGGCAAGGGCGCCCATCTCGAGTGGAAGCTGCGCGACGATGCGACAACCCCAGCCGGCGTGACCGCCCGCCTGCTCGTCGACGACCTGCGCGACGAGGCCGCCGACGCCGAGCTCCGCGACGCCCTGCTCGCGTTGATCGACGCCGAGCGCGCTGCTGACCCGACCGCCGGGTACGAGCAGCACCTGCGCGCCGCGCTCGACTACCGGGGCTGGCACCGGTTCACGGTCAAGGTCACCGACGCCGCTCGGCCCGGTTCCTCGCGCACGCTATCCAACCGGCTCGGCCTGTCCCAGGGCGAGCAACGGGTGCTGTCGTACCTGGCGCTGTTCGCCGCCGCCGCGGCGCACTTCGAGGCGATCGCCCGTGACACGCCCACCGTGCCCAGGCTGCTGCTGCTCGATGACGCGTTCGCCAAGGTCGACGAGCCCACCCACGGCCATCTGCTCGGTCTGCTCGTCGGCCTGGGCCTCGACTTCGTGCTCACGAGCGAACGGATGTGGGGCTGCTTCCCGTCGGTGCCCAGCCTGGAGATCTACGAGGCCGTACGCGACCCGGGCCATCCGGGCGTCGCACTCGTCCACTTCCGCTGGGACGGCCGCCAACGGCACCTAGTCGGGGTGTGACGACGGTGATCGCGCTCGACCGGCCCGGGTTGGGGCGGCTCTGGGACCACGTCGCCGAGCGCCTGCAGCGCAACGGGCTGCGGCCGTCGGGAACACTGCGGCTGGATGCGCTGGATCGCGACGAACGTCACGCCCTCGCTGGCCTCCTCGGACGACCCGTCGCCACTGACAGGGTGACCGTGGATCTGGCCGAGCTCGACTGTCGGCTCCGCGGCCGAGGGGCGGGCGCCGGCCTGGTGGCAGCCGCCGAACATCTCCGGGGCCCGCTCGTCGACCGGCCGGGACGGCGCAACGCCCGCGCCGAGGCCGCGGCCCGAATCTGGGCCACCGGGCGCCGCACGCTCGACGACGTCGGGCTGAGCGCGGCCCCATGGATCGACGCCTGGTTCGACGACCTGCGGCGCGCCGGGACGCTCGCACGCGTCCCGGTCGAGCGCGCCGAGCGAGCGCTCGCTGCCGCGGTCCGATGCGTGGCCGCTCTGCCGCACCTCAGCGGCGACCGGCCATGCGGCCGCGGCGAGCTCGCCTCGCTCGTCACCGGCGACGCCCACGGGCTGGACGACGGTCGCTTGGTCGCCACCATCGTGCTCCGGGCGGCGGGCGCCATCACCGGCACGGCCTACCCGTCGAGCCCGGCGGACCGGCGGGCGCTGTGGCGGGCGGTGGGGGTGCTCACCGACGAGGTCTCCACGACGGTCCTCACCGCCGGCCTCGGCTCGACCGGTGGATGCTGGCTCGACGAACGCACCCACGCCGGGTGGGAGTCCCACCTCACCGCCCGCGACCTCCGCCGTCTCGATGTCGCGGCGCCGGCCGACGGGGTGGTCCACGTGTGCGAGAACCCGCGTGTGCTCGAGGCCGCCGTCGATGCGGGCTGCCGCCGGGCACTGGTCTGCACCCAGGGGCAACCGGCCGTGGTCGTCACCACTCTGCTGGGGCAGCTCAGCATCAGCGGTGCCGAGCTGCGCTATCACGGTGACTTCGACTGGCCCGGCATCACGATCGCCAACCTGCTCATCGACCAGCACCGGTGCCGACCCTGGCGGTTCGCCGCCACCGACTATCTGGACGCCCTGGCCAGCTTGGCACCGATCGTCGGCGAGCTTCCGGCTCTGGGCGCCGGCCGGGTGGAAGCGTCCTGGGATGCGGCGCTCACCGTGGAGATGGCCGCCGCCCGTCGCGCCGTGCACGAAGAGCTCGTGCTCGACGACCTGCTCGCCGACCTGTCCCGAGCCTGAGGCCGCGTTGCATGCGGACATTGCGTGCCCGGGGGGTATCCGCGTCCGCGTGGACGGCGGCCCCTATGGTCGGCGCGGTCTCGTACTGCAAGCGGGGAGGCAGCGGTTGTGAGCACACGGCGCACCGGCAAGGCCAAGCAGCGAGCTCGCCGGGCGGCGCGTTCGTCGTGCAAGCCGGCGGACGACTCGCTGGCCGTCTTCGACGGCCTGATCCGGGAGATCCTCCACACCCAGGGCCGGGACGTCTTGGGTTCCGGTGATCCCCTCCAAGCCGAGATGTGGGCGAGCTTTCTGGTCGGTCTCTTCGGCAGCCACCCCCTCATCGGCGAACCTGACACCGTGGCGGCGCTCGGTGGGCGGTTCGTGTCAGTGGCTCGGCGGACCGGCACGCCAGTGACCGGGATGTCGCTGAGGGCGATCGCGGCTGTCGCTTCCGGCGGGCTGGCCCGACAGGCGGTGACCGCGGCCCGAGGGTCGGCCGCCCTCGGTTCCTCGGCGCCCGCGTGGGTTGAGCTGATCGGCACCGCCGAGCCGACCGGGGCGTGGCGGGCCACGGATCTCTGCGGCGATCAGGACAGCGTCATGGTCGGGTTCAGGTACCCCGATGGCGCCGAACACAGCATTGTCGTGCTGATCGATCACGCTCTGGGCGGCATCGCGAAGGACATCGCCGTGCTCGGCCCCCTGGAGCAGGTCGCTGCCACGTGGCGCGGCCTGTCCGAGGTCGATCTGGTGGATGAGCGAGCCGAGATCGCCGCCGGGCGGGTCGTCGCTGCCATGGAGTTGACGAGTGTCACCATCGATGCACCGGTGGGCGAGGACTACCGGGACTATGAAGCGCTCGCTCGGGCACGGCTGGAACCCATTGCGGTCGCTCCGACCGGCACAGGTCCGCTCGACCCCGACGAGCGAGAGGCGCTGGTGCGGGCATTTCTGGCCGATCCCGCGGGGTCCCGTTACGCCCACGATCCGGATGCCTGGTTCCTTCTCGATGTCATGGTCGACTACCGCTGTGACGCCCAACGTCGTGACCCGTTGCGCTGGAGTGCCGGGGCGGCGCTGTTGTTCCTGCTGGATTTCGTTCCTCGCAAGATCACGGCGGATCTCGACAACCTGGCCCGGTTCCCGGAGGTGTTACGGGCCTGGGTTCCGTGGGCTGCCGAGCGCGCCGGGCTGCCAGCGTCGATCGCGGAGGAGACCCTCAAGGTGATCGACGACGTCGAGCCCGAATTCCGGGGCGCCACCGCCGACGAGGCCAGGTGGGGCCCGGCCAAGACGCTCGCCATGAGCATGCTGGCCGATGGTGTCGACCCCAGCGATGTCGATGCCGCCAATGCCTGGCTCGAGGTGCATGGCGCCTCGCTGTTGGGACGCAGCGGGGCCCGTCTACCCGAACGCGAACTGCTCGACGAGGAGGCCGTGTCGTTCGTCGCCCTCGGCTGACGCCCCCACATCGAGGCAGCGCCGTCGCCGGAGACATCGCGAGGCTTTCGCGGCGGCGTCGCGGTGACCGGAGACACCGTGACGATGGTGGACGCCGATCTGATCGCTGGACGGTGATCAGTGGCGTCGCCTCCGGGGCGGCTGAGCGGCGTTCGGCCCCGTTGGGTTGACTGTCCGATGTCGTGGCACGCTCCCGTTCCCGGGAGGCTGGCAGGTCGGCTAGCGCGGCGCGCATGCGGTCCAGCTCAATCGGGGTCTTGTGGCGGAGAGCGTCGTAGACCCTGCGGCGTTGACCGGGGTTGATGGTGGGGCCCGTGAAGTGGACCTCGTCGGCGTGGCTCCGCAGTGCCCGGTGGAGCTCGGGGTGCTCGGCCTCGATCAGCATTCGCCGTTCGCGGTCCGTCGGGGAGGACTAGCCGACACGTCGAGTTACATCGAGTAGCTGTTCTGAACTACTTCAGATGTCATGCCACCGTGCGAGTCATCGAGCGCCCGTTCTCGGACCTAC
>DASQUK010000186.1:0-20064 GCA_035641315.1 Acidimicrobiales bacterium | reverse complement strand
AGAGGCGTAGATCGTCGATGACCACCCCTCGGTAGTCGGCATTGAACTCCTCGCGGATCACCCGTACCGCCAGCTCCGGCTCACGGTAGAGCAGCGTCGGCTGCTTCGCCGCCGCCGCCGCCGTGGCGATCTGCTCCCACTGGTCGAGCAGCAGTGTCATGTCGGCGCGGAGCTCGGCCTCGGTGGCGTGCTCGGCGGCCGTACGCACGATCAGCCCGTGCTGGGCGGGCTTCACTCGATCGAGGATGCCGCGCAGCCGCTTGCGCACGTCGTCCGGCAGCCGTTTGGAGATTCCGTACGTCTTCGAGTTGGGGATCAGCACCACGTAGCGCCCGGGCAGCGACACCTCCTGGGTGAGCCGTGCCCCCTTGGCGCCGATCGGGTTCTTGGTGACCTGGCAGAGGATCGTCTGGCCGGCCTTGAGCACGTCCTCGATCCGAGGCCTGCCCGCGGCCGTACCGCCCTCGATGTCCTCGGGGTCGTAGTGGACGTCGCCGCGGTAGAGCACGGCGTTCTTGGGGGTGCCGATGTCGACGAACGCCGCCTCCATGCCGGGGAGAACGTTCTGCACCCGGCCCAGGTAGATGTTGCCGTGGATCTGCGACACGTCGTCGGAGGGGTGCGACACGTAGTGCTCGATCAGCGAGCGTCCCTCGAGCACCGCGATCTGCGTCGCCCCGGGCGTCACGTGGACGGTCATCATGTAGCGCCCGACCGGGCGGCCCTTCCGCTCGCGTCCCCGCCGGCGCTCGAGCGTCTCCTCGTCGAGCTCGGCGGGCTCGTGGGCGACCACCGCCTCGATGGGCCTGTCGGTGGTGGTGGTCGAGGTGCTGGTGGTCGAGGTGGCGCTGGTCGGCGCGGCGCCCGACGAACGTCCCCCACGAGAGCCCCGACGCCGCCGGCGCCGCTTGCCGCCGTCGCCGGTCGCATCGTCCCCGGGCTTGGCCGGCTCGACCGGGCGCAACGCCCCGGCGGGGATGGTGTCGCCGATCTTGGGCTTGGGCGGCGCCCCCGGCGGCGGGGCCTTGGGCACGAGGGCCTTGGCGGCCGCTTCCACCGAGGCGGGCCGACCCTCGCGGTGGAGGTCGGGCAGCTCTGGCGTCCGGTCCTCGGGGGCCGGGCCCGTGGCCGGCGAGGTGGAGGAAATGGCTGGCGCTGGACGTGGGCCATTTCCTCGACCTCTGGAGGCCCGATCAGCTGGAGGAAATGGCTGGCGCTGGGCATGGGCCATTTCCTCGACCTGCGGCTGGGTGGCAGCGCCGGAACCGGCGCCGCCGCTGTTCGCTCCCTCGGCGGTGCGGGGCTTGCTGCGCTTGCGTCCGCCGCGTGAGCCGCGGCGCCGGCGCTTGCCGGGGGTGCCCGTCGTGGCGGCGCCCCCGGCGTCGGCACCGGGGCCGGCACCGTTGCCTTCGCCGGAATCGGTTGCCGGCGGCGAGGCGGATCCCTCCGACCTGGTAGGGGTCGCGGCGTCGGGCGCCGCGCTGGGCGTCTGCGACGCCTCAGGTGCCGGTTCTGGCGCCTCCGTGCCGCCGGGGACGACTGTCTCGGCCATGGGTGGGTTCCCTTCTCATGACGCACGCACCTCGGCGTGCGGAGGCGGCGTCGCTGCCGGCGGGAGGTCGATGACCTCTCGCCGGGCGCCGCCGACCTGCGTCCATTGACTGATGCGAGTGACCCGCTCGGCGCGCCACGTGGGGTCGATCGCGGCCAGGAACTCGGCCGGCCGCAGCCCGCGGGGCTGCGTGGCCAGCTCGGCCTCGATCGTGGTGCCACCGGGCGGCCCGAGCACCTCGGCGCTGAGGATGGCGGGGCGCACGTCGTCGGTGACGCTCTGCCCCTTGCGCTCGCGGGTCACGACCAACTCGGGAGCGGCCAGCGCGACCGCCACCGCCTGAGCGACGGCGGACCGCAGGGCTGCCCCCACGTCGATGTGCCAGGTGCAGCTGGTCACGGCCTGCTGGAGGGATGTGGCTCCCGGCGGCAGGGCGGCGACCGCCTGCACCTCGATCCCCTCGGGCAACGCCGGAGCGAGCCGTCGGGGCAACTCATGGATCTCGGCCTCGCCCAGCGCTTCGCGCAGGGCCACGTCGAGGTATTCGCCGTACGACTCGTACCCCGTGGAGAGGGCGAGCCCGAAACTCAGCTTGGGTCGGGGGGAGAAGCCCTCGGTGTACGCGATGGGGAGCTCGGCCCGGCGCAGCCCTCGCTCCCAGATCCGAGCCACGTCGCGGTGGCTCGTGAACCTGACCTTCCCCAGCTTCGAGAAACGGATCCTGACGCGGATGCTCACGACGCGGCCCCCACCAACCTGCGGGGGCGCAGCTCGACCGGGACCGCGTCGCCCACCAGGTGCCCGGTCGACAGGTCCTGCCCGGTCCCCTGGCTGCCGCCGGCGGGCGGGACGGCGGACGCCACCACGTGCTCGATGCCGTAGCCGGTGCAGGCGCCGCAGTCGTAGCAGGGCGTCCAGCGGCAGTCGGGCAAGCCGACCTCGGCCAGCGCGTCCTGCCAGTCCTGCCACAGGAAATCCTTGTGCAGGCCGGCGGAGAGGTGGTCCCACGGCAGGACCTCGTCCTCGCCGCGGTGCCGGTAGACGTACCAGTCGAGGTCGAGGCCGTGGTCGGCCATTGCCTCCAGCCACAGGTCGAGCCGGAAGTGCTCGCTCCACTCCTGGAACGTCCCGCCCCGGCGCCACACCTGCTCGATCACCGGGCCCAGACGGCGATCGCCGCGCGACGCCAGCCCCTCCACCAGGGTGGCCTTGGGGTCGTGCCAGGTGAGCTGCAGCCCCTTGGTCCGCTTGGCGGCGTCGCGCAGGAGCCCGATCTTGCGGTACAGCTCGTCGACCGTGTTCTGGCCGAACCACTGGAACGGCGTGAACGGCTTCGGCACGAACCCGCCCACCGACGCCTTCACCGACACGCCCTTGCCGTAGCTCCGCCCGATCTCGACGCAGTTGCGGGCCAGCTCGTGGATGCCGAGCGTGTCCTCGTCGGTCTCGGACGGCAGGCCGGTGAGGAAGTAGAGCTTCACCCGGCGCCATCCCTGGCTGAAGGCGCTGGTGACCGCGCCGTACAGGTCGTCCTCACGGATGAGCTTGTTGATGATCTGGCGCATCCGCCAGGTGCCGGCCTCGGGCGCGAACGTGAGACCGGTGCGGCGGGCCTTCTGGATCTGCGTGGCGATGCCCACGGTGAAGGCGTCGACCCTCAGGCTGGGCAGGCTGACCGAGGTCTGACCGCAGCTCGCCGGGTCGTCGACGATCCCCCGCACCACCGACTCGATGCCCGAGAAGTCGGCGGTGGACAGGCTGGTGAGCGCCACCTCGTCGTAGCCTGTGCGGCGCAGCCCCTCGGACACCATGGTGCGCACCTGCTCGGCGGGACGCTCCCGAACCGGGCGGGTGATCATGCCCGCCTGGCAGAAGCGGCAGCCCCGGGTGCAACCCCGGAAGACCTCGACGTTGAGCCGGTCGTGCACCACCTCGGTGAGGGGCACGAGCTGGTTGCGGGGGTAAGGCCAGGCCGCCAGGTCGGCGATGGTGCGCTTCTCGACCCGCTCGGGGACGTCGGAGTGGCGGGGCCGGATGGCCCGGATGGCCCGGCCGTCGTAGTCCACGTCGTACAGCGACGGGACGTAGACGCCCTCCACCCGGGCCAGCTCGCGGAGCACCGTTCGGCGACCCGCCTCGGTGCGGCCCGACGCCTTCCAATCGGCCAGGACCCGGGTGATGTCGGACACCACCTCCTCGCCGTCGCCCAGTACCACGAAGTCGAGGTAGTCGGCCAGCGGCTCGGGGTTGTAGGTGCAGTGACCCCCGGCGGCCACCAGCGGGTGCGCGGGGCGGCGGTCGGCGGCCCGGACCGGGACGCCGGCCAGGTCGACGCAGTTGAGCAGGTTGGTGTAGGTCAGCTCGGCCGACAGGTTGAACGCCAGCACGTCGAAGTCGCCGGCGGCCCGGTGGGTGTCGACCGAGAACAGGGGAATGCGCTCGCGGCGCATGACCGCCTCGAGGTCGCCCCAGGGTGCGTACGACCGTTCGGCCACGGCGTCGTCGCGCTCGTTGAGGATCTCGTAGAGGATCTGCAGGCCCTGGTTGGGCAGCCCGATCTCGTAGGTATCCGGGTAGGTGAGCAGCCAGGCGACGCGGCCCGGACCGTGCTCGGGACGCTGCGCACCGAGCTCCAGCCCGACGTAGCGGGCCGGCTTCTCCACATCTGCGAGGTGGGGCTCGAGCTGCGTCCAGACGGAGGTCATGAGCGAAGCTCCTGACCGGTCGACCGCGCGATCGACCCAACCAGAGCCCGCTCGCCTCGTCGCCGGGAGACGGGCGGATAGTTGGGTCGACAAGCCAGCGAGCCGGGCGACGATGGGCTGCGGGGGCGCAGCCCCCGAGGAAACGCGGTCATGTCGAATCCAGGGTAGCGGGGTGCCTCTCCGGGCCCCGAACCGCGCCCTGAGCGGTCGGGCAAGGGCGGAGCGTGCTAGTGCTCGATCCGCTGTGTGGCTCCCGAGAGCCGCGGTGCCGCCCGGTGCCAGCGGGCGGTCAGGACCAGCCCGGCGACATCCACCAAAACGAAGGCCAGCCGGGAGGCAACGGCCACGGTGGCGGCCAGGCCCCCGGGCATCCCCGAGGCGGCGACGAACACGGCCTCCCGGACCCCCGCGCCCGCCGGCACGGGCACCGCCACGAAGCCGGCGGCCCAGGACAAGGTGGCCGCGATCCCGATGCGCAGGATCGGCGGATCCGGTACGAGCGCCCGCGCCACCAGCCACGTCGCCGCCCAGATCGCCAGCCAGGCCGGCACGTACCGGACGACGACGGCGGCGGTCGCACGCCATTGCGGGAGCGGCACGCCGGCGCCCCGGCCCGTGAGCCGCACCACCACCCGGCGGGCCCGCCCGAGCACCGCAGGGTGGAGCGCCGCCAAGCCGACCGGCAGCAACACCAGCAGCGCCAGGGCCGCCGGCGACTCCGCCTGCTGCGCAAGGTCGAGCGGCACCAGCACTGCGGCGACGCTCAGTCCCGCCAGGTACAAGGTCGCCAGCGACAGGGCGACGCTCGGATAGGCGCGGCTAGCCGGAACGCCGCCACGGCGGGCCAGCTCACCTCTGCCGAGGATCGGCCACACCGTGCCGGGGAGGTACTTGCCGATCTCGCCTGCGTAGTACCAGGCGATCACCCGGCGACGGCCCGGCCGGTGCCCCACCAGCGCCAAGGCGTCCTCCCAGCACCAGGCGATCCACGTCATGGCGGCGCCGGCGGCCAGGACCGCAAGCACGAGCCAACCCGGCGCGGCGTCGGCGATCCGGTCCCGTACCTCCGACCACTGGGACACCAAGGTGCCCGCCACGAAGCCGAGGCACACGATCGCCAGCAGCACCCCGACCAATGTCGGCAGGGCGACCCAGGGGCGGCGGCCGGTCGCCTCGCCGGGGATCGGCTCCCGCTCGGCGTCCAGCACCGGGTCAGACTCTCAGCGCAGCGTCAGGCGGCGACGCGATGTGACCGGCACCGCGAACGCCGTCCACGCCACGATCTGCTCGACCGAGGGGCGGGCGTCCCAGCCGAACATGGCGGCGAGGAACTTGCCCTCCTTGATCAGCAGGCCTGCTTCCATATGTTGAGTGACCCTACTACCGGTCCCTCGATCGTGACCGGCGACCCCAGCAAACCGGCGTTCGAAGGTGACGGAATCCGGCCCATCCGAACGCCGGAGCCAGTCGGTGCCCGGGCCCGGCCGGAACCGCCGCAAACGGCGCCCCCGCTCAGCCGAAGCGGCGCATGTGCACGTTCAGCACCAGGCCGACGGCCAGCCACGAGGCGACTACCGACGAGCCGCCGTAGCTCATGAACGGCAGCGTGATGCCGGTGATCGGCATGATGCCCATGGTCATCCCGACGTTCTGGAACACCTGGAACACCAGCATCGACAGCACCCCGGCACAGATCAGCGTGCCCAGCCGGTCGTGGGCGATCTGGGCTGTGCGCAGGATCCGCAGGCACATGAGCGCGAACAGCGCCAGCAACGTGGCCGACCCGGCGAACCCGAGCTCCTCGCCCAGGGCCGTGAAGATGAAGTCGGTGTGCTGCTCGGGCACGAAGCCGAGGCGGGTCTGCGTTCCCTCGAACAGCCCCTTCCCCGACGTGCCACCCGAGGCGATCGCGGCCTTGGACTGGTCGAGGTTGTAGGTCTCGGCCGTCACCAGACCCTGGTCCTGCTCGAGGAACTCGGTGAGCCGGTCCCGTTGGTAGTCCTCCAGAAGGTCCGAGTTCAGGACTCCGATGACGGCGATCACGCCGAAGGCAGTCAGCACCACGATGTGCCGCATCCGGGCGCCGCCCACGAACACCATGCCGGTCACGATGGCCACGAACACCAGCGCCGTCCCCAGATCGGGCTGGGCCAGGATCAGTCCCACCGGCAGGCCGCACAGCGCCAGCCCCACGGCGAGCCGCCGCGCGGGCAAGGGTGGTTCGAAGCGGGCGAACAGAGCGGCCAGGGCGAAGACCGTCACCACCTTGGCCAGCTCGGCCGGCTGGAGCTGGAAGGCGCCGAGCTGGAACCACGCCTGGGTGCCGCGTTGCTCGGTCCCCAGCGGCGACAGCACCAGGCCCAGTATGAACAGCACGGCCACGTACGGGAGCCAGGCGAAGTCCCGCAACCGCCGGTAGTCCACGAGCGTGACCGCCACCATGCCGGCCATGCCTATCCCGATGAACAGCACCTGCCGGCGCAGGTAGGACGGGTCGTAGGCGTCGGGATCGGTGCCCCGCGTCGACGACAGGATCATCAGCGCACCCAACGCCGACACGGACAACGCGCAACCGAGCAGCACGAGATCGACGTGCTTCCACGCCGCCGGCGCCCGGGGGTGGAACCAGCTGTCGTCGCGGCGCCGCCGGCCGAGGGCGCGGGTGCCCGACAGCCCTCGTGCCGGCGCACGTCGGAGGTCGAGCGCTCCCCGCGCCATCAGTCGTACCCCGCTCCACCGCCGCCCACGAGGCCGCCGCCCTCGGGGTTGACCGGCAGGCCGTTGGGACCGGCCACCGGCCTGGGCGTGACCCCGGCCAGAACCTCGAACACGCGCCGCACCACCGGCGCCGCCGACGTGGCGCCGAAGCCCGACTCCTCCAGCACGGCGGTGACCTGGTACCGCGGGGCGTTGACCGGTCCGAAGGCGGAGAACAGGGCGGTGTCGGCCTTGTTGTCCACCTGCGCGGTGCCGGTCTTGCCGGCGATCGGAAAGTCCTCGAGCGGGAAGCCCGCAAAGGCCCCGGCCGCCGTGCCCCTCACCGGCACGTTCGCCAGCCCGTCGAGCAGCGCCTGGCGCTCCTGGGGAGCGATCTCGACGCGACCCGCCGCCTCGGGGGCGAACTCCTGGGTCACGTCACCCGTCCGATACGTCTGGGCCCGCAGCGCGACCTGAGGCACGTAGCGGGTCCCGCCGTTGGCGAAGGTGGCGTAGCCGTTGGCGAGCTGCAGCGGCGTCACCAGCACGTCGCCCTGACCGACGCCAACGTTCACGCTGTCGCCGGTGCGCCACACGGTGTCGCCGCCGATCGGCTCGTTGTATTCGCGCTTCCACGTTGGGCCCGCAATGCGCCCCGGCCGCTCGCCGGTCAGCGCCACCCCCGTCTCCTCGCCGACGCCCCAAGGGGCCAGGTAGCCCTGCAGGCCCTCGTCCCCGAAGCGCTCGCGCTGCAGCCAGAACTGGGCGCCGACGTTGTAGAAGAAGGCGTCGGACGACACGGTGAGCGCCTCGCTGATGTTCACCGCTCCGTGCGCCGCCCCGCCGGCGTTGCTGCGGTAGCACTTGAGGCCGGTGCAGCCGGGGATCAGATAGCCGCCGCCGTCGTAGAAGATGGTGTCGGGCGCCATCAAGCCGGAGTGGAGCGCGGCGTAGCCCATGAACAGCTTGTACGTCGAGCCCGGCGCCCACTGACCCTGGATCGCCCAGTTGTTCAGTGGGTAATGGTTGGCGGGATCGTTGAGGTAGGCCCATTCGTTGGCGTCGATGCCGTCGACGAACGCCGTCGGGTCGTAGGTGGGGTACGACGCCAGGGCCAGGAGCTGGCCGTTGTTCGGGTCCTCCACCACCACCGCCCCGGTGGTGGCGTTGTTGGGCGGGTTGTCGCGGTTGGGGGGACGGGCGCGAGCGTCGGCCAGTCCCTGCTGCAGCGCCTGCTCGGCCACGGCCTGCAGATCGATGTCGATGGACAGCACCAGGTCGTCGCCCGGGCGCGGTTCGCGCTCGCTTATGACCCGCACCGGGTCGCCCTCGGCGTCCACCTCGATCCGCCGGACCCCCGGCGTGCCCCGGAGGTACCGCTCGTACGTGCGCTCGACCCCCGTCTTCCCGATCTCGTCGTTGAGGGCGTAAGGCTTTGCCGTGTCGTCGGAGGCCTCGACGAACGCCAGCTCGTCGTCGTTGATCTTGCCGACGTAGCCGAGGATGTGGGCGGCCAGGTTGCCGTAGGGGTACTCCCGCACGGGGGTGCGCTCGACCACCACGGAGGGGAACTCGGCGGCGTGCTCCTCGAGGTAGATCTTCAGGTCCTCGGGCACGTCTGTGGCCACCGGCACGGGGGCGTAGCGGCTGTAGCGCTGGTCGCGCAGCCGCTCGGTCACCTCTTCGGGCGTGATGACTTGGCCGGCGGCGGTGAGCTCCCCGGTCAGCCGTTGCAGCAGCGCCGCCTGCTCCGCCTCGGCGAGGTCGCCGAAGACGTTGCGGTCGATCGCCACGACCACCGCCACCCGGTTGTCGACCAGCACCTTGCCGTTGCGGTCGACGATGCGACCCCGGGGCGCGGGGACCTGCACGGTGCGCACGCGGTTGGCCTCGGCCTGGACCTGGTAGTCGGACGAGCCGACCACCTGGAGGTCGTAGAGCCGGGCGAACAGCGAGGCGAACAGCGCCGTCGCGACCACCGCCAACATCGACAACCGCAGCCGTGGCACCTTGTGGCGACCAGCCGTGCCGTTGCCGCCGCCGCCAACCGCGCCGTTGACGCTCTGCAGGCTCATGGAAGAACCTCGACTCGGCCGAAGGCCGAGGCCATAGGCCGTCTCCGGCGGAGGGCGGGTAGCGAACGGGTGGCGCTGAGAATGCGGCGCCGCTGCTGGCGTCTAGCAGGCGCCGGCGGCGGTAGGCACCGCACCGGAGGCGACAGGACCACGCGAGCGAGCACGAAGTGTGAGCGAGCCAGAGACACAGTGCGGTAATCGCCGCGAAGCGGCGATCGCTCTGAGGCGAGCCGCAGGCACGCCGAGGAGCGGAGGGGGGCGGGCGGGCGAAGCCGGCTCATCGGAGCGCCACCTCGAGGCGGTCCGGCTCGCTAGGGCCATGGACCCAGCGCATCACCGCCATGGCGGGCAGCACGAGCGCGGCGTTCCACAATCCCACGGCGGCGGTGATGCCCGGGACGTCGCCCCAGGGATACGGCGTGCCGACGAGGTGGCCGACGCCGGTGTAGACCGCGGTCGCCACCAGCGCGGCCACGGCGGCCACGGCCAGCCGTGACCATCCCGTAGGCCGGGACAATCCGGCGCACACCAGGCCGATCCCGTAGCCCACGACCGCGTAGGTCAGCGCCGAGAGCCCGAAGGGGCTGTCGAGCACCAGGTCGAAGGCCACCCCCGCGGCGAACCCGTAGGCGGCACCGCGATCGGGCCCGCCGCTCAGCGCCGCCGCCACTGTCACCAGCAGCATGAGGTCTCCCACGGCTCCAGCCACCCGCAGGTCGGCGACGATCGCGATCTGCGCCACGAGCGCCACGACCAGCACGAGGGCCCCCCGCAGCAGTGTCAAGCGGCGGGTACGCATGGTGTCCTCAGCCGCCGTCGGTCCAGAGCATCACGGTCAGGTACGAGAGCTGGTCGACGTCCACCAGCGGATCGACGTCGAGCTCGAGCGCCAATCCCCCCGATCCCCGGTGCGTCGCCGCCACCGTTCCGACCGGAATGCCGGGCGGGTAGGCGCTGCGGTCGACCCCGCTGGTCACAACACCGGTGCCCTCGGCCACCTCGGTGTCCGGGTCGATGGCCGAGTCGACCGACAGGGGGTCGCCGCGCCCTTGCCCCCGGGCGGTGCCGAGGTCGCCGGTGGTGGACAGGCGCACGCCGACCCGGAACTCGGGGTCGGTCAACAGCTCGACGGTGGACGTCCCCCCGCTCGCCTGGCTGACCGTGCCGACCAAGCCGGCGCCGGTCACGACCGGCATCCCCACGGCCACGCCGTCGTCGGTCCCCTTGTCGATCTCGACGGCGTGGCTGAAGTTGGACCGCGGCCCCGACACGACTCGTGCCGTCACCGTGTCGAGGTTGCCGGCCCAGGGCAGGTCGAGTGACGCCGACAGCTCGGCAAGCTGCCGTTCGGCGTCCGAGGCGCGCACGCCGCCGGCCTCCGCCGCCTCGACCTGCGCCCGCAGCTCCTCGTTCTCGCGCTGGAGGTCGTCGTAGTCGGTGACGCCGTGCCAGGCGTTGCGGACCGGCCGGGTGACGGTGTCGACCGCCCCCTCGACCGGACGCACCACGGTGCCGGCCACCTCTCGCACGTCGCGGACGATGGGGGCGTCCCGCAATCCCACCGTCAGCAACGTGATCGAGGCCAGCACGAGGACGGCGAACCGGGTGCGCGATCCGGTCGGGGGAGAGATCGCCACGGTGCGATCCCTAATAACCGGTGGACGAGAACAGGACGCTCTTCAGGGCGTCGAACTCCTCGAGCGACTGGCCCGACCCGACCGCCACCGCGTGGAGCGGGTTGGGCGCGATCACGATCGGCATGCCGGTCTCGTGGTGCAGCCGGGCGTCGAGCCCGTTGAGCAGGGCGCCGCCACCAGCGAGGCAGATGCCCTTGTCCATGATGTCGGCGGCCAGCTCGGGCGGCGTCTTGTCGAGCGTCACCTTCACTGCGTCGATGATGGCCGAGACCGGCTCCTCGATGGCCTCGCGCACCTCGTCGGTGGTCGTCACGATGGTCTTGGGGAGGCCGGTCATGAGGTCGCGTCCCCGGATCTCGGCCTGCAGCTCGTCGAGCAGCGGCCAGGCCGAGCCGAGCGCGATCTTCACCTCCTCGGCCGTGCGCTGGCCGATGGCCAGGCCGTACTCCTTCTTGACGAAGTTGACGATGGCCTGGTCGACCTCGTCGCCCGCCACCCGGATCGACTGGCTGGTGACGATGCCGCCCAGGGAGATCACCGCCACCTCGCTGGTGCCGCCCCCGATGTCGACGATCATGTTCCCGGTCGGCTCCTGGACCGGCAGGCCGGCACCGATCGCGGCGGCCATCGGCTCCTCGATGATGTAGGCCGGCTTGCGGGCCCCGGCGTACTCGGCCGCCTCCTGCACCGCCCGCTGCTCGACGCCGGTGATGCCCGAGGGCACACAGATCACCATGCGGGGCTTGCCCCAGCGGCGCTGGTGGGCCTTGCGGATGAAGTAGCTGAGCATCTTCTCGCAGATCTCGAAGTCCGCGATGACCCCGTCCTTCAGCGGGCGGATGGCCTCGATGTGGCTCGGGGTGCGGCCCACCATGCGCTTGGCCTCGATGCCCACCGCCACCGGCCGGCCGTCGCGCACGTTGACCGCGATGACCGAGGGCTCGTTGAGGACGATGCCCTTGCCGCGCACGTAGATCACGGTGTTGGCGGTGCCGAGGTCGACCGCCATGTCTCGGCCCGTCAGCGATGAGAAGAAGTTGTCGCGCATGGGGATCGCGGTCCTCCGCCCTGCTCGGCACGCGGGAGCGGTTCGCCGTAGGTTAACGAACCCCCATCCGCGCGCGAGCGACCCCCCTGTTGCGATCGCGCGGCGATCTACCTAGGCGAGCTGCGGGAACCAGAGCGCGATCTCGCGGGCGGCGGACTCGTGCCCGTCGCTGGCGTGCACCAGGTTCTCGGTGGTGACGGTGGCAAAGTCGCCGCGGATGGAGCCGGGCTCCGCATCCTCGACCTTGGTGGCGCCGACCAGGTTCCGCACCAGCAGGTAGGTGTTCTCGTCGGGCCCCTCGACCACCATGGCGAACACCGGCGAGCGGGTCACGAAGCTCACGAGCTCGCCGTAGAACGACTTGCCCTGGTGCTCGGCGTAGTGCTGCTCCGCGAGTGCCTCGTCGACGAGGCGGAGCTCGGCGGCCACCAGGCTGAGGCCCTTGCGCTCGAGCCGGGCGACGACCTCGCCCACCAGTCCGCGCTCGACGGCGTCGGGCTTGCACATCACGAAGGTGCGGTTCTTCACAAGGGGGCGAGGGTAGGTGGGCGGCCCGGACGGGCGGTAATCCCACCCGGAAACCTGTTCCTGCGCCGTTTCTTGCGGTACTCGGCAATTGACGACGCCGGGACCTTCCTGCGGGGCCGGCAGCGGGTCCCGTCAGCCGAGCATTCCCAGTCCCCGGCAGGCGGTGCGGGCGGCGCCCACCGTGTAGAGCGAGCCGCTGACCATGACCAGGTCGCCCCCGCCGGCGCCGTCCCCCGCCGCCTCGGCGGATCGCAGCGCCCGCTCGACGGCGGCCCCCACGTCGGGGACGGCATCGGCGGCCACACCACGGGCACTCACCGCGGCCGCCAGCTCCTCGGCGGCGACGGCCCGGGGTGATGGCGGCGTGCAGGCGACCACCTGGTCGCCGGGACGAACCCCGAACGCGTCGAGCATCTCGTCGAGGTCCCGGCCGGCGAGGAGACCCAGCACCCAGTGGCGCGTCCCCGCCACGTCGAACTCGCCGGCCAGCGTGGCCGCCGCAGCCCGCGCGCCGTCGGGGTTGTGAGCACCGTCGAGCACCATCAACGGCGCCCGGTGCACCACCTCGAACCGGCCCGGCAGCCGCAGCCCGGCGAACGCCTCGGCCACCACGTCGAGCGCCAGCGCCCGACCGAAGAACACCTCGACCGCCGCCACCGCGCAGGCGGCGTTGTCGGCCTGGTGGGCGCCGTGGACCGGCAGGAACACCTCCTCGAGCAGGCCGTGGGGCGTCCGTAGATCGACGACGTGGCCCCCGAGCGCCACGCGGTCGGCGACCACGCCGAAGTCGCGGTCCCGCAACCACACCTCGGCGGGTCCCTCGGCCTCGAACAGCGGGCGCAGCGCCGGATCCGTCTCCCCCAGCACCAGCTGGCTGCCCGCCTTGACGATGCCCGCCTTCTCCTCGGCGACGCGGCGCCGCCAATCGCCGCGGCCGTCCGTGTGGTCCTTGCCGACGTTGGTGACCACCGCCACCCCACCGTCGGCCACGTTGGTGGCGTCCCAACGTCCGAGCAGCCCGACCTCGACCACGGCCACGTCCACCGCCACCTGGCTGAACCAGGCGAAGCCGGCCGCCGTGAGCAGCTCGAAGTAGGACGGCCGCTGGTCGAAGAACGCCTGATCCTCCAGCGAGGCCAGCTCGCCCAGGACCGCGGCGAGCTCCCCCGGCTCGATCGGCTCGCTGTTGCGGGCGATCCGCTCGGTGACGTGCTCCAGGTGGGGGCTCGTGTACATGCCGACCGACAGCTGGTGGGCGTCGAGCAGCGCCGAGATCATGCGGGCGGTCGACCCCTTGCCGTTGGTGCCGGTCAGGTGGATGACCGGGTAGTCGTGCTGGGGGTCGCCCAGCACGTCGACCACCTGCCGCATGCGGTCCAGCGACAGCCCCTCGACATGGCCGGCCGAGATCGCCGCCGTCTTCTCGAGGCTGATGTGGTCGTCGAGGTAGGCCTGGGCTTCGTCGAAGTCCAAAGGGAGGATGGGCCGCGTCGTCAGGAAGCGGCCCGGCGGGGCCGCTGGCGCGGCGCCTCGGCCCGGGGCACGAGCGTGGGGTTGACCCGCTCGAGCACCACGGCCCGGTCGATCACGCACTTGCCCACGTCGCTGCGGCTGGGCAGCTCGTACATGAGGTTGAGCAGCACCTCTTCCAGGATGGCCCGCAGCCCCCGGGCGCCGGTCCCCCGCAGCAGCGCCTGCTCGGCGATGGCCTCGAGGGCGTCGTCGGCGAACTCGAGCTCGACGTCCTCGAACTCGAAGATCTTGCGGTACTGCTTGATGAGGGCGTTCTTGGGCTCGCCCAGGATGCGGACCAGCGCCTCCTGGTCGAGGCTCGACACCGCCCCGATGACCGGCAGGCGGCCGACGAACTCGGGGATCAGGCCGAACTTGAGCAGGTCCTCGGGCTGCACCTGCTCGAGCAGCACGCCGAGGTCCTTCTCGTCGTAGCGACTGACGTCGGCGGTGAAGCCCACGCCGTTGCGGCCGATGCGGCTCTCGATGATCTTCTCGAGCCCGGCGAACGCCCCGCCGCAGATGAACAGGACGTTGGTGGTGTCGATCTGGATGAACTCCTGGTGGGGGTGCTTGCGGCCCCCCTGGGGCGGCACCGAGGCGGTGGTGCCCTCCAGGATCTTGAGCAGCGCCTGCTGCACGCCCTCGCCCGAGACGTCGCGGGTGATCGACGGGTTCTCGCTCTTGCGGGCGATCTTGTCGATCTCGTCGATGTAGATGATGCCGGTCTCGGCCTTCTTGACGTCGTAGTCGGCCGCCTGGATGAGCTTGAGCAGGATGTTCTCGACGTCCTCGCCCACGTACCCGGCCTCGGTCAGCGCGGTGGCGTCGGCGATGGCGAAGGGCACGTTGAGCATGCGGGCCAGGGTCTGGGCCAGCAGCGTCTTGCCGCAGCCGGTCGGCCCGATCAGCAGGATGTTGGACTTCGTGAGCTCGACGTCACCCGACGGCGTGCCGCCGTACTGCACCCGCTTGTAGTGGTTGTAGACGGCGACGGACAGGATCTTCTTCGCGTGGTCCTGCCCGATGATGTAGTCGTTGAGGAAGTCGTAGATCTCGATCGGCTTGGGCAGCTCGTCGAAGCGCAACTCGCTCGGCTCGGCCAGCTCTTCCTCGATGATCTCGTTGCAGAGGTCGATGCACTCGTCGCAGATGTAGACGCCGGGACCGGCGATCAGCTTCTTCACCTGCTTCTGGGACTTGCCGCAGAACGAGCACTTGAGCAGCTCGCCACCGTCTCCGAACTTGGCCACGTCGGTCGCTCCCCCGTTTGGCGTGCTAGCTCGCCCGAGTGATCGGGCCGGTCAGGTCGGCTGCCTGCCGCGACGAGATTACGTCGTCGATGATGCCGTAGTCCCGGGCTTCCTCGGCACTCATCACGTAGTCGCGGTCGGTGTCCTTGTGGATCCTCTCCTCGGTCTGTCCGGTGTGGCGCGCCAGGATCTGGTCGAGGAGCTCGCGCATGCGCAGCACCTCCTTGGCCGCCAGCTCGACGTCGGTGGCCTGGCCCCCCGCTTGGCCCCACGGCTGGTGCAGCAGCACCCGGGCATGGGGCAGCGCCAAGCGCTTGCCCGGCGCCCCGGCCGCCAGCAGCACGGCGGCGGCCGACGCTGCCTGCCCGAAGCAGATGGTGCTGATGTCGGGCTTGATGAACCGCATCGTGTCGTAGATGGCGAACAGCGCGGTGATGTCCCCGCCGGGGCTGTTGATGTAGATGTTGATGTCCTTGTCCGGGTTGTCGGACTCGAGGTGGATGAGCTGGGCGCACACGAGGTTGGCGATCGTGTCGTCGATGGGGGTGCCCAGGAAGATGATGTTCTCCTTGAGCAGCCGGCTGTAGAGGTCGTAGGCCCGCTCACCCCGGTTGGTCTGCTCGACCACCGTGGGGACGAGGTAGTTGCGGATCACGCGGGGTTGCTCTCCGTCTCGTTCTCGTCGATGTGCTCGTCGTCGGTGTCGTCGGTGTGCTGGTCGGGTGCTTCGTCGATCTCGTCGGGGGTTTCGTCGGGTCCGGGGCGGATCTCGAGCTCGGCCCGGTCGATGGGCTGACCGTCCTCGTCGACGATCTCGACCCGCTCGAGGAGCCAGTCGAGCGCCTTGCGCTTGCGCACATCGGAGCGTACCGCCGCCAGTTGGCCGCCGCGTTCGAACTCTCGGCGCACCCGCTCGACCTTCTCGCCGACCCGCTCCGCCACGGTGGTGAGCTCGTCCTCCAGGTCGTCGTCGGTGCACTCGATGCCCTCGGCATCGGCCACGGCCCGCAGGGCCAGGTCGACCTTGACGGCGGTCTGGGCCGCCTCCTTGAGCTCGGCCGTGAACTGCTCGTTGCTGGTGCCGGACGCAGCCAGCCACTGCTCGGGGTCGAGACCCTGGGCCTGGAGCCGCAGCGCCAGGTCTTGGGCCCGGTGCTGCATCTCGTGGTTGACCAGCGGCTGGGGCGGCTCGGCGTCGACCAGCTTGGCCAGCGCCTCGCCGGTCGCCTGGCGGAGCTGGGCCTGGGCCTGTGCCTGGCGGATGACCAACGAGCGGTTCCGGATCGAGTCGCGCAGCTCGGCGATGGTCTCGAACTCGGAGTTCTCGGCCGCCCACTCGTCGTCGGCCTCGGGCAGCACCCGCTCTCGCACCTGCTTGACCAGCACGCGGAAGCGCAGCTCGCGCTCCTCGTCCGGGTCGGGGTGCTGGGCGTCGAACTCGAGGATGTCGCCGGCCTTGGCGCCGCGTAGCTGCTCGTCGACCTCGGGCGTGATCATCCCGCTGCCGACGGTGTAGCTGTAGTCGTCCGCGCTCAGCCCGGCCTGCGCCTCGCCGTCCAGGGTGCCGGTGATGTCGATGACCACCGCATCGTCGTCGCGGGCGGCGCGGCCGACGTCGGCGAAGGTGGACTGCACCTGCCGCATTCGGTCGATCTGGGCGTCGACCTCGTTGTCGGACACGGTGGGCCGGGGGATCTCCACCCGGAGCCCGCCGTAGCCCGGTACCTGCACGTCGGGGCGCACTTCGACGACGGCGTCGAAGGCCACCGGACCGTCCTCCTGGCCCGCCGTGATATCGATGTGCGGCGAGTCGATGGCGTCGACGTCGTGCTCGACCAGCGCCTGGGCGTAGTACTCGGGGAGGGCGTCGTTGAGGGCCTGCTCGCGGCCCACCTGGGGGCCCAACCGGCGCTCGAGGACCTTGCGCGGCGCCTTGCCGGGCCGGAAGCCGGGGATGCGGACCTCGCGGGCGATCTTGCGGTAGGCGTCGGAGATGGCCTTGTCGAACTCGTCCTCGTCGACCTCGACGGAGAGCTTGACCTTGTTCCCCTCGAGGGGCGAGACGGTGGTCTTCACAGGGGCGTGAGTGTAACGGGGGGGTCGGGAACCCCCGTACCACCGCCCGGTGAGGCGTCGGCACGGACCGCGGCGGTCCGGCCGGTCAGGCCTGACCGGCCGGCGAGGCCCGGCGGATACGCTGTCGGCCGGTCGACGGGGAGTGGCGCAGTGGAAGCGCACCTGCTTTGGGTGCAGGAGGTCGGGGGTTCAAGTCCCCCCTCCCCGACCAGTCTGACCAGCGACGATACGATCCTCTCGACCTCGCCGATGGGCCTATGTATCAGCGATGTATCAGAGGGCGAGACGATGGGGTCGAAGGCGATCGGCCAGCCGACGGTCCGCAGGCAGCGGCACAAGTGGGTCGTGCGCGTCGACGGCATCGACACGGAGACCGGCAAGCACCGGCCTCGCCAGCTCGGGACCTATCCGTCGCAGCGTTCGGCGCTGGCGGCGGCCCGGTCGACCTCGGTCCAGGAACGGGCCGCGACCCGGGACACGGTCGGCTGGCTCGTGCGGCGTTATGTCGCGTCGCGGTCGGACGTGACTCTCAAGGCCCGGGAGCAGTACGAGTGGGCGATCCCGCACATCGAGGCCGGGCTGGGGGTGATTCGCCTCGACCGCCTCGATCGGGAGGACGTGTCCCGGTGGCTGGACGACTTGGCGGAGGCCGGGCGGCTGTCGCGGCGTTCCATCCAGATCTGTCGGACGGTCCTGCGGGCGGCGCTTGCCGATGCCGTCGAGGAAGGCCTGCTGCGGCGGAGTCCGGCCGCTCGGGTCCCCATGCCGCGAGCGGTGGCCAAGCCGCCCAAGGAAAAGGAGGTCGGCGCCTGGACCGAAGAGCAGGCGGCGCGGTTCCTCGCCGTCTGCGCCGACCACCGCTGGGCCGTGGCCTTCCGCCTCGGGGTGCTCTACGGCCTGCGCCACTCGGAGGCCCTGGCCCTCTAATGGGACGACTTGGACGCGAAGAAGGGCACCCTGCGCATCGACGAGGGGCTCGTGGCAGTGCGACAGGGGGCGGCGTGGAGCAACGCGAAGAACGCCCGCTCGAGGCGAGTCATCCCGCTAGACGACGAGACCCTCCGGGTGCTGGCCCGCCACCGGAAGGTTCAGGCGGAGGAACGACTGGCAGCCGGCCCGAAGTGGGAGGACCACGACCTCATCATCGCCACACACGCCGGGCGCCCGGTGATGCCCCGGAGCCTCGACCGGGCCCTGGGGATCCTCATCGCCGAGGCCGGCCTCCCGCGCTTGACCTCCCACGGCCTCCGCCACACGGCAGCGACGCACATGGTCCGAGGCGCCCACGACGTCGGCGAGCTCCGTGCCGTTGCCGACCTGCTCGGCCACTCCCCCGACATGCTCATGAAGACCTACGCCCACGCTATGCCAGAAAGCACGAGAGCGGTTACCGACCGGATTGCGGCAAGGACCAGAGCACGAAACGACGTGTAGTCAGCTGTCGCTGGTCGCGGCACTGACCGATCCGATCGGCCGCCCCTGATCCAGGCTCCGATCGGCATCAGTTCTGGAGACGCTCAGTGGCCGGGCCTGTCAGCAAAAGAAGGATTCGGGGATCCGGCCCGTGTCGGCGGCACGTAGAGACTGACCCCTTAGTCGGCCCGGGCCGCAGCGTTCGTTGTTGTTTGACGGCCCCATGACGCGGTGAGCCCGTTCACCTGCCCACCGCGTCCTGGAGCGGCATTCCGATATCTGTCGTGAATCCGGTGCCCCTACGGCATCCGGCTGTCAGCCGCCAAGCGCGGTGATGATAAGTTCCGCGGTCTTGCGACCGCTGAACTGCTGTTGTCCCGTGATGAGGTTTCCGTCGCGTACGGCGAAGCCCTTGAAGCGGCCCGCCTGGATGAAGTTGGCGTCGCGCTTGTTCGCCTCATCCTCGATCCGGAACGGCATCATCGTCTTTCCTGCCGCGACGTCGGCGTAATCCTCTTCGGAGTTGGTGAATCCTGTGATCGTCTTGCCGTCGATCAGATACGAGCCGTCGGGAAGCTGCACGTCCAGCAATGCCGAGGTGCCGTGGCACAACGTCGCCGTCACCTTATGCGCCAGATAGAAGTGCAGCAGTGCCTCCTTGAGGTCGTCGCGGTTACGGAAGTCCTGCCACATTGGACCCTGGCCACCGCAGATCATCAGCGCGTCGAACTCGTCGAGGTCCAGGTCTCGGACGGCGGGTGTGTCCTCCAGCAGCGCGGCGATGGCGGGCGTGTTCAGCGCACCCATCGAGACCAGATCTTCCGAGGAGTATCCCGAAGAATCACGAGGGTCGGACCAGGCATCGACAGCGACGGGGCCGCCGTCCGGTGAAGCGACCGTAACCTCGTAGAGCTTCTGCATGAACTCGTAGAGCGGATGAAACAGTTCCGAAGCCCAGAACCCGACCGGCCAACCCAGTGTTTCCGAGGTGCCCGGGTTGGCGACCACCATGAGAATGCGTGGACGCCGCTCGGGGTCGTTGACATCGATCACTTCCAGGCCGGGATGGCTGATGTAGACAGACATGACAGATCTCCTTCTTCGAGTTGTGACGAGCAATTTCGGATGTCGCTGGATCGACCGTCAATAGAGCCAGCGCCGCAAGACTCGCGCCGCTACGGGCATGACGACATACGTCATGAGAACGGCGATGATTGCGTTGGTGATGACGTTCGTGGCCTCGAACGGCCAGGACTCAGGAAGCCATGCCTGCTGACGCGGGATGATGATCCACGTAATGACGTACACGACGGTGAACGTGACGACGGCCATCTTCCATTTCTTCGGCGGCGAAGGCGCTGGCGCTTCACCGACCGTGAACCACGTCTCCATTCCCGTCGCTTCCTGTCGGTGCGCGGTCGAGAAGGCGTCTGCCTCGCTCGACAGGTGCCGCCGGGTGTCCGACTCCTCCCACGCCCGTAGGGACGCCTCGTCGGCGAAGCGGTGAACGAGCCGGAACACGTCCGGGTCTCCGGGCTTCGGGGTGAGTACGACGACGCCGAGGTTGT
>DASQUK010000185.1:0-8307 GCA_035641315.1 Acidimicrobiales bacterium | reverse complement strand
GCGTCCCGTCCGGTCAGACCGCGCTCGGCGACGTAGGACTCGATCGTCTCGTCCATCCGGCGCCGGCCCTTGGTGCTGATCGCAGTGCCGGCATCGGTCTGGCGCAGGCAGCTCGCCACCAGCTGCTCAGGGGTCGAGTCGGTGTAGCGACAGAAGTCAGCGAGATCCTCGAGGAGGCGATCTTGGTCGCCCGCCTTTTGGAGCCACCGCTGGACAGCGGGCGAGTCCCGCAGCTCGGAAGTGGTCACGATGCAGCTACTCGGGCAGCCCGAACATCCTCGCCATCATGCGCACCTCCTGTTCGCGGTAGGGGAACGGTCCGGGCGCCTGGATCATCCCCTCGTGCTTGAGGTATTCGGTGACCTCGGGGTCCTCCTCAAACGGCTGGTCGCAGCTGCCCTGGAAGAACATCGTGCCCAGCGGACGGCGGGGCCGCTGCCCGCCCGCCTCACGCTCCTCGAGCGGGTAGCCGACCTCCTGCAGCCACACCGGGACCCAGCTGTCGGGCACGTTGAAGTGCTCCTTGATCGTGTCGGCGGCGGTGAACGCGTGCAGACAGGTGCCGAGGCCCTCGTCGACGGCCGCGTTGAGCGCGTTGCAGATGGCGATGCCGGTCTCGACCGCGCCCATGAACAGCACGGCCGCCTGGTCCTGGGAGATCGGACCGAGGACCTGGGCGTAGACGACGTCGTCGACGTAGGCCTCGGACCAGCCGTGAGCCGCCGACAGCGCGTGCTGCTGCACCAGCTCCTTGAGCCGCGCCTGCGCCCCCTGGATGTAGTTGGCGTCGAAGTACCAGAAGATGATCGTCGGGGCCAGGTCGAGGTCGACGTTCGTCGTCGGGTTGCGCAGCGCGTCGAGGATCTCGGGCTTCAAGTCGTCGCGGTTGAGCACGAGCGCGCGCGGATAGTCGGCGTTGATCGAGCGAGACGCTCGGTTCGCCGCCTCCAGGATGACCTGGATCTTCGCCCGCTCGACGGGTCTCCATGGCTTGAACCAGCGGATGCTGCGCCGGGTGCCGACCACTCGTTTGAACTCCATGCGTGCCCCCTCGCTTCTGCTCGGTCGTGTTACTTGGACAGGATGGTGACCACCATCGCCGCTGGGTCGGTGCCTAGGAAGCCGCCGCCGTTCTCGCCGAGCGCGACCCTCGCCCCCTCGACCTGCCGGTCGCCGGCCCGCCCGCGGAGCTGGTCGACGAGCTCGACGATCTGCCCGCAACCCGTGGCGCCGATGGGGTGCCCCTTCGACAGCAGGCCGCCGCTGGTGTTGACCGGTACCCGGCCGCCGAGCGCGGTCTCGCCCGAGGTGATCAGCTTCGGGCCCTCGCCGGGCCCACACAGACCGAGCTCCTCGTAGGTGATCAGCTCGGCGGGAGCAGCCGCGTCATGGAGCTCGACGACGTCGACGTCGTCGGGGCCGATACCGGCCTGCTCGTAGGCCCGGCGCGCGGCCCGCTCCACCGCGCCCGGCGTGTCGTGGCCGCGGTCGGTGCCAGACACGAGCGCGCACGCCCGCACCCGCACAGGTTCGGCGTCGAGACTGCCGGCGTAGTCGTCGGAGCACACCACGACAGCGGCCGCGCCGTCGCCGACCGGCGAGCACATCAGCAGCGTGAGGGGCCACGAGATCTCCCGGCTGGCGAGCACCTCGTCGAGCGTGACCTCCTGGCGGTACTGCGCCTTCGGGTTGAGCGCGCCGTGGCGGTGGTTCTTCACCGCCACCTGGGCGAAGTCCTCGATGCGGGCGCCGCTCTGCTGCATGTAGGCGCGGGTGTTGGCGGCGTAGACGTCCATGAAGAACGAGCGCTTGCCGCCCGCCTCGCCGGCGTCGGCCTCTCGCGGGATCGGCGAGGCCTGCACGCCTTCGGCGTCCGCCGTCGGCGGCTCCAAGCGCTGCTTCAACTCCTCGAGCTCCAACAGGTCGACGGCCGTGCCGATGGCGGCGAGGGACTTCGCCTTGTCGGGGTGGCTCATCTTCTCCGCCCCGACGGCCAGGGCCACGTCGACCGCACCGGAACCGACCGCCATGCAGGCGAGGGCGAAGGCGCTCGACGCCGAGGCGCAGGCGTTCTCGACGTTGACGATCGGGATCCCGAGCAAGCCGGTGTGGCGCAGGGCGACCTGGCCGCGGATCATCTCCTGGCCGGTGAGGATGCCGGCGATGGCGTTGGAAAAGAACGCCATGCCGACGTCGGCCGGCTCGGCGTCGGCGTCTGTCAGCGCATCGCGGGTCGCCTCCTCGGCCAGCGACCTGATCGTGCTGTCCATGTACTTGCCGAACCTCGTCATCGCCGCCCCGGCCACGAACACGTCACGCATCAGCCGACCCTCCTCGCGTCACACCTTGGACACTTTGTACCCGGCCTGCTCCCGATCCCACGTCTCGGAGGTGATCCCCCGTTCCTTCAGCGCGGCGTACTGGATGCGCTCGGTGCCGGTCTTCGGGAGCTGGTCGACGAACTCGACGTACCGAGGGATCGCGTAATGGGCCATCCGGCCGGTGCAGTAGTCGAGAATCTCCACCGGTGTCGGCTTCGCGCCCGGCTGGGCAACGACGACCAGCTTCACCTCGTCCTCCCCGAGCACGGAGCGCACGGCGTGGGCGGCGCACTCCCGAACGTCAGGGTGGGAGTTGACGACGGTCTCGATCTCCCACGCCGAGATGTTCTCGCCGAGCCGGCGCATCGCCTCCTTCTTGCGTCCGCGGTAGTAGAAGAAGCCGTCGTCGTCCTGCTCGGCCAGGTCGCCGGTGTGGAACCAGCCGCCCCGGTAGGCCTCGTCGGTGGCCTCGGGCAGCTTGTGGTAGTGGGTCATCCGCCCGAGCGGGTGGCGGAACTGGAGCTCGCCGACCTGCTTAGGGTCGAGCGGCTGGTCGTTGTCGTCGACCACCCGGAACTCGATCCCCGCGATCGGTTTGCCCATCGAGCCGACCCGGCCCTCCTCGTTGAGGAGGAAACCGGGCGAGTCGACCATCCCGAACCACTCGACGATGCGCACGCCGAACCGCTTCTCGAACTCCTCCCACCGATCGGGCGGGCACCCTGCCGAGAGGACCGTCCGCACGGGGTTGTCGGCGTCGTCGGGCCGCGGCGGCTGCTTCAGGAGGATCGAGATCATCCCGCCGAGCGTGTTGAATGAGACGGCGTCGTAGCGGCGGCAGTCGTCGAAGAAGCGCGAGGCGCTGAACCGTTCGGCGAGCGCCAGCTTGGCGTCGAGCATCATCGAGCCGAGCGCCGACACCAAGAGGGCGTTGCCGTGGGACAGCGGCAGGGGCGTGTACATCGTCTCGCCCGGCTGCACCCCGCCGGCGCGCAGGATGAGCCCGAGCGGGCCGGTGTCGTACTTGGTCGCCACGACCCCCTTGGGCGGGCCGGTCGTTCCCGACGTGTACATCATCCCGACCCCGCCGGTCGGCTCGGGGAGCTCGACGTCGGGCTCCTCGTCGGCGCCCTCCATCAGCCGGTCGAATGTCCAGTCGGCCCGGTGGGCGGGCCCGTCCACCACGACCGTCCGCCGCAGCACTGGCAACCCGGAACGCACCGCCTCTAGGGCGTCCACGAGGTCGTCCTGGAGGATCACGGCGACCGAGTCGGAATCCGCGAGGATGTGCTGGAGCGTGCGGCCGCGCTGGGAGATGTTGACCGGGACCGACAGCGCGCCGATGAACAGGATCCCCAGGTGCGCCCACAGGAACTCGGGGCGGTTGCCCATGAGGATCGCCACCCGCTCGCCCGGCCGCGCGCCGAGCTCGAGCAGGCCGTTGGCGGCCCGCTGGGCGTTGGACAGGACGTCGGCCCAGGGGACCTCATCGGCCTTCCACTTGAGCCAGGTCGACTGCGGGTGCTCGGCGACGCGCTGGCGGATCACCTGCTCGATCGGCCCTTGAGCACGTGCCATGCCGTCCTCCTTCAGTGCCAACCGCTGCCGTTCGGAACCTACCACCGGTGCCGGGTACGGTCACTGGTGGGCTCGACGAGACTTCAGGGGGCGAGTTGGCCGTAGCCGCCTTTTCCAGGGGAACGCGACGCCTTCCCGGTCTGGACGACGTGGTCGAGGTCGCAGCCGGCCGGTATGGCCTCGGCGAGCCGGGTGAGGAGCGCGAGGTGGACGTCGGGGCGGTGCTGGTGGGGCGCTACCCGGTCACAAATGCGCAGCTGGGGGCGTTCGTCGAGGTCACCGGCGAGCGCGTCGCCTTGGACGTCGTCCGGCGGGCCCACGATCCGCAACTCGCCGACCACCCGGCGACGGGCCTCACGTTCGCCGAGGCGGAGGCGTTCTGCGCGTGGGCGGCGGCGGAACTGGCACGCCCGGTGCGGCTGCCCACCGGCGGCGAGTGGGAGGCGGCGGCCCGCGGCCACGATGCCCGGCCGTGGCCGTGGGGCCACACCTTCGATCCCGACCGCTGCGCCTGCGCCGAGAGCGGCGTCGGCCGGACCGTGCCGGTGACGTCGCACCCCTCGGGCGCGAGCCCTTGCCGCGCCGAGCAGCTCGCCGGGAACGTGTGGGAGTGGGTCGCCGACCCGCCCGTCGAGGGCTGGCGCGCCGTGCGCGGCGGTTCGTACCTCGATCACGAGTGGGGGTTGCGGGCGAGCCGGTCGCTCCCCGCCGACCCGGCCCGGGCGACGGCCACCACCGGCTTTCGCATCGCCATCGACCCCGACCGCTGCACTCCGAGGAGGTGACGCCGTGCCTGCCGATGCCCGACTGGACGAGGCCACGATCGTCGACGCCCTGGGCGACGTGTACGACCCGTGCTGCGCCGAGCGCGGCCTCAGCGTCGTCGACATGGGACTCGTCGAGGACGTCCACATCGAGGGTTCCAGTGTCCGCGTCGAGCTCGTGCTGACGACCGGCTGGTGCCCGTTCGTCGCCTCGCTGTCCGCCACGATCCCCGAGCGCCTGCGCCAGCTTCGCGGTGTCGAGAACGTCGAGGTGAACGTGCTATGGGACCCGGTCTGGACCAGCGATCGCCTGTCGCCGAAGGCCCGCGCCGAGCTCTCGATGCCCCTTGAACAGCTGATCCCCTACCGCGAGGGACGCCTCGCCCGTGCCGCCGAAGGAGCGTGATCGATCATGACGACCACCGACACCGCCGAAACCGCGGCGCCGCGCCAGCGCGCTGTGCCCGCCTTCGTCTTTGACTCGGTCTGCCACATCTTCAACTTCGACAAGCGCAACGCCATCGGGCCTCCGGGCGAGCTGTTCGACGAGCACCTCTACGCCTTCCACACCCTGCTCACCCGCCAGGGGGAGCCGGTGCTGTCCCGCGACGAATTTTTCCGCGAATGGTCAGTGGAGGAGATCTACCACATGGTCATCGAGGCATCGGACACCGACATGATCGTCGCCCAGCCGTTGCCGCTCACCGACCTGTTCCGCGACGGCCTGTCGCCGTGGGAGAAGTGCGCCGAGATGGCCCGCCAGCACCCGGACCGGGCCGTGTTCTGGGGGTCGGTGAACCCGCTCGAGGGCAAGCGGGCGCTCGACCTGATGGAGGTCCAGGTCAAGGAGCACGGGGCGAAGGCGTTCAAGTTCTACAACGTCCGCTACGACTACGGGCAACCGTTCCCGTGGCGGATGGACGACCCACGTGTCGCCTTCCCGGTGTTCGAAAAAGCGCAGGAGCTAGGGGTCAACCTGATCGGCGTGCACAAGGGCGTGCCGCTCGGCCCGCAGCCCATCGAGCACACGCGGACCTTCGACATGGACGGGGCGGCGGCCAACTTCCCCGACATCAACTTCATCATCTTCCACGTCGGGCTGCCCTGGCTCGACGAGGTTCTGTGGCAGATCGTGCGGTTCCCCAACCTCTACGCCTCGATCGCCGCGACCGTGAACTTCATCGCCCGTCAGCCGCGGGTGTTCGCCGAGACGCTCGGCAAGATGATGTGGTGGTGCGGGGAGGACAAGATCATCTATGGCGGTGAGTCGCCGATATGGCACCCGCAGTGGGCGCTCGAGGAGTTCTGGAGCTTCGAGCTTCCCCAGGACATCGTCGAGGAACGGGGCTACCCGCCGCTCACCGAGCAGGCCAAGCGCAAGATCCTCGGCGGCAACCTCGCCCGGCTGCACGGCATCGACCCCGACGTCAAAGCCAAGGAGCTCGGCGTACCCGTGTGAGCGGCCCGGTCTTCGTCGCGGGTGAGCACAACGTGGCGAGGGCGCTGGGGTGAAGTCTGACGTGCGCGCATGTCGATGAGGCGCGGCCGCCCGCCGGTCACGACGCTTGACAGGTTCGGGGTGCGGGCATAGGGATGGAACGAGGCCGACGACATGGAGGGGGGATCTGCATGACTGTCACCAGTACCGATGCACCCACTGAGCAGGAGCAGCGCCAACTCGCCCAGTTCTTCGACGCCACCCGACCGCTTCCCCAGCTGCTCGCCACGTTGCGCAGCCGCCGGGTGGCGCGCGGCTACTCGATCGAGAGCGGCAAGCCGGAGCACCGCAGCGCCACGGGACGCGACATCGTCCAGGACGAGGGCCCGCTCGCCTTCCAGTCGGCCCACCCGGTGGAACCGCTCACCGAGATCGAGGAGGCCCTGGTGGCCTGGTCCGCCTGCGGCCCCAACGGCATGGCCCACTGGGACATCGCCGTGCACGGCGGCTTCCACGAGTTGGTCACGATCGCGGGCAGGACCGCAGCGGGCCCCGGCAACTCCTTCGCCACCGACCTGCTCGTCATCAAGGACGAGGGCGCGTTCATCTACAACCCGGGCACCGAGCGCGAGCGGATGGTGGAGATCCAGGGCCCGGACGACTACGGCAAGGTTCTCAACTGGTACCGGTCGGGGATGACCCAGATCCTCGACCACCGCCCCGACTTCGACTGGGCGACCCGGGCCACTGGCTCACCGAACGCATCGCTGTTCGGCCCCTACCAGTTCAACCTCAACCGCGACGGCCAGACGTGGTTCATCCCGATCACCGACATCGGGTGGCTCTACTTCAGCGTGATGCTCAACATCTTCGACGCCTGGCACATCTACTTCGTCGACGACCGCACGGGTGAGCCGGCGGGACTCGGGCAGTGGGTCGAGGAGGGCAAGCTCGAGTTCCCGATCGCGATCAGCCAGTGGGACCAGTTCGTCTTCCAGGTCGAGACATACCCACCGGGCTCGATGGTGCAGAACATGCGCCTCACCGCTGAAGCGATGGGGCTCGGCAACTGGATCTTCTGTGGATACTTCGACGACCTCCTGATGGGTGCCTTCCCCGACGTCGCGCGCGGGCTCGGGTTCCGTTTCGAGCCGCCGAACGAGAGGGCCCCGGCAGTGTCCGGCCAGCTGAAGATATTCGGCATCGAGGGGGTCAAGGAGGCCACCTACGTGCCGTCGCCGAAGTACCCGGACGGGCGTTCGATCGCCCAGGCGTCGATGGACGAGAAGTACGGGTCGGGCCGGACGATGTCGCGGGGCGACGACAACTGGATGCTCACCCACGACGGCCCATTCAACGCCGACACCGTCCGGGCGATCGTCAACGATCCGGGCGTGGTCGTGTCGGACTGGGCGGTCGAGGCGATGGCTGCCTTCGTCGACTACTGCGTCGAGAACTACGGGCAGTGCCCCGTCTACTTCAACCCGATGCAGTGCAACTTCGGCGCCGTGATCCACCACGTCGACGAGGCGTTCTACGAGCAGAACTACGACGGATCCTCGCTCACGCCGCAGATCCGCCAGCACTTCCCGAACTGGCATTAGGACGTTCCAGGCCGTCCTGGTAACGCCGCTCAGCGGCCCGCTGGCGCGGTTCGGGCGCGCCGGTGCGGTGGCCTTGCGGCTCTGGTCCGAGTACGCGTCATCGACGCTCGAGGTCGTCGACGCCCACCCGGACCCGGCGGGGGCCATGACCGCCGCCGCTGCCGGCCGGCCCACCGTGCTGTTCGGACCGTACGGCAGCAGCCCGGCTGTGGCCGCGATCGGCGTGGTCGCCCGACCCGACGGCCCGGCGGTGTGGAACCACGGTGGGGCGACGTCCCGGCTGGCCTGGCCGCGGTTCCCGCGCGTCCTCAACGTCCTCGCCCCGGCGTCCGCCTACTTCCACGGGATCCTCCACGCCGTCCGGGCGACGGGACACCCGGTCGCATCGGTCACCGTCCTCCACGCCGACACCGGGTTCGCCCGTGACGTCGCGTCGGGCGCGCTCGCGGTCGGCGCCGAGCTGGGCTACGAGGTGACCCCGCAGGTGTTCCAGCCGGGCGCGGCGGCCGGCGCGGCTCGCACCGCCCCGCCCGCCGACCTCGTGCTCGTCGCCGCTGGCTTCGACGACGAGCTGGCCGCTGCACGTGTTCTTCTCGGCGCAC
>DASQUK010000184.1:0-3661 GCA_035641315.1 Acidimicrobiales bacterium | reverse complement strand
CCTGACGGCGACAGCGAGTGGTACGACGTCGTGAACTGGGTCGTGCTCGCCACCATCGAGGCCGAAGAGCTCGGGGTCTCTTCGGAGAACATCGACGAGATGCTCCAGAGCGAGGACCAGGCCGTTCGCCGCCTCCTCGGGCAGCCCGCCGAGGGCGACGAGGGTACGGCCGTGGTCGATCACGGCTTCGGCATCGATCCCGACTCCACCGTCGACGTGATCCGCGCCGTGGGCAACTACGGCGAGATCTACGAGCGGAACGTCGGGCCGAACACCCCCCTCCAGCTCGAGCGCGAGGGCACGGCCAACGCGCTGTGGACCGAAGGTGGCTTGCACTACTCCCCGCCGTTCCGCTGATCGGTGAGTGACGTGACACGGGGGGCGGCCGGTCCCGCCCCCCGTGGCCGCCGTGGTCGCGATCCGACAGGGCGCCGCGGCGTCGCCGCGGTCGTCTTCAACCTCCGCGTGCTGCGCGTGGTCGGTCAGCTCGCGGCCATCGCCCTGCTCATCGTCGTCGCCGCCTACCTGAGCGACAACTACCAGGCGAACGCTCGCGACCGAAACCTGCGAACGGGCTGGGGCTTCCTCGACGAGCCGACCGGCTTCAACATCGCGTTCTCCGACTTCCGTTCCGGCCAACCCGTCCGCGACGCGCTGTGGGTGGGCGTCAAGAACACGGCCGTGTCGGCCGTCGTCGGCATCGTCCTGGCAACCGTGCTCGGGATGCTGGTCGGCGTCCTGCGGCTGTCGGGCAGCTGGGTCGCCCGCAAGGCCGCGACGCTGTACGTCGAGGTGCTGCGCAACGTCCCGGTGCTGCTCATCATCCTGTTCACCGCAGCCGGACTGCAGACGCTGCCGCGCATCGACGAGGCACAAACACTCGGCAGCTTCGCGGCGATCTCCAACCGCGGGATCAGCGTGGTCTCCCCGGTCGCCGGTGACACCCTCACTTTGTACGCGGTGCTGCTCGGCGTCGCGCTGGCCGGCGCCCTCGCCGTCGCCGCGTGGCGGACCCGCATCTCCGACGCCACCGGAGCCCCCCACCACCGGGTGCTGTGGGGTGGTGGGTTGATCCTCGTCGTGGCCGTCGTGGGCTACTTCGCGCTCGGCGGACCGGTCACCTTGTCGCGCCCCGAGGCTGGCGGGCGGTCGATCGCGGGCGGCGCATCGCTCAACATCCCGTACGTGGCACTGACCGGCGCGCTCGCGCTCTACCACGGCAGTCACATCGCCGAGATCGTGCGCGGCAGCATCCAGGCGGTGCCCCACGGCCAGGCCGAGGCGGCCACGGCCATCGGCCTGAGCGACTTCCAGCGGCTGCGCTTCGTCATCCTGCCCCAGGCCTTCCGCATCGCCGTGCCCCCGACCATCAACCAGTACCTCAGCCTCACCAAGAACACGTCGCTGGGGATCGCCGTCGCCTACTCCGACGTCGCCGGCCTGGCGTTCCGCCTGACCGGGGCCCGGGCGCCGGCGCTGCAGATGTTCGCCATCGTCATGGCCATCTACCTGATGTTCTCGTTGACAACCTCGCTGCTGCTGAACGTGTTCAACCGCCGGATCCAACTGGTCGAGCGCTGATGGAGCCCGTCGTCGAGATCCCCGGCGCTCCCCCCACCGTCGAGCCGCTGCCGATCCCGAGCCCGGTCCCCACCGGCCGGCCCGAGGTGCACCTGACCCCCCGGCAATGGATGCGCCAGAACCTGTTCGCCACGCCGTCGGGCTCGGTGCTCACCGTGGTCTTCGGCGTGGTGCTGGCGTACGGCGCGTACCGCCTCGCCTGGTTCGTGGCCATATCGTCGGACTGGGAGATCATCCGCAGCAACCTGCGGCTCTTCATGATCGGCGGCCGCTTCCCGGTCGACGAGGCGTGGCGGCTGTGGGGGGCCCTCTACATCCTGGCCGCGCTTGCGGGCCTGCTCAGCGGCGCGATCGTCGCCCACGCCGAGCGGGAGGCCCGAGCCGCGGGCCGAGCCGTGGCGCGCCCGGGCCGCTGGGACTGGCTCCGGCGCTACTGGCCGGCCCTCGCCGCCCTCGCCGTGATCCTGTCGCAGACACGCACGTGGCCGCCGACGCTGCTCACGCTGGCGGGCTTGGCGATCCTGGTGGTGACGCGGTGGTTGGGCCGCCGGGGCGCCTGGCTGGCCCGGTTCACTTGGCTGGCCCTGCTGGTGGGCGTCGTGGCTGCCATGCAGCTCGTCTCGGGCTTCGGCGGGGTCGGCACGGGCGACTGGGGTGGGCTGCTCCTGACGGTGTACGTGACCGTGGCGGGCATCGCCCTGTCGTTCCCCTTGGGGGTCGTCGTGGCCCTCGGCCGCCGGTCGTCGCTGCCGGCGCTGCGAGGCATGACCGTCACCTACATCGAGCTGATCCGCGGTGTCCCGCTCGTGGCGCTGCTGTTCATGGGCCACTACGTCGTGCCCCTGCTCTACCCGAACACGGTCGAGCCACCGGCCGCCCTCACCCGGGCCCTCATCGCCGTCACGCTGTTCGAGTCGGCCTACATCGCCGAGACCCTGCGGGGCGGGCTCCAGGCCATCCCCCGCGGCCAGTACGAGGCGGCGCAGGCGCTGGGGCTGGCCCCCTGGAAGGTGACGCGCCTGATCGTGCTGCCCCAGGCGCTGCGGGCGGTGATCCCGGCGATGGTCGGCCAGTTCATCAGCCTGTTCAAGGACACGTCGCTGCTGGCGATCCTCGGGTTCTTCGAGCTGCTCGAGGCGGCGAGGAACACGACTGCGCAACCCGAGTTCCTCGGCCTGCGCCTGCACACCGTGACCTTCACCTTCGTCGCCCTGATCTACTGGGCGGGCTCGTACACCATGTCGCGAGAGAGCCGGCGAATCGAGCACCGGCTCGGGCTTGGAGAACGTCGATGACCAGTTCCTTGATCGAGGCGGCGACCGTGGCCGGTGGCACCGGCGAGCCGATGATCGAGTGCGTGAAGGTCGAGAAGTGGTTCGGCGACTTCCAGGCCCTGCGCGGTTGCGACCTGGTCGTGGGCCGCCAGGAGGTGGTCGTTGTCATCGGCCCGTCGGGGTCGGGCAAGTCGACGTTCATCCGCTGCATCAACCGGCTCGAGCAGCACGACCGGGGTCGCATCGTCGTCGACGGCATCGAGATGACCAACGACCTGCGCAACATCCAGGGCATCCGCCGCGAGGTGGGCATGGTGTTCCAGTCGTTCAACCTGTTCCCTCATCTCACGGCGCTCGAGAACGTCGCGCTCGGTCCCCGACAGGTGCGGCGCATGCGCAAGGCCGACGCCGACAACCTGGCGCGCGAGATGCTGGATCGAGTGAAGATCCCGGAGCAGGCCCACAAGTATCCCGGTCAGCTCTCCGGCGGCCAGCAACAGCGGGTGGCGATCGGCCGGGCACTGGCGATGCAACCGAAGATCATGCTTTTCGACGAGCCGACGTCGGCCCTCGACCCCGAGATGATCGCCGAGGTTCTCGACGTCATGAAGGAGCTGGCACGCGGGGGGATGACGATGATCGTCATCACCCACGAGATGGGCTTCGCCCGCGAGGTCGCGGATCGGATGGTGTTCATGGCCGACGGTGAGTTCGTCGAGGCCGGCACGCCCGAGCACTTCTTCCGCAACCCCATCGAGGAGCGCACGAAGCTGTTCCTGAGCCAGATCCTGTAGGCGGGGTCCCGT
>DASQUK010000183.1:0-5360 GCA_035641315.1 Acidimicrobiales bacterium | reverse complement strand
TTCGGAGCCAGAGAGCGTCGATAAGAGCATGGAGACCGACACCGACCGCAAACCCATCCTCCTGACCGTCGATGACGATCCGGGAGTGTCGCGCGCGGTCGCTCGGGACCTGCGCCGGCAGTACGGCGAGGACTACCGCGTGGTTCGGACGGAGTCCGGCCCCCAGGCGCTGGAGACGTTGCGCGAGCTGAAGCTGCGCGGTGACCTGGTGGCGGTGTTGCTCGCCGACCATCGCATGCCAGAGATGAGCGGCCTCGAGTTCCTCGAGGAGGCGATGGACCTGTTCCCCCACGCCCGGCGGGCGCTCCTCACCGCGTACGCCGACACCGACGCCGCCATCCAGGCCATCAACGTGGTCGACCTCGACCACTACCTGCTCAAGCCGTGGGACCCTCCGGAGGAGAAGCTCTACCCGGTCGTCGACTCCCTCATCGAGATGTGGCAGGCGAGCGACGAGCAGCCGATCACCCAGACCAAGGTGGTCGGCCACCGCTGGTCGGCCCGCTCGTTCGAGGTGCGGGACTTCCTAGCCCGCAACTCCGTGCCCTACCGCTGGCTCAGCAGTGAGGAGCCCGAGGGCCAACGCCTGCTGGCCGCCGCCGGGGTCGACGTCACCAGCATCCCGCTGGTGGTCACCCCCGACAGCGACTACCTGGTCGACCCCAGCATCGGCGACCTCGCGGCCAAGGTGGGGCTGTCGACCACGCCGTCGACCGACTTCTACGACGTCGTGATCGTCGGTGGCGGACCGGCCGGCCTGGGCGCGGCCGTGTACGCGGCGTCGGAGGGCCTGCGCACCGTGCTGGTCGAGCGGCAGGCCACCGGCGGACAGGCGGGCCAGAGCTCCCGCATCGAGAACTACCTGGGATTCCCCGACGGGGTGACCGGCGGCCAGCTCACCGACCGGGCCCGGCGCCAGGCCCACAAGTTCGGCGCCGAGGTGCTCACCACCCGCGACGTGGTGGGCCTGGACGTGCGGGCGTCGTCGCGCAGCGTCCGCTTCGCCGACGGCGGCGAGGTGGTGGCCCACGCGGTGCTGCTCGCCACCGGGATCTCCTACCGCCGGCTCGAGGTGCCGGGCGCCAAGGAGCTGACCGGCCGCGGGGTGTTCTACGGCTCGGCGGTGACAGAGGCGCCCGCCTGCGCCGGCGACGACGTCTTCATCGTGGGCGGGGCCAACTCGGCGGGCCAGGCGGCGGTGTTCCTGTCCCGGCACGCCCGGCAGGTAACGCTGCTGGTGCGGGCGGATGGCCTCGAGAAGTCGATGTCGTACTACCTCATCCGCCAGATCGAGGAGATCCCGAACATCGACGTGCGGCTCTCGACCGAGGTGATCGGGGTCCAGGGCGACGACCACGTCGAGTCCATCCGGCTGTGCAACCGCTCGACGGGCGAGAGCGAGACGGTGCCCGCTGGCTACCTTTTCGTGTTCATTGGCGCCGCCCCCCGGACGGAGTGGCTCGAGGGGGTGGTCCGGCGGGACGCGCGGGGGTTCGTGCTCACCGGCCCCGACCTGCGGGGCGAGAGTGGTACCCGGCCCCACGGCTGGCCGCTCGACCGCGACCCCTACTACCTCGAGGCCAGCGTGCCGGGGGTGTTCGCCGCCGGCGACGTGCGGGCCAACTCGGTGAAGCGGGTCGCCTCCGCGGTGGGCGAGGGCGCAATGGCCATCCAGCTGATCCACGGCTACCTGGAGCACCAGTGAGCCGGCTACGCCCGCCCGCTCCCCTGCGCTCACGGGTCCTGTCGCCTGCGGTGCGGGCCTACCGCGGCCGGCGCCAACAAGCGCCGGCAGCGGCCCGCATCCTCGGCGCCACCCGTTTGCTCCCCGCCCTCCGCCGAAGGCGAATAATGGCTCCGGCCTATGGCCGAGTCGAGGTCTTGTCATGAGTGGGCCCGAGCGGCTGAAGCCCGAGCAGCTGCGCACCCTGTTCCTGTTCGAGGCCCTGAACGACGACCAGCTCGGCTGGCTGGCCGAGCGCGGCCGGGTCGTCGAGTACCCGAGCGGCGCCACCATCCACGCCGAGGGCGCCCCCGCCTCGTGCTTCCTCGTGCTCCTCTCCGGCACGCTCGTCATGTCCAAGCGGGTGCAGGGCGGCGAGCTCGAGCTGTTCCGCACCGACTACTACGGCGCCTACACCGGCGCCTTCAACGCCTACGTCCCCGACCGCGGCGTGCCCAAGGTGTACCTGAGCACGGCCCGGGCGGTCACCGACTGCCGCCTGTTCGAGATCCCCGCCAGCGACTTCGGCCAGGCGGTGTGGAAGTGGTTCCCCATGGCGGCCCATCTGCTCGAGGGCGCCGCGACCCAGGGCGCCGACGCCAGCGCGATCGTCGAGCAGCACGAACGGCTCGTGGCCCTCGGCTCGGTGACTGCCGGCCTCACCCACGAGCTCAACAACCCCGTGGCGGCGGTGATGAGCGCCAGCGCACGGCTGCGGGAGATGCTGGCAGAGATGCGGGAGAAGCTCGGGCTGGTGGTCCGCAGCCAGCTCCCCGGGCCCCAGCTCGAGGCGATCGCCGACCTGGCGGCGCGGGCGCTGGAGCACCGCCGGAACGCGCCGACGCTCTCGCCGCTCGAGGCGTCCGATCGGGAGGCGGAGCTCATCGATTGGCTCGAGGACCACGGCGTGGACGCGGCCTGGGAGATCGCACCGACCCTGGTCGCCGCCGGGGTCGACCAGAGCTGGCTCGAGAGCTTCGCGGAGGCGTTGCCACAGCCGCATCTGGGGTCCGGCCTGTCCTATCCCGTGCGTGCCCTGGAGTCCGACAGCCTGCTCGACGAGATCACTGACGCCGCCGGTCGCATCTCGGCGCTGCTCGCCTCGGCCAAGCAGTACACGCAGATGGACCGGGCGCCGCTGCAGACGTTCGACGTCCACGAGGGCCTCGACGCCACCCTGACCATGCTCGGCCACAAGCTCGGCGACGGCATCGAGGTCGTCCGCGACTACGACCGCAGCCTGCCGCAGATCGCCGCCTTTCCCGGCGAGCTCAACCAGGTGTGGACCAACCTGATCGACAACGCGGTGGACGCCATGAAAGGACAGGGCATGCTCACGATCCGCACCCGCCCCGACGGCGACGACCGCCTCATGGTCGAGATCGGCGACACCGGGCCCGGGGTGCCCGATGACGTTCGCAGCCGCATCTTCGAGCCCTTCTTCACCACCAAGCCGATGGGCAAGGGCACCGGCCTGGGGCTGGACATCGCCTGGCGCATCGTCGTCGGCCGCCACCACGGCGACATCCGCCTCGAGTCGGAGCCGGGCGACACCCGCTTCCAGGTCCGCCTTCCCCTGCGAGAGCTCGATGTCCCGCAAGGCTGACCCCGGGATACGGGGTGGCGAACTTCCGGTGAACGGTGTAGTAACCGACACTATGAAGGAAGGGGTGGTCGCCGACTCACCGAGCGTAGAGGCGGCACGACCCCTCGTCGTGGATCTGCGCGACGAGGAGGCGCGTGACCCGGCCCTGACCGGTGGCAAGTCGGCGGCGCTGGCGCGGGCAGCGACCACGGGCCTCGACACGCTGCCGGGTGTCGTGCTCACGACCGCGTTCTGCGAGGCCATCGACGCCGGAGCCGAGGTGGCACAGCATGCCGCGGTCAAGGAGGCCTTCGAGCGCGCCGAAGGCGACCGCCGATCGCTCGTGGCCCGCAGCTCCTCGGTGGTCGAGGACATGGCCGAATCGTCCATGGCCGGCCAGTTCGAGTCGATCATCGGTATCGACGGCTTCGACGAGTTCGTCGCCGCGGTGGCGGCGGTGCTCGATTCCCGCACGCGGGCCGGCGCGACCGAGCACCCCATCGCCGTGCTGGTCCAACCGCTGATCGAGCCGACCTTCGGCGGAGTGATGTTCGGGATCGATCCCGTGTCCGGCCGTACCGACCGCCGGGTGGTCAGCGCCGTGCGGGGCGGGCCCGAACCCCTGGTGAGCGGAGAGGTCGACGGGTCGCGCTTCCTGCTCGAGGCGTCGACCTGCAAGATCCTCGAGTTCGCCGCCAACGACGGCCCCAAGCTGGACCGCGCCGACCTGCGCGGCCTCGTCGCGCTGTCCGACCGGGTCGCCTCGGTCTTCGGTGGACCGCAGGACGTCGAGTGGGCCATCGCCACCGACAGGCAGCTTTGGCTGCTCCAGTCCCGCCCGGTCACCAGCGAGGTCAGGGGCACGCCCCGGGGACCGGTCTACGGCCCGGGCCCGGTCGCCGAGACGTTCCCGTCGCCCCTCACCGAGCTGGAGCGCGACCTCTGGGTGCCGCCGCTGCGGGAGGCCGTGGCCGAGGCCGTCATCCTGGCCGGGGCCGCAACCCAGGCCGACGTCGACGCCAGCGACGTGGTGGTCTGCGTCGACGGTCACGTCGCGATCGACCTGCGCCTGGCCGGCGAGATCAAGCCCCGCCAGACGATCCTGCACAAGCTCAACCCGATCCCCGCCTCCCGGCGCCTGCGGGGCGCCTGGCGGGTCGGCCGGCTCCGGTCCGCGCTGCCCCGGCTCGCCGAGCACCTGCTCGACCGCACCGACGCCGACCTGGAAGCCGTGCCGCCCCTGAGCCAGCTGACGAGCCGCCAGCTCATCGCGCTGCTGCACCGCGGTCGGGTCATCCTGCGGGCCCTGCACGCGCACGAGATCCTCATGGGCATGCTCACCGATACGGGCGGCAACCGCATGACCGGCGCCTCCGTGGCCCTGCGGGTGCTGGCCGAGGCCCGCCAGGATGGCCTGAGCGACAAGGAGATCGTCGCCCGCAGCCCGTCGGTCCTGGCGCTCACGGGCCCGCAGGTGGCGCCCGCGCCCGCCCTGCCCGAGGAGGCGATGGCGGTGGCGACCACCACGACCTGCCAGGCGTGCAGCGACCACGGCATCCTCCGCGAGGCGCTGCGGCTGCGCGTCCGCTGGGTGCAGGAGGTCTCGGGGCGGGCCGCCTGGGAGCTGGGCGAGCGGCTCGCGGCCGCCGGCGACCTGACCGAGCCCGAGCTGATCCGCCACATGACCCTCGAGCACGTCGAGGCCGTGGCCACCAAGCGCGCGGTGGTCGTGCCAGCCCTGGTGTCGAGCCACGCCCACGACTTCGGTGCCCCGCTGCCCGCCTGGTTCCAGCTGTCCGACCTGGGCAGGCCGATCAGGGCGCAGTGTGCCATGGAGGTTGGCGGCGGCACCGGCGCGGGCGGTGGCACCGGCACCGGCCCGGTCACCTACGACGCCGACGATCCCCCCGCCGGCTCGGTGCTCGTCACCACGACGTTGGCGCCCGGCCTCGGGCCATTGCTGTCGCGGCTGCAGGGCATCGTCGCCGAGACGGGCTCGGTGCTGTCACACCTGGCCATCCTGGCGCGTGAGGCGGGGGTGGCAACGGTGGT